>JACMLT010000210.1 GCA_014379455.1 Nitrospiraceae bacterium
GTTCTTTGGCGGCTTGCAAGACCTGCACCTGCTGCTTCGCCTTTAAGTAGTCTAGCTGAGGCCCCATGTTTGGCGTTTCCGGCTTCGGAGTCGCATCTGCAGCAGCCTGCCCGGGCACATTCTGCCCCTGCCGTTCCAAGTTCTGGTCCAAGTCCAGCATGGTGAGGAGTTGATACTCGGTTTTAAGAGCGGCGAGCTGATGATTGAGCGTTACCAGGTATTTGGCGGCGCCGTTCCCTTCTTCCTCAAGAATGACCACGTTGTTTGTCTTCTGGAACAGCAGCAACTCTTCCTGCCCCGCTTCGAGGTCCTTGTCCAGTTTGAGCAGTTCGTCAGTGATCGATGTCAGCGCGGTCTGGGAAGTCTCCGAACGAAGCTCTCTCTTAAAGCGGAGATACTCTTCCATGCAAGCGTCGAGGTAAGCCTGGGTATAGTTCGGCTCGGCGCCTACGGCCGTCAAAACGAAGAACGAGGTATTGCGCTGCAAGCCAACCGTCAAACTGATCGGCGAAGGCTGAAGTTCCGGCCGCTGGCTTTCGACCCGGGTGGCCGCGCGGCGCTTCACTTCGGGGCTTTGCATCAATTCGCTTTGCGTTCCGTAAAAATTGCTCAACTCTTCACTGTAAATGGCTCCCTCTGGAAGAGCTATTTTGCCACTAACCATCATGCGCGCGAACGAAATATAGGACGGCGCTTTCTGGGCGTTGAGCCAGGCTGCCACGCAAAGGCCAATGCTGGAGGTGAGGACAAGGATCCACCAACGCCTTCTTAGGAAAGAGAGGTACTTGTTCAGTCGCGAGATGAACACGACCAACGACGACGACGGCCGGCTACGCGCGTTATGACTATCCGCCATGGCTAATTCGACGAGGGGTTTTGAAAAGCGACGAGGACATGCTTCAGAAGTTAATTAGCTTTTCCGGCACCACAATCAGATCGTCCGGACCGACTTCATGATCCTTGCGGTTGTCTCCCTTTTCGAGGACTTCCACCAAATCCACGATGACGGTTTCTGTTTTTCCCTGGCCCGTTCCACCGCGCACCAGCTTCACTTTTCTCCGATTGGCATAGGTCGCAAATCCGCCGGCCCGGAGCACGGCCTTGCTCACCGTCCAGACTTCATCCACGGGAATATCCTGAGGCCCTTGCGCGCGGACCTGACCGACGACATAGACCCGGCCTCTGCTCGAGACCCGGCTGCCAGCGGTATCCAGCCCGAGCAGAACGGTAGCCTGATAGTAGTATTCCTTCTCCAGCAACGCCTTGATGCGATAAGCCAACTGCTTGCACGTCTTCTCTGTAGCCGTCAGCCGTCCGATATACGGCACCTCCATTTCTCCGGAATCAGTCACATAAAGCGGCACCGGCGGCGCCTCATCTTCGACGACGCTGAAACTCAGCTTGTCACCGACCGCGATGGCGCGTTTGTCATTCAATCCATCCATCGAGCGGGGCAGAATTGCCCTTTCCGACGGCGCGGTTTCGGATTTCGCCTCGGCGGGAGCGGCAGATGATCCGGCGGGGTCAGGCGCCGAGAGGGGGTGAAGTCCCGCAGCGGGTGAATTGGCCGGCTGATCGACCGGCAGCGCTCGTGGAACCGGCTTCTCTTGCGCCTGCGATCGAATCGACAGTGCGCACAACACGAGCAGGCTCAGGATTTGGGCTGCGAGGGATTTCATTTCAACGGCTTCTCACGTGCATTTGTTCACGACTGGAGCCTGCGAATAGCATTTGCGATGCTAGTTCAGCGAAAGAAGGCGCTTTCGCAAGGAGAGAAACTCAGAATGTGTAACGGAAATCCAGACCGATTCGGTTCTCATGGTAATCCAGCAAAGAATTTCCCCCGGCAACTGAAGCTGAGCCGCTGGATTCTCTCTTCGTAAACCGGTAGTGCAATCCGACGGCGAGTTTCTTCGTGAGAAAGTAACTCAAAAATACACCCGCACTGTAGCGCCGGATGTCCTGCGCGAAGAAGCCGCCGGATTCCTCAGCATCTTCAAATGAAAGGTCGCCCCCGACGCTGGTGCGATTGAGAATATCCCAACTCGCGCCGTAGCGGATGTAATTTACCTCCACGAAATTGGAGACGGTTCCCAACTGGCCTTCATGGCCGAAAGATAGGTTATGCGTGAAATAGGCATTCAGATTATTATAAATGCTGACGTTCGCGTAATATCCGCTCGGATCGCTGTTGTCGCCATTGAGTCCTCCAGAATCGAAGGTGCCTCCCTGGTATCCAGCCGAGAGACGCAGTCTGAGAAATTCTGTAACCTGAATTTCGGCGAACGGCCCGAAATTGTAAGTGAAGCCGTCGTTCTGGACTCCGCCCTGGTAACGAACGGGCGAGGCGGCACCTTCGATGCCCGCGGAGAATGAATCTGTAATCTTGAACAGAGCAGAGGCATGGAGTTGATCGGATGACTGATTCAGATAGTCCAAATCCGAATTGAGGGCGATGGAGTCGAAATGATCATACCCAGCGCTGAGGAGAATCCGGTTTAGATCCCACAGCACGGAGACCCCCACCGTGTTGACGAATCGGCTGTAACTGAAAGTTCGTCGCAAGGTCAGGGAGTCGGTCTGGTCCTGCGGGATCGAGGGGCGCTCATGGAAATTAATCAGGAAGTCACCCACTTTCACGTCGAAGGAAATCTCAGTCCCGGGCGCGAGGTAGAGCAGACTGCTGTTGGAATCGAATTCCGGGTGATTGACATATTTCACGTAGCCCAGACCGACATTGAGGATCAGGCTGTTGTACTGGGAGAGTTTCAGGTAGCCGTGCATGTTGACCTGCGGTCGAATGATGAAGTCACCTTCCCTTCCGTCGTCCGAAGTGCCGACGAAGTCGCGGGTTCTCGGATCCGAGAATCGGTCATCAAACCGTGAACTGTCGAAGTTTCCTCCCGATCCTGCTCCGGTGACGTTATCACTGTATTCCAAGCTGAGCCCAGCATCGAACCAGAACAACATGGAGCCGATCTTGATGTTGTAGTCGTGAGGCAGGGCCTGATCCTGTGCCTTTGCCAGCCATCGGTCACGCTCACGAGCGGCGGCAAGGCCGGTGGAGGAAGGCCGGATCGCGCCCCGATCCACTTCGTCATCCCGGAACAAAGATCGCGCCCCGCCCAAGCTGTCGTAGGCGCCCGTTCTCGGTGTAGCTGGAGCCCTCTCTAGAAAGTCACTCGTTCCGGGCGTTTCTCCCGCCGCCCCTTCCCCTGATCGGGAGCTTTCCGACTGCGGAACATTTCCATCCGTGGCGGGCGGCACGTCCACCCAGCGCAGGTCTTGATTTTGTGCTTCAGCCGCACCCCCAAGGAGAAGCCCGAGGGCAGCCACCAAGTTGACTCCGGTCAGGAGCCTCTGGACGAAAAGGGGCATCGGATTGAAATTCACCCTTGGGCTCCTAGAAATTCGCCCGCCGAAGCATTGATCCGACCGCAAATCCCATCGGGGAAAATGCCCGCGATCGATCGTCCGTGCGGCGACCGGCATGCTTCGATGAGCACTTTTTATCATTCCCGCAGGTTATGCCTTTCCACCCCTGCGGCAAGCGAAAGCGCTTAAAAGCTGCGAAAATCATAGTGGCGAATAACCTGTTTACGAGCGCAGCTTGACTGGCAATTGATTTCAAGTCACGGAAATCAACTCCGGGATCCGTCGCACGAGGTCCTCCCGTGCTTCCTGCTCGTTGCGCGCGCCAAAAATCACTACTTGCACCAATCTTTGTCCGGTATTTCGCCTCCCCTGCCAGGTCGCCTTCAGCCTTCCCGAGAGACTGATGTCGAGTGTGTTGTCCTGTGACGCTCCCCGGTCTTCCCAAAGACAGCGATACACATACAACCGCTGGTTGCCGTCGTCGAAGACCGAGCCATGAAACGGCATCGCGAGGCCGTGCGCATGGACCGTGGTCACTCCGGAGTCAGCCACTTGGCGCATCCCTGTCGCTGGAAGGCAGATTTCGGGCCGGTGCATGACTGCGAGTTGTGCCGAGGTCCGGCCAGCGTCCCATCTTAGAAAGTAAATTTGCCAAGTCGGCGTGCCCGGCTCGCGAATAGTACCGGTCGCGGCCTCGCTGTATCGGAGGATGGACTTTACCTCATCCGGGACCTCGGCGAAACGGAAGGCGTGGGAATTGGAAGGCCACTGCATCGTCCAAGTGGTCGCAGGCGGGAGCGCGCGCTCTCGGGTTTTGAACCAGACGCCGGTGGCAAGTTCGATCGCTATTATCCAGAGAAGAGCGGCGAGCGGCAGCAGAATGGGGATCTTGGTAGGAAACAGTTTCGACACCGAAAAGCTACTCGCCGCAACCCATCTACCAGCACCTGACCACCGGCTGAGGAAGGCAGCCGCCCCCCACAAAATGGCGAAAGAAACGGCGAAAATCGCCACACCGGTCATGTCGTGCCAGCGGTGCAAAGTCTCCGCGCCGTACTCCGCCTGGAGATAGGCGAGCACGAACGCCCTCACCACATTCAACACGAACGCCACCCCCACGCCAACCGCAACCAACACCGCGCGAACCAACCACCGGAGCCGGTAAAATTCGCCGAAAAACGCGGCCGCCATCAGGGTGGCGGCGAGGGAGCGAATCCCGGAGCAAGCTTCGTTGACGCCGACCAGACCGCTCGCCAACTCGATGACGTTGCCGCGCGGGAATGCCGGGATACCGCATCCATTCAGCATCTCGGCGGTCCCAGTGGTGACGTGGCGTGTAAGGAATTGAATCACGCCCTGCTCGATGGCGAGCGGCCAGGGAAGCGCGAAGAATATCAACAAAAGCGGAACGCCGAAGTGGCACACCCACCGTCTTCCCCCGATCCACATCAGCGCGGTGGCACAAATTGCCACGACCACGCCCGCATGCACCCAATTCAGCGGTCGCCAATCCGGATTAGCTTCCTGGATCACTCGAATGGGAAGAAGGAGAAAGAAGAGGAGGACACCGATTGCCGCGATTCCCGTCACGAATTGAACGGGCTGCGAAGGAGGGCGATCGGTCCA
>JACMLT010000211.1 GCA_014379455.1 Nitrospiraceae bacterium
ATCATATGGACGTGACGTGTCAATACAGAGATTCGGTTCGCGGCCATGATCGCGCGTTCCGCGTTCCACGTCATGTGATAGAGGCGCTAATAGTAAGTGTTCTCGGATCGAAGAGCCGTCCGCATCGCAATCCATGTCGCATTATAGGATGACTGCTTGTGGCTGTCTTATCCGGGAATCTGGTTCTCTTGACAGGGGACGTGCTAGGCTGCACATTCCTTGCTTTGGCGTCCGGTATTCTTTGCCGAAACTCCATCACTGTTTTGGAGCCCGCATGGATGTCTTGTCCGAAGTCCTCAGGGCCGTCAAGCTCGACGGAGCCATGTTTTACAATGCCGAGTTTTCAGCGCCCTGGTGCGTTCGCCAGCCCTCCTCGCACACCATGGCTCCGTATCTTTTGCCGGACTCCAAGCACGTGATCATCTATCATCTGCTGACCGAGGGCCGCGGTTATGCACATGTGGAGGGAGACGACCGGCCGCTTCCCCTCAACGCGGGAGACATCGTCATCTTTCCGCACGGCGATCCACACATCATGGGAAACGGTTCGCCGGTTAAGCCGGTGGACAACATTCACGGGCTGCAACGCATTTTAGCTGAAGGCCTCAAGGTCTCCCGCATGGGCGGATGCGGAGAGATCACCAAATTCATCTGTGGCTACATGGCCTGCGAGCCGCAGCTCAGCCGGGTCTTTCTTGGCGGGCTGCCACCCATGCTAAAAGTGAGTATCCGCAACGACGCGTCAGGCCAATGGTTGGAAAACTCCATCCGCTATTCGGTGGGTCACGCGGACACTTCCAGGCCCGGCAGTGAGGCCGTGCTCGCCAAGTTGTCCGAAGTCTTGTTCGTCGAAACGCTGCGACGCTACATCGTGCTGCTGCCTGAGGAACAAACCGGGTGGCTGGCCGGCGTCCGCGACCCGGAAGTCGGGAGAGCCTTGGCCCTGCTGCATCGCAAGCCGGCCCATCCTTGGACGATTGCCGCACTCGCGAACGAGGTAGGAATTTCGCGTTCCGTACTGGCCGAGCGTTTCCGGCGTTATCTCTCGGAGACCCCCATTGCCTACCTCACACGCTGGCGGCTTCAGCTCGGCGCGCAAATGTTCACATCCACCAGCAGTAGCGTTGCGCAGATTGCTGCTGAGGTTGGCTATGAGTCAGAACCTTCCTTTAACCGCGCCTTCAAACGTCAGTTCGGCCTCCCGCCGGCCCGATTCCGCAGGCAATCGAACCCAGCCCCCAGCAAAGCCATTCGTCACACATCGACGAACGGTCGCCACAGTGCAACACGATGAGGGATGCGGTGCCACTTATGCAGGGCGCGGGATGTCCTAAGTCTCGTTGTGCCATGTCAGCATGAGGGCCTGTCGACAGTGAGTGCCGGTGGAACCAACCGAATGCGCGACTTGGTGGATACCATCTACCGCTCCGAATCACGCCAGGTGCTCGCGACGCTGATCCGCCTGCTGGGCGACTTTGAGACTGCCGAGGAGGCGCTGCACGATGCATTCGCCGTCGCAGTGGAGCAATGGGCGCGCGATGGCGTACCGGCCAATCCGCGAGCCTGGCTCGTCTCGACCGGCCGTTTCAAGGCCATCGACGGCATACGTCGACGCGCCCGGTTCGACGCATCGCTGACAGAACTTGCCAAACAACTCGAACACACCACCAGTGACGCCAAAGAGTGGAACGAGGACAGCGTCGAGGACGACCGGCTGCGGCTGATCTTTACTTGTTGCCATCCGGCCTTGTCGTCGGAGGCACAAGCCGCCATGACGCTCCGTGAAGTCTGCGGCCTCGCGACCGAGGAACTCGCACGCGCGTTCCTTACGAAACCGGCCACGATCGCCCAGCGGATCGTGCGCGCCAAGGCGAAGATCCGCGACGCACGCATTCCTTATGAAGTGCCGTTGGAGAAAGAGCTGCCGGATCGCCTGGACGCTGTGCTCCAGGTGATTTACCTCGTCTTCAACGAGGGGTACTCCGCATCATCCGGTGGGTCGCTCACCAGGCACGATCTATCAGGGGAAGCCATCCGGTTGGGGCAATTGCTGATCGAGTTGCTCCCGGAGCCTGAAGCAATGGGACTCTTGGCGCTCATGCTGCTTCACGACTCGCGGCGTGCCGCGCGCACCTCGCCGAATGGCGATCTGATTCTTTTGGAGGACCAGGATCGCGGGCTATGGAACCGGAGTCAGATCACGGAGGGAGTCTCGCTGGTGGCGCGGGCGCTGGCCTCAGGCCAAGTCGGTCCATACACCATCCAAGCCACAATCGCGGCGGCACACGCCCAGGCGCCCAGCGCCACCGCCACGGACTGGGCTCAGATCGTTGCACTCTACGACCTGCTGATTCAGGCGCATCCATCACCGGTGATCGAACTCAATCGCGCTGTTGCAGTCGCCATGCGCGATGGCCCGTTAGCAGGCCTGGATCTCATCAACGGAATCCTCGCGCGGGGTGAGTTGGAAAATTATCACTTAGCGCACGCAGCACGGGCGGATCTCTGCCGTCGGCTCGGGCGAACAGCAGAAGCCCGAGTCTCCTACGAGAAAGCCCTGAGCCTCACACAACAGAAGCCGGAGCGGCGGTTTCTTGAACGGCGGCTGGTCGAATTGCCGGGCTGAGACAGCGAGTGCTGCCTCACACGTCGTACCTACCCACAGAGGGATGTCCTCTCGAATGAGGGGGTCATCGTGTCGCGGCGGTCTGGATCAGGCAGGTGAGGAGTAATGTGAGTTGAACGTTCAACGCTATGCTGTCTGCGCGCAAGCTCATTCTAACATGCAGGTTGAGGCGCGAGCCATGGGAGAAATTGAATCGAAGACATCTTCCCACGTGGCGAGATAGCCAGGGGCCGTCATGTAACGATCCTTATGTTTGAGAGCTCCCAAAAATTCGGTACGGTACCATCCCAAGTCGAGCATCGACCGTGTACTTATAAGAAGAAGAGACGCGCTTCTTATGAGCCCACGTCTAAGGTTTATATGGTAGTCAAGTTGTCGAGCTAGCTGATTGGACTCCGGGGTAGGCTCATAGCCAATGTCTCCACCAATTTTGTTCTCGAACATGACGACGGATGCAGAGTCTGAGCTTACATATAAAATATCAGCAGGCATTCCGCCCCAGATACATTCTTCAGAACCGTCGCGATGTAGAAGGACGTGCTCCGTAAGGAAGGAACCGGGATGCGTAATCAGCTGTGCTGCGGATCCCTTTCTTTCAAATGACTCAACGTCATAAAGAGGAATCATGTCCCAGCGAACCGTTTCGCGCTGAGCATATAAGCACAGAAGACCGCTCAGAGCCCTTTCGGACAAGGGAAGCAGCCGGTCAAGGGATCGCAGAATCCACGAACTTTCGCAAGTTCGAAAAGGTCTAACTTCAATGTGCTCAGCGATGGCATTACCCCAGTCCTATGCAACCTAAATATTAAGTGAGTGCGACAGAGACAGTACTCTGCGCGCAATATCACTCGGTCACGAAGACTTGTCAAGCATCACATTCCGGTGAACCCTGCGGGCCTGTCAGACTGGAAAAACCGCCTAGGCTAACGGTGCTGGCTACTATGGGCCGATATGCTGGCGATGCGCCGTATCACCTGTTTAGTCGACAACCTTTCTTACTCAATGGTCCCTCCAAGCTCGCTCGTTATCCTCTTTCAGGGGTGGCCTGGTTTGGTCACCAACTGCGCACACCTTCTCACCCACCCAACCCCGGTCGCGTTGAAGCGCGACCTTTTCCCAAGCAACCACTGCCCAATCTAATTGATCCTTACCGAGCTCGCTCGTTCTCTCTTCAGGGATGGGGGCTGATTGATCTTCCACTGCGCGCGTCCAACGAGGGCTTTCTTAAGCCGCGCGTTGCGCGAGCACAGAAGATCATCAGTCTCCATCCTCCTCATCGTGGGAGTTCCGTGAGCACGGCGGACCAACCAGGCTACCCCTTACAATCTCTCATATTCCGCCCGCACCAACTGCGGGTCATACGTGCGTTCCAATCTACGGACAATGAAGTGACCCCGTGCCATCTCCTGGAAATGGTCGATGAACAGGACATTGATCACGGCGCCTCCGGCCGCACCAATGACGGGTACGGCTTGGGCGGCAACCTTCTCTGAAACGTTCACGCCGAAGCGCGTGGCCAACTGTGTGATGAACCTGACGATGGCTGGTGCGCCCTCCTCCACCAGACCTCGCTCGGTGATGTACCACGCAGCCTCTGAGACCGACTTCGCCAGAGCTGCACGCATCAAGAAATAGGCGGATTCACTCGCGTCATCGCTCTTGCTGGGCCCGCCAAGCGCGAAGACCTCAAGGCAAGCCAGTTTGGCGTCCGGCGTCCGGAGGCGTTCACCCTCACTTCGTGCAATATCCGCAATAGAACGCAGCATAATGGTAGTGGATAAGGGCAGCTCGAAAGGGAGACCGAGCAACCCAAGGGCGCCTCCCCCTGCGCCAGTCGCCACCACTGCGAGCTTGTGGAGGAACTCCCAAGAGTTCGCCTGCGGCTTGTCGTCAAGCGTCAGCAGCGCAGCCTGTAGCGCTGTCTCTAGCGACTTCCTTGTCGCCTCATTGACGACCTGCGCCCATTTCTCCGGAAGTCGCTGAAGCGCCATGTCAATCGGCATGCCAATCAATCCCGTGATCTTCGCTGCAAGGCCAGGGTTCTCAAGGAGCGCTTTCGCATACCGAAGCGCCTCTTGATCTTCGTACGATAGTTTCACGCGAC
>JACMLT010000212.1 GCA_014379455.1 Nitrospiraceae bacterium
TGTCGCGGGCTATGTCGGCGAAAATCGGCTCAGGCCCAGTATGAATTGACATGGAAATCGACTTGCTGTCGAGAACAGGAGCGAACAGCTCTTTGCATTCGTGCAAAAGGGCGCTGATGTCGTACTTCTCGCGCTCGAGACTCAGTTTCCCGCTTTCCATTCGCTCCAAGTCGAGCAGATCGCTGATCATCCGATCCATGCTCGCGGAGTTGCGCTCGATCATGTCGATGGATTTTAGAAGGGTACTTACATCTTTCTCTCCGTAGACAAGGTTGTTCCGCATCACGCTGGCGCCCATCGCAATAGCGTTGAGGTGATTTCTCAAGTCATGGCTTACCGCTGCCATGGACAGATTTCTTGCGAAAAGGGTCGCCTGCGTTACAGTGTGAGAGGTTTCTTCTTTCGACAATAACCTGGAAGTGTGTTGGAACTCCCGGTCAGCGCGGACTCGTTCATCGAGCAGGCCCGTGTTCGCTGAAGCACGGTCAATTTCAAAGAAGGCTTCTGCAATCAAGCGCTTTTGAAAACGTTCCGATTCCCGGGCTCGGTCCTCTGCTTCTCGCTGAACATTCTGAGCTTCATCAGATTTTTCGCGCTCCAGAGTCAGCCCCCTGTCGTCTAAAGGGGGAAACTGGTTGCCGGTCGAAGAACGTCGGTCTTCCGCTTCCTTCAGGTCCGTTATCGCCCGTTCACTTTCCCGTTCTCTATCCGCCGAGAGCCTATTCGACAGGACTGACTCGTCTGTTTCTTCTTCGACCGCCTTGTTTTTTTGATCGAAGTGTTTGTCCGTTGTATTCCGATTATTTCTCAGGCTCTCATCCTGGGCGAAGCGCGCAGCAATCCTGCTGAGCGCGGAGGACATTTTTGCCGGCGGCAGAACGAAATCGACACTGCCTGAAGCCTGAGCGTTCAGCGGTATTTCGTTTATCTCGGCAGAGCTGTCCTGAGCAAAAGTCGTCCCTCCCTTTGCCTTGATGTCCCTGCATCCGTCCGTTCCGTCGCCACCGAACCCGGAGAGAACGATGCCGATCGCACGCGCGCCCATGGCTGTTGCAAGCGAGCTAAAGAATATATCGACCTGTGCGTTCCTTCTGGTACGAGGGGAGATGACCGTCAGGGCTCCATTCTCGACCAACAGATCTGCATCGCCAGGAATGACGTAGACCTCGTCAGCCCATATCTTCATCCCGGATGTGGCCAGTGCCACGCCCATTTTGGTATGACGCGATAAAATCTCTGCCAACTGACTGTGAGCAGCTGGGTAGATATGAGAGATAACAACAAAAGCCATACCGGTATTGGGCATTAATGCATCGAAGAACGCCTTATAAGCGTTGAGCCCACCAGCAGACGCGCCAATGCCGACAATGAAAGTGGGTGGCGCTCGCTCCATATACTGTGAGTCAGGTGGCTCGTCGAGGATATCTAGTGTGGGGGCCTATTTCTTCGGGCTTACATCCTTGCCGATTCTCGTTTTCTGCTTAGCGCTAGCTGTGGCGTCAGCTTGCATGGGCTGAACATGAAGTCCATCATCCGTGACGATCAGTTTTTGAACATCACTCGAATGGCCCGTGCCGCGAGATTTGACGATGTAAAGTCCTCGGGTCCGTCTTTTACCTTCATCTTCCTCTAGTTCCCTGACCACGATCCAGGTGTCGATCAACGACGAGACGCCGATTTCCCCACTGGTGTCATTGTGGGCTGTCGAGGAAACCAGACTCGTGAAGATGCCGGTGATACCCTTGGATTTCAAGGCGTCAATCATGCGGGTCAGCATGGACTGAATTTCTGCGGTCTCGGCTTGCCCAATAAGGCTGGTGAGGGGATCTATCACGACCGACTTTGGCTTGAATTCAGCCAGCAACTTGTATAAATCAAGTAAATGCGTTTCGAGACCAAAGAAGGCGGGTCGGGTCGACACAATTTTCAAAAGCCCCTTTTTCGACCAATTGGCCAGATCGAAATTGATCGAACTCATATTCTGGATGAGTTGCCCAGGCGATTCCTCATAAGATACGTACAGGGATCGTTCGCCCCTTCTGCAACTCTCATCCACAAACGCAGTTGCGATACTGGTTTTTCCTGTGCCGGCGGTGCCCGAAATCAGTACGGTAGATCCTCGGCTGTAACCCCCGCCCGCGAACAGCTGGTCAAGCGATCCAATACCTGTCGACACTTTCTCGGCGGTGCCGGGGTGATCGAGCCCTGTCGACGTGATGGGAATGACGGAGAGCCCATCCTTGTCGATGACAAAAGGATATTCATTGGCGCCGTGATTGGAGCCTCGGTATTTGATGACACGGATTCTGCGTGTTGAGACTTGTTGCCGGACCCGGTTGTCCAAGAGTATGATGCAGTCGGAGATGAACTCCTCAAGGCCATGGTGTGTAAATGAGTTCTGCCCTTGTTCACCCGTCACCACCGCCGTCACCTGCTTCTGTTTGAGCCACCTGAAAAGACGCTTGATCTCAAGGCGAAGGATGCCCACATTAGAAATTCCTGCGAAAAATGATTCAATCGAATCCAGAACCACGCGCTTGGCGCCAATGGATTCAATGGCCAGGTCCAAGCGGACAA
>JACMLT010000213.1 GCA_014379455.1 Nitrospiraceae bacterium
GACTTCGGCCAGCCGCTTGGTGAGCCGATGGGCCAGAACGATCGGCATCGGCATGAGTTCAGTCGTTTCGTTGGTGGCGTAGCCGAACATCAGTCCCTGGTCGCCGGCGCCGCCGGAATCCACGCCCATAGAGATATCGCCGGATTGCTGGTGAATGGCGGTGAGAACGGAGCAGGTGTGGTAGTCGAATCCCCAGGCAGCATCGCAGTAACCGACATCCTTGATGACCTCGCGGATGATATCGGGAATCTCGACATAGGCTTTGGTGGAGATTTCCCCGGCCACGAAGGCAATTCCGGTGGTCAGAATTGTTTCGCAGGCCACCCGTGCATATTTGTCTTTGGCAATGATCGCGTCGAGGATTCCGTCTGAGATCTGGTCGGCGATCTTGTCCGGATGTCCTTCCGTCACGGACTCTGATGTGAACAGGTAATTGTTTCTCATGGGGTCCTCAATGGTCGGTTGGCGGTCGCTTGACGAATGACCGTGCGATATTAGTATGAGTGCCCCCTTATTGTCTACCTCGCATTGTCCCTGGTGACGGTTTGTCGAAAAACTGCCGAACCTCGTTGCAACCCCCGTCGAAGGCTTGTCGTGGCAGCGGACCGGCAATTGCGACAGAAGCACTCATGCGTCATACGGGCTTGGCGTTGCAGGTGGCTTGCTTGACACCCATTTTTAGGCACTTGTAAGATGATGGGATTGTGCGGCTCTCGCCTCGGTCGACGTGTTACGATCATGGTTGGGCTTCCCTTATTTGGTATTGAGTTCCCTTTGTGAGGTTGTGGGGCTGTGTCTGTCCTGATGGCTAAGGGAGTTCATGGCACGCCCGAGGGAAGCGGGCACTTAGGAATGGGATTGCGGAGAGAGATGAAGGGATGATGAAGGCCTGGATTGCCGGAACAGTGCTCTGTCTGATGGCCACGATGGTCGGGGCGGGCGGTGCGACGGCGGCAGATATTTTGCTGGTTGCTGGGCGCCACAGTATCAAGCTGGGTGAGCCGGCGCCGAACTTCCAACTTCGAGATTTGCAAGGCCGCCTCGTGACCTTGTCGGACTTGCGCGGCAAAGTGGTGCTGTTAAACTTTTGGGCCACCTGGTGCGGCCCCTGTCGGGTGGAGATGCCGGCAATGGAAGAGCTCTACCGGATGTTCCCTCGAAAGGATTTTGAGATTCTCGCAGTGTCCACCGATGCGCAAGGTGTGGCGGTCACCAAGCCATTTCAGCAAGAGAATCGTTTGACGTTTCCCATCCTCCACGACGACGACTATCGCGTAGGATTGACCTATGGCGCTCGAAGCCTTCCGATGACCTTCATGGTGGATCGGCAGGGGGTTGTTCGCCACCAGATTTTCGGTGCGCGTGACTGGAGCGCGCCTGAAGCGCAGCAGCTGATACAGATGTTGATGAAATCTTAACCAGGTTCCCGCAACCCATGTCGCAATCGGTTACCAATATCTCCCTTATCGCGGCTTTTTCGGCCGGGCTGCTGTCGTTCGTCTCGCCCTGCGTGCTCCCGCTGGTCCCTTCCTATATTTCGTATGTCACAGGGCTGTCTATCGAACAACTGACCGATTCGACGGTGCGCTCGAAGCTCAAGAAAACCATTGTCGTGAACGCCCTATTGTTTATTGGTGGATTCTCAGCCGTCTTTATCTCGTTTGGGGCGTCGGCCAGTTTCATCGGGCAGGCGCTGGTGATCTATCAAGATTATGTTCGACGAATCGGCGGGATTGTGATCGTCATCTTCGGCCTGTATTTATTGGGAATCTTGAACATCAGTTTTCTCAAAATGGAGCATCGGTTCCAGTTCAGAAATCGACCGGTCGGATATGTGGGGTCGTTCTTGGTCGGCGTGGCGTTCGCCGCGGGGTGGACTCCGTGCGTCGGGCCGGTGCTCGGGACCATCTTGTTGTATGCCAGCACGACCGAGTCGATGATGAACGGGGTGCTGTTGCTGACGAGCTATTCGTTGGGGCTGGGTGTGCCATTGTTTCTCACGGCCCTGGGAGTGGATCGGTTCCTCGCCTATTTCAAGCAGGCGCGTATGTATTTGTGGGGCGTCTCCACCGTGAGCGGGGTGATGCTCATTGTCGTGGGCGTGATGATATACGCCAATAGCCTCACGATGATTACCAGTTTTCTGGAACGTGCCGGTATCGGCTGGTACCTCGGGCAGTAGGCCTGAGACAGGATGAACAGACCTCTCGATCATAAAAGCTATGATGCGGTCGTGGTCGGCATGGGACCTGCTGGAGCTACCGCTGCCTGCGAACTGAGCCGTGCCGGGCTGTCGGTTCTCGCCATCGACAAACAAACACATCCTCGCTACAAGGTCTGCGGCGGCGGTTTGTCGGTCCGGATCGAGCAACTTCTCGATCCAGGGTTCAAGTCCGTCGTCGAAGAGACCATCTTCGGATTTCAGTTTTTGTACCGGGGTGAGAAATCCATCACGATCGAATCACCCAGTCCGATCGCCTATATGGTCATGCGCGATCGGTTCGATCATCACCTGGTTCAACAGGCACGGCACGTTGGTACGGAGATTCACGAAGGGGAGCAATCGCAGTCGTTCCGTCACGTGCCGGATGGTGTTGAGGTGACCACCGATCGCGGATGCTACCATGCGAAGGTGTTGATCGGCGCCGACGGCGCGAACAGCCAGGTCGCGAAGCATCTCTTCCCCGACCGGCGACAACGTTGTATACCGACGTTAGAAAGCGAGATCGAACTTGGACCGGGGCTACAGTATCCGGCCGTAGGAAAAGCCGTGATCGACATCGGCGCCTGCTCGATGGGATATGCCTGGATCTTTCCCAAGCAGGGGCGGTTGTCGGTCGGTGTGGGGGAGTTTCAGAGCAAACCGGCGAGCCTCAAGAAAACCTTCGACCGATTCGTGTGTGGAGAAAAAGGCTTGGCGGGTTTGGATGTGCCCAAGCCGGTTGGCCATCCACTCCCCCTGTTTAGCAGGACTGAACTGAGTCCGGAACCGGGGCCGGACGACCTTGTGAATGGCCAAGCGATGTTGGTAGGCGATGCCGGGCACCTTGTCGATCCATTATTTGGCGAGGGTATCTATTACGCCGTTCGTTCCGGCAAGATGGCCGCGATGACTGTCCTCAATCAACGGCACGATCGGAGCAAAAGTTTATGGGACTATGAGTTGGCGGTCAGAGAGCAATTGTATCCTGAGTTTCGAATTGCTTCGCGTCTCGCCGACATTGTCTATACGTTTCCGCGCCTCTGTCACCGGTTGTTGAGTCCCTACCAAGCGGTCGTTCAGCTCTACTGCGAAGTTCTACAGGGGAAGGAAACGTACCAGTCCTTTATCCGGCGCGCCAAGGGAATCGTAAAGTCTTCCACCCGTGAGCTCCTGCTCGAAGCCCTGCAGCTGCGTTGAGTCCACCAATAACTTTCAGTGATCAGCTTTCAGCCTGAAGAGATAACAAAGAAGTTGTTTCGGCGCGAGTGCTTGCTGGCAGCTTCGATGCTGCTCCGGCAGGCTGCGGGAAAACCATCGTGCCACGGTGAAAACTCAATGGTCAGCGCACAGATGGGGCAATGGAAGAGATTTCGCAGGATGCTCAAAAAGGCCGTCCAGCAAGGCCGCAGGCGAAGCAAGAACCGGAGGCGTACCCTCTGGGGTACGTTGAGGATTCTTGCGAGATGAGAACGAAGCTGGCGGGCTTTTTCAGCATCCTGCCCGCTAGGTCAACACCAGGCGCCCAGGCGACAGCTGACAAAAGATTGGCTCAACGCCGTAGCGGAAGGGAGGCGGAACGATGCAGTTGGGGCAGAGGGAATCAGTCCTGCCGCAAAACCCAGTTGATTGTCCGGCGGGGGTGCAGTTGGCTGAGTAGCGAGGGGGGCAGGTTCGACGTTTTCTGCCAGCAATGTGGGAGGTTGTGCTCCGCCGATCTTTGCAAGCAGGCTCTTTGCCTTGCTCGAATGCGAACTGTCCGGATATTTCTCTGCCAGCAAAATCAGTTTCTCACTGGCCCAATCGTCCGCCCCAAGGTCGTGGTAGCTGAGTGCCAGAAAGTATAAGGCATCAGGCGAGACCGACTTGTCGGGGTAGAGTTTCATGATTTGCTCGAAACGATGTGCAGCGGCGAGATAGGAGCCACGTCGATAATAGAATTGACCGACGAAGAGATGTGTTTGTGCCAAAAGATCGTGACAGTCTTGGATCCGTTGGAGCGCAGGGCCGTCGTATCGACTTCCTGGAAATTCTTTCCGGACCCGTTCGAAGGCTTCGAGGGCTTTCTGAATGGGAGTGGGATCACGCTGGATTCCCTTGGTCAGCTTCAGTTGGCTTTCTCCGATGCGGAAGACGGCATAGGAGGCCAGGACATGGGTGCGATGAAGATCGAGAAAATGGGTATACTCGACGATGGCCTCCGCGTACTCCTCTTTCTCGAAGAACGCCTCCCCTCGCTTCATGATGACGTTCGGGTCGTAGTTTTTCTTGATCCCGTCGCCCAGGAATATCTGCTCGTCAGTGCCGCTCAGGGCTTTTTTCGGTGTGTCTTGGGTCTTGGGCGTGCTGGAGCAGGCGGTGGTGACAGAGAAGACCGCGACACAGAGGCCGAGGGCCACGGTCATTCGTCGTGCAGGAGTCTGGAGAGGGAAGCCGCGTATCATCACTGCCGGAAAATGTAACAGGCGCCATGGCTGAATGCAAGGCTTTGACGCGATGTGCCCGCATGATTCATGACGCGTCATCGCGAAATCGCTGAGCGGAGTTGTGAGTCTGTCAGATGGATGCTATCGCAGCAGACGTATTCATGAATACGATGGGTCAAGTTGACCCCTGTCGTATCGAGACCTATAATCCTGCCGGAATTGCAGCGGGGCTCGCAGCCTTCAGACTATATGATACGGACGAGAATTATTGGAACGGGTTCATACCTCCCTGAACGGGTCGTGTCGAATCATGAGGTCGGGGCCTTGTTGGGCATTGACCCGGCTGTGGTCTCTCGTCTCACAGGCATTCAGGAGCGACGCAGGGCTGCTGCATCCCAAGCGTCTTCTGATCTTGCGGTGGAAGCTGCTCGACCGGCGCTTGAGGCTGCCGGATTCTCGGCTTCAGACCTGGGGGCGATCGTACTATCGACTACCTCTCCCGATACGGTCTTTCCCTCGACCGCCTGCCATGTGCAACGAATGCTCGGCTGTTCCTCGATTCCGGCGTTCGACGTGGCGGCGTCCTGTTCGGGCTTTCTCTATGGACTCTCGATGGCCGATGCCATGATCCGGAGCGGGCAGGTAAAGACCTGTTTAGTGGTCGCCGCGGAAGTGAAGTCTCGCACCATCAACCCTGCTGACGGCGATACGGCGCTCTTGTTCGGCGATGGGGCCGGTGCGGTCGTATTACGGGGCGAGTCAGAGGCCGGCGAGCTGAGCCAAGGACTCGTGGGACTCCGTCTCCGTGCAGACGGTGCCCATCATGGTTTGATTACGATTCCCGCAGGCGGATCGCGTCGGCCAACGACGCTGGACACGGTCGAAGCGAAGGCCCATACGTTGCGGATGCAAGGGGCGCTGCTCTTTCGTCTGGCCGTCAAGCGATTGGACCAAGTCATCCGCGAGACCATGAAAGAGTTCGGTGTCGAGTTACAAGACGTCGCGCAGGTGGTCTTACACCAAGCGAACGGGCGGATTCTCGACCAGCTTACGAAGCGGCTTGGGATCTCGCCGGAACGAGTGTGTTCCGTGATCGGACGCTATGGGAATACGTCGTCGGCGTCATTGCCCATCGCGCTTGACCATGCCGTTCGTTCGGGAAACATTCATCCCCACGACATGGTTTTACTGGGAAGCTTTGGCGGTGGTGTGACCTGGGCAGCAGGGCTGGTTCGGTGGTAAGGGCTGTGAATCAGGATGCTGAAAAGTCCGCCAGCATCGTTCTCGCATCGTTCAGACCCTCAACGTACCTCAGAGGGTACGCCTTGTATCTTGGAGTTGTGGTACATGAGACGGATGGAGCGTGACAGATCGATACGCCTCCGGTCCGAAGAGACCGTGGCCGAGCTAGGTCGTCACGTTCCTCCCCCCCACCGAAGCCCGCATCATCACAAGGTCGGGCTACACCAAGGAGGCGGCGATGCAGACCCCATTGGTTTTTGTTGGGATTGATGTCTCGAAAGTCCGGCTGGACGTAGCCGTCCGGCCGTCCGGCGAGCAGAATAGTATGACGTATGACGCCACCGGGATCACGACCCTGATCGCACAGCTGACCCAGGGGCAGCCGATACGGATTGTCGTGGAGGCGACGGGCGGCTTGGAGCGCCCGCTGTTGCGTGCGCTGGTCGCCGCTGCCTTGCCCGTGATCGTGGTGAATCCGCGCCAAGTTCGGGACTTTGCCAAGGCGACGGGGCAGTTGGCCAAGACGGACACGCTCGATGCCCAGGTGTTGGCCCGCTTTGCGGAGGTCATCCAGCCGGCCCTGCGCGTGATCCCCGATGCCCAGACGCAGGAGTTGGCGGCTCTGCTGGCGCGGCGTCGCCAAGTGCTGGCGATGCAGGGAGCCGAACAGCATCGCCTGAATCGCGCCCCCGATCGAGTGCGGAAGCGGATTGAGGCTCACCTGCGCTGGTTGCGCGCCGAACGGGTCCGGCTCGATGAGGACCTGGATGATCTGATCCAGCAGAGTCCGGTGTGGCGTGCGCGGGAAGGGCTGCTGCAGAGTGTGCCTGGTGTTGGGCCGGTGATGAGCCGCACCGTATTGGCCGAACTGCCGGAGTTGGGCCGGCTCAATCGCGAGCAGATTGTGGCCTTGGTGGGCGTGGCTCCGTTCAATCGCGACAGTGGGCGGCTGCGGGGACACCGGACCATCTGGGGCGGTCGAGCGCCCGTTCGCCGAGCGCTGTACATGGCTGCGTTGGTCGCCACGCGGTGGAATCCCGTGATCCATCGCTTCTACCAACGCTTGCGTGCGGCCGGCAAAGCCCCGAAGGTTGCGCTCGTGGCCGCCATGCGTAAGCTGCTGACGATGCTCAATGGGATGGTGCATGCGGGGACTCCCTGGCAGCCGGTCGTGGCACGGGAAGCGTAATCGTCAAGACAGTTGCTCGGCCCTTCACTCGCTGCGGCCTTGCTAGACAGCCTTTTTGAACAGCCTGCGGGAATGTTTTCATATTGAGGCATGATCCATATTCAATGGTCTGCTAAGCTGAGGTCAAGGTTGAGGAAAGATCTGAATTTATTTTCTCAGTCTCGGCCTTGACCTTCCGTAGCAGTGGCGTGCTTTTTCAGCAGCCTATCAGCTGATCTGCTGAACTGGTAGCCGGACGACAAACCGGCTGCCGGTCGGAATGTTCCCTTCGACCCATACCCGTCCGCCAAGGCCTTCAGCGATATGCCTGACGATGGCTAGCCCGAGCCCTGTTCCACCTAACTCGCGTGAGCGGGCTTTATCGACTCGATAGAATCGTTCGAATACACGCGGGCGCTCCATCTCAGGAATTCCTATGCCGGTATCGGTCACGCTCAGTTCCACCGCGGTGACCATCGCGGGCTGTTCGGTATCGTCCGAAACCGGGTGGGCCGCCACTGTGATGGTGCCGTTCTCGGGCGTGTATTTAACCGCGTTATCGAGCAAGTTTGACAGAATTTGTAACAGCCGGTCTTCATCGCCGAGCACCGCAGGCAGATGCTCTTCCACGAAGGAGACGAGCCGGTGCCCCTTCTTGTCTGCTAAGGGTTTGATCATGGCCAGCGTTCGTTCGATGACACTCCGGATTTGAAGCGGCTCTCGCTTGAACAGGACCTGCCCGGATTCGATTTTCGACAGCTGGAGGAGGTCTTCGAGAATCAGGTTCAGCCGGTCGCTTTGCTTGAGAATGATGTCGAGGAATTTTGTGCTGGTCTCAGGATCGTCTTTGGCGCCATCGAGCAGGGCTTCGATATACCCCTTGATTGACGTGAGCGGGGTCCTCAGTTCGTGGGACACGTTGGCGACGAAATCTTTCCTGACATTTTCCAGGCGGCGTAATTCTGTCATGTCGTGAAAGACAAGAATCGCGCACGCGTCGTTCTCTCCATCGGACTCAGTGACCGAGGCCTCGATACGGAGGCGGCGACCACTCGGATGGAGAAGAATTTCATCTTCTTCGTTCATGCGTTTCGTCAGGACCATTGAGACTAACGTATTCAACTGAGGATGCCGGAAGACATCGGAGGAGGGGCGTCCCCGTACTTCCATCCTGGTGACGTCGAACATCCGTTCTAACGCCGGATTGACTTGCAGCACCCGACCTCGACGGTCGAGGACCATCACGCCTTCGACCATCGAGGTCAGCATGGCCAACAGCTGGGATCGATCTTCGGAGAGTTCATCGATCTTGGTTCTCAGTTGGTCCGTCATGTGGTTGAGCGTGTCGGCTAAGAGGCCGACTTCATCTCGCGATCCAGTTCTGATACGAACCGCATGGTCACCCTTCGCCAGCTGCTGCGCCGCGATGGCAAGTTCAGACAGAGGTTTCGTAATGCTGCGAGCGAGCCACACACTCAACGCGACGGCGATCAAGAAGGCAATCCCGAAGGCGAGGGCCAAGTCTTTGTGCAACTTGGCCACGTCGCGGTCGAACGTCGTCATCGGTAACCCCAGTCTCAAGAAGACAGCGGGCGTGGCCTCATTCAACCCATGGAGGCGAATCGCCAAATACAACGTACGCTCACCGGTGGTGCGACTCGTACGGAGATCCGTTCCACGCCCTGTGGCGACGGCTTGCTGAATCTCCGGTCGTGTCAGGTGGTTCTCAAGCGTGGTGAGGAGGTGATCCGAGACGGCGCTGTCGGCCAACACCCGTCCATCTGGGGTCATGACTGTTATGCGTGCGAGGGCTCGCGCACTGAGCTCTCGTACCGCCGTGTGTAATTGAGGAGTCGAAACCAGCGCTTCCGATTGTGTCAGAAACGGCTGAAGCCCGTATGCGACCAGACTGGTGCGAGCCTCCAGTATCAAGCCTGACTGGACGATCTCCTGCTGATCGAGGGAACGAACCACCAATTCCCGGGCGATGAGAAGCCCACAGGTGAGGACTAGCAGGGCTCCAATCGTGACCTTCCATCTGATGGAGAGGGTCATGCTGAACGACCCAATTCTTTGAGTTTATATCCCAGAGATTTGACCGACATAATCGCGTCGCTGAGTAAAGGGAGTTTTTGCTTGAGTCTCCGGATGTGGACGTCGACCGTCCGTGTGGTTCCGTAGTAATCGTACCCCCAGACGGAATTCAGGAGGACCTCCCTGGTCAGGACTCTGCCGGGATGGCGCAGGAGATGTTCGAGCAGGCCAAACTCTTTGGCGGTGAGCAGGACCTCTGTTTTATTTACAGTGACTTCGTGCCGTGCAAGATCCATGACGAGATTGCCGTAGCGGTAGAGGGCCGGGCCGTCGTCAGGTTTCCGCTCAAGCCGTCGGAACAGAGCCTTGATGCGGGCAACCAGGGTCTTGGGGCTGAATGGTTTGATGACGTAGTCGTCGGCTCCCAGTTCCAGGCCGATGATGGTGTCCGATTCCTCGGCTTTGGCGGTCAACATGATGATGGGGAGCCGCGCGGTCTCGGGAGCTGATCGAAGGCGTGTGCAGACCTCGAGGCCGTCGATCTCAGGCAGCATCAAATCGAGAACGACTAAATCGGGCTTCTCCTGTTTCACTTGCTGGAGACCTTCCATACCGGTCTTGGCCGACACGGTTCGAAAGCCTTCTTTCTCCAAATACAGTTTGACCAGTTGGAGAATGTCGTGCTCGTCTTCAACGATGAGAATTTTCTTGGCGGAAGGGCTTGGCATAGCTGGTGGTGTGAGCCTACGAGGGCGTAAGAACTCTGTCAAGCTAGAGGTAGGAAAGAGAAGCGCGGGCCAATTCAGTTGACGAGGCCCGCTGCTCTGACGTAAGGTGAATACCAGCCATTCGTGAGTTTGCGGTAGGAAGTACTGAGTTCGGGGAGAAGGGGACGGCTATGAAGATCTATCTCGCCAATCCACGAGGGTTCTGTGCCGGGGTCGACCGGGCGATCGATATCGTTGATCTCTCACTGAAAAAATATGGGGCGCCCATCTATGTCCGGCATGAAATCGTTCATAGCCGGCATGTCGTAAACTCGCTCCGCACCAAGGGCGCTGTGTTTGTGGAGGAGCTGGGAGAAGTGCCGGAAGGTTCGGTCGTGATTTTTAGTGCCCATGGGGTTGCTAAGTCGGTATGGGACGAAGCGAATCGGCGGCGCCTGCATGTGATCGATGCCACCTGCCCATTAGTCATTAAAGTGCACAACGAGGTCAACCGCGATTATACGCAGGGATATGATCTCATTCTGATCGGCCACGCCGGCCATCCCGAAGTGATCGGGACACTGGGACAGATCCCGGACAAGTTCCACCTGGTGTCCTCCGTAGCCGATGTCGAGAAGCTACAGGTTAATAACATCCACGACCTCTCCTATGTCACCCAAACGACTCTGAGTGTCGATGAGTGCCGGGATATTGTCGGCGCCCTTCATCAACGGTTTCCGCACATCAAGGGGCCACATCAGGAAGATATTTGTTACGCAACGCAGAACCGCCAGAATGCAGTGAAGGAGCTCTCCAAGCTCGTGGACGTCATCCTCGTCATCGGTTCTCCGAATAGCTCAAACTCCAATCGTCTACGTGAGTTGGGGGAGCAGTGTGGAATTGCGTCCTACTTGATCGACGCTTCTTCTGACATCAATCCTGCCTGGCTTACGAACGTGCAGGCGGTTGGGATCACAGCCGGTGCTTCTGCGCCCGAAGTGTTGGTTGAAGAAGTGGTGGCGTACCTCAAGACCTTTGGGACGGCAGAAGTTCAAGATCTGACGGTGATCGAAGAAGACGTGGAATTTCTTCTCCCAAAGGAATTGATCACGATTGAGTCCTCCAATAAATCAGTTGGGGCTCAGGTGGGATAACCACACTCTTCGCTACGTTCCTACTCCCAAAATGTAGTAGGCCCCTTTCCTGCTCCTACCACCGGCAGTGTTTTTCTTTGATTTTCCGCACAAATCTGTGCTAGAAATCCAAGCGGTTTATCCGTTTGCCCTCATACGCATGGCAGTGTTGAGATTGAGAAGTCCTCGCATCCCACCCTCTCTCCCGCGCCATTGCTCGAATAGAAGTAGTGACAGCAGAAGCGTTCATGAATAATGCAGGTGTGGCCCTCATGAGACAGATGCGCTACCAAAGGAGTGATCGATGTATTTAAAATCCCTTGAAATGGCGGGATTTAAGTCGTTCGCAGAAGCCCGAATCGAATTCCCCAACGGCGTGACAGCTATTGTGGGGCCAAACGGGAGTGGGAAAAGTAACGTCGTCGATGCAATCCTTTGGGTGCTCGGTGAACAGAGCACGAAGTCTCTGCGCAGCGAGAAAATGGAAGATGTAATTTTTAACGGAACCGAAATGCGGAAGCCTCTTGGTTTGGCGGAAGTGTCGCTCGTGATCAGTGGGCTGGATCAGCTCACGGTAGATCCGCTGTCCGGTCTCTCAAGCCAGCTGGCGGAGTATCAGGAACTGATGATCACACGCCGCCTCTATCGAAATGGCGACAGTGAATATCTCATCAATAAGACGGTCTGCCGGTTGAAGGACGTCCGGAGCATCTTGTTGGATACCAGAGCCGGGACCAAAGGGCACACAGTCATCGCGCAGGGACAAATCGATCAGATCCTGAACGCGTCACCGCAAAACAGGCGGGAGTTGATCGAGGAGACGGCGGGCATTGTTCGCTACAAGAAGCAGAAAGGCGAAGCGTTGAGGAAGTTGGAGGCGACCCAGCAAAACCTTTCGCGGGTGCGGGACATCATTGCTGAAGTGAAAAAGCAGTTGAATGCTCTCGAACGCCAAGCGCGGCAAGCGCGGTCGTATCAGACCTTGCACCAAGAAGCGAAGTCGCTGGAGATTCAGTTGCTGGCCAACGAATATCGTGTCCTCCGAACCACGATTCAGGACGTGGCGTCAGAGCTGCAAGTGTTGGAGGAACAGGAGTCCGAGCAGTCTGCCGCGCTGGCGCGTTTGAATGCTGAGCTCGAACGGATCAAGCTCGCGATGACCATCGCGAACGAGGCGATCGGGGAGCGGCGCGAGGAACTGTCAAAGGTAGAACAGCAACAGGCTCGGGCGCTGACGGCCGCAGAGATTGAACGGAATCGCGGTGAACTCTATGTACAGCAGCGGGGTCAGGGGAGGGAAGAACTCGAACGTCTCACCCTGGAACAGCAACAGGGTGCGGAGGAGGCGGCGGTCCTTGAAGATACGCTGGCCACGCTCGAGCGTGAGTGTGTGGAGCGAGAGCAGGTGTTTACGGTGCTCGACCGGGAGATGAAAGAGCTGGCTCAGCAAAAATCCGCGGCGTTAGCTGAGGAAGAACGAGGGCGCCGGGACGTCATGAATCTGGCGGTACTGGTCGGAAATACTGAACAGACTTTGGTGCAATTGGCTGCTCGAATTCAAGAGGCGGCGGATCGTGAAGGCCGGCTGGTTCGTGAGCGGGAAGATTTTCGCCTGCAACATCTCGCGGCAACAGACAAGCGTCAGGGGCTTCAGCAGGCCTGTCATCAGGCGGAGCAATTGGTCGTCGATCTGCGTCGACAGCAGCAGGGGGTCGAGGACGAGAGCGAGCGTCTGTCGACCGAGTTGGCCGAAGTCGATCGATCGGTATTTCGCCAGTCGGAAGAGTTGGCCGCGGTGGACTCTCATCTCAGAGCGTTGGAAGGCGTGCTGCAAGAAGACATGGGGTATGGGCGGCGCGGCGACGAAGAATCGACGGCACTCAAAGCCTGTTCCGGGGTTCGCGAGGCCATTGCCGAGTGGTTGGTCGTGCCTCCCGGATGGGACCGTGCTGTGGAAGCGATCTTGGGCGAGCGGGTCAGAGGATGGTTCGTCGACAATCCCGCAGCCGCGTGCGAGGCGGTTGAATTTCTCAAGGGGAAAGATCTCGGTCGCGGCATGTTCATCCCGCAGCAACCTCGCTGGACCTCTTGTCCCACGGCCTCTCGCTCCTGGTGGCCTGCGATGGAGAACCAGCCGGGCGTGGTCGGATGTGCCGTCGATTTGATCTCTGTACAAGGCGCGCGCGAAGCGGCCCGCGACTATCTCTTCGATCGAATGGTGTTTGTCGATACCCTCAAGGACGCAACTGTACTGTGGGAGCAACAGTCCTGCGCGACGTCCGATGGGCCGATCTTCGTGACACGTGCGGGAGAAGTTTTGGATGCAGCCGGGGTAATCATCGGTGGCCAGGCTAGTGCAACGGGGGGACTGCTGCAGCGGCGCCGAGAGGTGCTGCAGCTGGATTCTCAGCGTATTTCCCTGATGGCGGCCATTGAAGAAAGCAAGCAGCGGCAGGAGCAAGTGCAGTCGCAGGGGCAGGAGTTGCGTGAGCAGAGCCGGCAACTCGGAGAGTCGTTGCGTGAGGCTGAAATGCAGGGGCTCTCACTGCGGAAAGACGAAGACGGACTCCAGCATGTGCTGGGTGATTTGACCTTGCGGATTGAGACATTGATGAGCGATGCGCAACGTGGTTCAGCGGATGGGCAGCGGCTTGATCAAGAAGCGCACTCTGTTGACGCGCAACTTGTACAGTGGAGGGCGGAGAAGGTCGGTCAGGAGGCCGGGCTCAACCGAGTACGCGAGCGTGTAGAACAGATCGATCACGGTATGCAGGGGCTGCAGCAGCGATTCACGGAAGCGCGATTGGTGGCGCAGGACACACGGACAACCCGCGAACATCGTCATCGTGACCTCCAGCGGGTTCAGCAACAGCAGCACGATGGGATCACGCGCATTGACACGTTGACGCAGCATGTCGAAGGGTTCACGGCCTCAATCGAACAGAGCCGGGTTGAACGTGAGGATCAAGAGGCCCGTTGTCGAGAGTTCGGTGAATCGGCAGTCCAGACAAAAGCTCAACTGGTTGAACTGCAAGAGGAACAGGCGCGGGACATGGCGGCGGCGCACCAGCTTGATATCCAGCTAGAGGATGTACGTCGCACGGTGTCCTCTCTTCGTGAATCCCGCATGACGGTGGAGGTCAAGAAGGCTGAACTTCGAGTGCAATTGGGAACGGTCGAGTCCACACTTGTGGGAACGTACCAGGTGGATCTTGCGACGCTGTCAGATGCACCGGTCGCGGAGGAGGCCTCCGGTCAGCAGGTCCTTGGTCAGCAGCCGATCTCGGCAGTGCCATCGGCGGTCGATGAGGTGGCGTTACGGGCACAACTCCAGAAAGTTCGTGAGAAACTCGATCGCTTGGGACCAATCAATTTGGCAGCCATTCACGAACACCAAGAGTTGGATGAACGGTATCGATTCTTGACGACGCAAGAACTAGACCTTTCTACATCTATCGGCTCGCTCAAAGAAATCATTCAGCGCATCAATCGCACCACGAAAGACATGTTTGCCGATACCTTTGCCGAACTCCAGCAGAAATTCAGTGAGGTATTTGTGAAGTTTTTCCCGGGGGGCCGGGCCGAGCTTCAACTGGTTGAGGCGCAAGTGGATGAAACGGTAGAAGGCAGTGGACCGCAGGAACCAGGAGTCGATATCGTGGTGCAGCCACCGGGCAAGCGCTTGAAGAGCATCACCATGCTTTCGGGCGGTGAGAAGACGTTGACGGCGATGGCGTTACTCTTTGCGAGCTTTTTGATCAGACCGACGCCGTTTTGTATTCTCGACGAAATCGACGCGCCGCTGGACGAAGAGAACATCGGACGTTTCACCAGCGTCTTGCGTGAACTGTCCGAGGGTGCGCAGTTTATGGTGATCACTCACAGTAAGAAGACCATGGCCATTGCAGATTCGTTGTTTGGCGTCACCATGGAGGAGCCCGGCATCTCAAAAATCCTCTCAGTAAGACTGGGGAACTTGCAGCCGGCCTAAGCAGGCTGGACTGGTTAAAACATCCATACTTCAGAGAATTTCCGCTTCTCGATTTCTTGACCTTAGAGCAAGGTGTCTGCTATATAGCCGAAGATGGGCTGATCTACGAGCGTGTCGCTTGTAGACTGAGCTTTCATATGTAGTTAAACGGGGGCAAGGCGAGTCACCCGCATTGTCCCATCCACCAACAGTGTTCTACAGACCGATACAATGAAGCTGATTCGAGCGCTGCTGGATCGTCTCTCTGAGAGTTTCCTCGTCTCCGTTTCGGAGAAGCTAGAGCTTGCGACCGAACCTTCCAACAGTCCCCCGTTGCGTCTGGTGTCGGACAAGCCTGTGCTTTCGGCGCCAGCGGACACTGTGACTCGTCGCTCTTCCGGCCATTCGATCAGTCAAGTGGATGCGCTCGACGACGCAGTCAGGCGCAGTCAAACCTGGTTTTTGTCCAGACAACATGCCTCAGAGGGATACTGGGTTGCAGAGCTTGAAGCGGATACCACGCTGACCTCTGAATATCTCATGCTCCGTCGATTTCTCGACCGGGTTGATCCCGAGCGAGAGCGTAAGGCAGTGGGCTATCTCCGTGCCATGCAATTGCCCGATGGCGGCTGGCCCATTTTCTATGGGGGGCCCTCGGAGATCAGCGCCTCTGTGAAAGCCTATTTCGCCTTGAAGTTGAGCGGGGTGTCCGTAGATGAGCCCTTCATGGTGCGCGCCAAGGATTGTATCCTTGCGAAGGGTGGAGTTGTCCAAACGAATGTGTTTACCAAGATCGCGCTGGCGCTGTTCGACCAATACGACTGGGAAGGCGTCCCCCACATGCCAGTCGAGCTGATGCTGCTCCCGAAGGGATTCTACTTTAACATCTATGCCATTTCATATTGGTCCCGCGCGGTCTTGGTCCCATTGCTGATCATCTTCGCACACCGCCCGGTGTGTCAGATCCCGCGGGAGCAGGGGATTGAGGAGTTGTATCTCATTCCACGCAAGGAGATCCGCTATTGGAAGTTCCCGCCGTTCAACAAAGATCAAAAGTGGTTCACGACGCATAACTTCTTTGTCGCGATGGATGTGACGCTGAAACTGTACGACCGGATGCCTCTTATGTGGCTGCGCGAAAAAGCCTTGCATTGCGCCTCGACCTGGATGCTTGAACACATCAAGGGCAGCGGGGGGCTGGGTGGTATTTATCCGGCCATGGCCAATTCGATCATGGCGCTGCAATGTTTGGGGTATCAGGTGGACGATCCCTTGGTACAGAAGGCGCTTCACGAGATCGAATCACTGGAAGTCTACGGCACGGTGTCGATCGGCGAACAGCGAGTCGAGGGCTTACATCTCCAGCCCTGCGACTCTCCAATCTGGGATACGGCATTGCTTATGAACGCCCTTATTGAAACCGGGATGCCGCAGGACCACCCATCCCTCCAGAAAGCGGGTGAGTACTTGGTCTCTCGCCAAACGAACACGGTTGGAGATTGGAAGTTCTCGTCTCCCGATGCGGAACCGGGAGGGTGGTATTTCCAGTTTGAGAACGAGTTCTATCCCGATGTGGACGACTCGGCAGTGGTGTTGATGGCGTTGTCGAAAATTCGGATGGCTCAGACCGCCAATTTGCAGGAATCCATCCGGCGAGGAATGAATTGGGTCCTTGCCATGCAAGGGTCCGATGGCGGGTGGGGCGCGTACGACAAGGACAACAATCGTGTCGTATTCAACTATATCCCATTCGCCGACCACCATGCTTTACTCGATCCGAGCACGTCCGACTTAACCGGACGCTGTCTCGAGATGCTGGCGGCGTTGGGTTATGATCAGTCGCACCCCGCCGTGGCTCCGGCTCTCCAGTTCCTCAAGCGAGAGCAGGAGACCGACGGGAGCTGGTACGGCCGGTGGGGCGTCAATTATATCTATGGCACGTGGTCCGTCCTGGCCGGACTCCGTGCGATTGGAGTGGACCTCTCGGATCCTGCTATTTGCCGCGCAGTCGCCTGGCTTGAGTCGAAACAGAATTCCGATGGTGGATGGGGCGAGTCTGGCTTATCTTACGGCGACCCTGCCTGGAGCGGGAAAGGGGATAGTACGCCTTCTCAAACGGCTTGGGCCATCATGGGACTCATGTCGGCCGGGATGGCCGATGCCTTTAGCGTCGCTCGTGGCGTCCAATATCTGCTCCGTCAACAAATGAAGGATGGGTCCTGGGAAGAGATCCGCCATACGGGTACTGGATTCCCTCGAGTGTTTTATCTCCGCTACCATTGGTACTGCCAATACTTTCCGTTGTGGGCCTTGGCCATGTATCGGAATCTGCGGACGCGCGGGAAGATGCGGGCCGACGAAGTACGGGAGCACGTACTCGCGTCCGGCTGTTATCGAGCCAATCGTTGAAGACTTCGCCGACGTCATCCGTTGGCGCGGGGCGACCCCCCTCAGAATCTGCTGTGAATCCCCTCGGCATCTTTGTCGCGACTCGCTGGGAACTCCAGGCCGTTCGGCGCGCGCTCCCGACGGATCACATTGTGACAATCGCCGGAGCCCGCTGCCATATTGGCCAGCAAGGAGGTCGCATCTATTGGCTCATTCAAACCGGCGTCGGCCCGACGGCGGCCCGCTCTGTCGCGGGAAGGGTCCTGAAGGCTCAGCCCATGTCGCTGGTGATGTCAACGGGTTTTGCCTGCGCGCTTGTTCCGGCTCAGGTGGGGGATCTCATCGTCGGCACATCGGTATTTTCTGTGCAGGCTGATGAAACCTGGAAAGTGGGAGGTGATTGTGTGCTCTGTGATGCTGTGGCACGACCGGGCCTTCTCACCGTGGCGCGGGATGCTGGACTGGTCACGCGAATCGGCACAGTGGTGTCGTCGGAGACCGTGGTCTGGCAGGCTGAGGAGAAGCGCCGGCTGCAGCATATGACCGATGCAACTGGGCTCGATATGGAAAGTGCCGCGCTGGCGGAGATCGCGCAGGAACGAGGTCTGCCGATGGTGATCGTGCGGACCGTATCCGATCTGGCGGATGAAGACCTTCCTCTTGACTTCAATCTGTTTCTCAGGCCCACTGGCTGGGTCAAAGGTATGCAGGCGCTCATCGTCCACCCTTCCAGCCTCGTGGGGCTGAATCGGTTTCGAAAGCAGAGCCGGGTGGCAGCGAATCGATTGACAGAATGGTTTCAGTGCTATGCGAAGACAGACGGTGAATCTCTTCGATTGTCCAGGTAACCGATGACGAATGTGATTGAACAGCTGGGCCGGTGGGCCGTCATGCGCGTCCACGAGATGGGCCGCATGGTATTGTTTCTCATGTCGGCGTTTGCCTGGCTGGTGCGGCCTCCGTTTCGATTCCATCAAATCATGAAACAGCTACACTTTGTCGGGTATCGATCCACCTTTGTCGTCGTGCTCACTGCGGGGTTTACGGGAATGGTGTTGGCGCTGCAAGGCTATTACAGTTTGCGGAAATTCGGTTCCGAGGGGTTGCTGGGTTCCGCAGTGGCATTGAGCATGATTCGGGAGTTGGGGCCGGTGTTGGCAGCGTTGATGGTGACCGCGCGGGCGGGATCGGCTATGACCGCCGAGATCGGCATCATGCGGATTACGGAACAGATCGATGCGCTCGATACCATGGCGATCAATCCACGGCAATATCTGATTGCGCCGAAATTGGTGGCCGGTGTACTCGGGGTTCCATTACTCGTCGCCATTTTCGATGTCGTCGGTATCTATGGCGGCTCCCTGGTCGGAGTGGACTTATTGGGAGTGAGCGAAGGGGCCTATTGGAATTCGGTCGTATCGGCTGTGGAATGGAAAGACGTCTACGGCGGCATTCTCAAGTCGATTACCTTTGGACTGATCGTCAGTTGGATCTGTTGCTATAAAGGGTTTTACACGAGGCAGAGTGCCGAGGGGCTGGGGAGCGCGACGACGGAGGCGGTGGTCTTATCGTCAGTGCTCATTCTGGTTGGTGACTATATCCTGACGTCGCTGCTACTCTGAAGGGGTGAGGGATGAGATGTGAGGTAATGTCCAAGGAGCGAAGCCCTGTACCCCTGACGTCGGACGTTGAACGCTTCACGGAGTACGCGTGATCAAGCTGGTCGGTCTCGAAAAGACGTTGGGTGGGCAGCCGGTACTGCAAGGCGTCGATCTCTCGATCCCGGTCGGTAAACTCACGACCATCATCGGTGGCAGTGGATCGGGAAAGAGTGTGCTCCTCAAACACATGATCGGACTCATGCAACCGGATCGCGGGGAGGTGTGGGTCGGCAATGTGGAAATCTCTCGGCTGTCAGGCACGCCCTTAAACGATGTGCGGAAACAATTCGCGATGCTCTTTCAGGGAGCTGCGCTGTTCGACTCGCTGTCGGTCTTCGAGAACGTGGCCTTCCCATTACGGGAGAAGTTGCGCATGAAAGGCCCGGAAGTAGGGCGACGGGTCGAGGAGAAGTTGAAGGAAGTCGGGTTGACGGGGATGGGGCACAAGTTCCCTGCTGAATTGAGCGGTGGTATGCGAAAACGGGCTGGATTGGCGCGCGCATTGGTGATGGAACCGGAGATTATCCTCTTTGATGAGCCGACGACCGGGTTGGACCCGTTGATGGCAAAATCAATTCACGATTTGATCGTCACGATGCATCGGCGGTTCGGCTTTACAGCAGTGATGGTCAGCCATGAAATCCCGGAGATCTTTGGGATTTCTGATTATGTGGCGATGCTTCGGAAAGGCAAGATTGCATTGATGGCTACGGCCGCCGAATTTCAGCGGACCACCGATCCAGAGATTCAAGAATTCATTTCAGTCGGTGGAACTGTGGCGTTGCCTGGATCGCTCGCCGGGTGAGAGGGGAGTACCAAGGATGGAAAAAACCAAGTTGGAGTTAGTGGTCGGCGTATTCGTGTTGGTTGGCCTGTTGTGCCTTGGGTATCTCTCGATCAAGCTCGGGAAGCTCGAGTTGGTCAGCGGCGATGTCTATGAAGTCGAGGCACAGTTCAATAGCGCCTCGGGGCTCAAGCCGGGCTCAACGATAGAAATCGCCGGCGTCGAAGTTGGCAGGGTCCGAGGAATTACGCTCATTGAAGATCGTGCCAAGGTCACACTGGCGGTCAACAACTCCATCAAGCTCTATACGGACACCATTGCGTCCATCAAGACGCGGGGCATCATTGGAGAGAAGTTTCTGGCCCTGACTCCGGGAGGGGGTGGCGATCGGCTCAAGCCAGGGGGGACGATTCGTGATACCGAGTCGGGCCTCGATTTGGAGGAGCTGGTGAGTCAGTATGTTCATGGTAAAGTGAACTGACAGTCAAAGCGGGGCGTTGTCGCTCAAGAAATGAGGGAGAAGAAACGACCATGTTGATTCGAAAAAGCACGATGATGGGGACGTTCCCGCAACTCCTGTGTGTGCTGGGATTGGCGTTGTTGTGTTCATGGGGCTTCGTTGTGCAGGATGCTCGAGCGGGAGAAGCCACTGATGCGATGAAGGGCACCATCGACGAAGTGCTAAGGATCATACAGGACAAGGATTTGAAACAGCCTGGGAAGTCGGAAGAACGCCGGAAGTTACTGGAAAAGGTCGTCGGCGCACGATTCGATTATCAAGAAATGTCGCTCCGCACGCTGAGTATTTCGGAAGGCGCACCCTGGAAGAATTTGTCGGAGAAGGAACGGGAAGAGTTCGTCGGACTGTTCCAAACGTTACTGGTGAATGTGTATGCTGACAAGGTCGAGGCCTATACCGGCGAAGGTGTGAAATATATCAATGAACGAACAGAGAAAGACTATGCCGAAGTGCGAACGAAAGTGCTGACCGGGAAAACGGAAATTCCGCTCGACTATCGCTTGCTCAACAAAGGCTCGGTCTGGCGGGTCTACGATGTCGTGGTCGATGGCACCAGCCTTGTCCGTAACTACAGGGATCAGTTCAAGAGTATTCTTCGTTCTTCAACCTTCGCCGACTTGGTCGATCAGCTTCGCAAGAAATCCAACAAGATTAAAGCTCAGTAACCCTCTCCAGGAATCTCATGACACGCCTGCGTGATTGTATCGCCGTGGCCCTCATGTTCCTTGCAGCGACTGTCATCGCGCTGCCTGAGCCTGTGGGAGCCGGGGTCGAATATGTTCCGATTCCTGCCATATCCACCAGCAAAAATGATGGGAACGATATTGGGTTGATCGTTCCGATTCTGGGCACGGACCCTGATGGAGAGCTCAAATATATCGTCGCCCCGATGGTCGTGCATAATTCCATCGTTGGGACGCGAGGCTCGCTCAATCTGTTTCGATATGAGCCGGGGGGGCGTCAAATTCGATTCATCGGATCCTACACAGAAGAGATCGAGCGCAGGGCGGAGTTTAGTTACGCTGATCCGGCCTTCAGTCATGGACGGTACTCGTTGAACGTTGGTGCATCGTATTTCAAGAATGCCACGCCTCGGTTCTTTGGCTTAGGGCAAGCGACATCAGAATCAGATCAAACGAATTATACCGGGCGTGAAGCCCGGATGAACTGGCGATTCGGGATCCACGCGAACGAAGTCACCCAGATTGCCGTTGGTCAACGATTTCGTCAGGTGAGTCTGCAGCGGGGGGCCACGGATCTTCCGTTTACGGTCGAACAGTTCCCCGCCATTGACGGTGTTCAGGGAGAGACGCTCATCCTCGGACACCGCGCCACGTTCTATTATGATACGCGGAACAATCTGGTCTCACCCACTGACGGGATGGCCGTGACGGCGTATGCGGAATTGAACCAGAATATCCGAAATGGCGATCACCCCATCTATTCACGATACGAGATCGATGTGAAGAAGCTGTTCCCAAGTGAATCGAAGCGCGCGATTCTCGTCGTGCGGGCAAATCTCCAGGCGACGATCGGAACGCAAGTGCCGTTCTTCGAGCAAAGTTCTTTGGGTGGGCAAAACAACCTGCGCGGATTCGGCGTCGATCGTTTCATTGACAAGCATCTTATATCGCTCAGCATCGAAGAGCGCATTCATGTGCTGCGTGCAAAGATTGCAGGCACCAGCGCGGACTTCGAAATTGCGCCATTCTTGGATACCGGGCAGGTATTCAATGACTACAGGGACGTCACATTTCAGAATTATCGGATGACCCCTGGTATTGGATTTCGTGGGATTGTTCGACCCAACGTTGTGGGGCGTGTCGACTATGGATATAGCCGGGAAGGGGGTGCAATCTTTGCGGGACTCGACTTCCCCTATTGACGGACGGGCGTCCGCGGTGTACTGAAACAGGGTGCTGTGCCAAGTCGTTCTTGCCGTACGGCTCGTTGCCCGTTCTTTCCAGCCATGACACTGTGGCATAGCTTCGAATCAACCCTGCTATTATTTCCGATCACTGCTATGGTATTTCCGTGCACTCCCCGCCTTTCGAGGGGAAGCCACGGACCCTTTGTCTGCGCTACCCTGCGCCGAACGTTATGGCATTTGGGAAGCAACAAATTTATCGAGATAGTCGGGAGCCTACTGCGCATTCCCTGCTCATGGTCGTCAGTGGGCGGCGTGACGTGAGTGGATGCGTTTCCGAATACACAGTAACCGGGTTGCAGTCATCACTCCTGATTGTCTGGGAGCAAGGGTGACTGTGAGCACCCGATTATGGCCGGTGGTATATCGAGTCGTCTTCGCTGCACTCCTTCTCTCCATTTTTCTTCAGCCTGCACTGGTTCGGGCAGAGGGGTTTGGCCCGTTTCCTGTCAGAAATTTCCATCCGATCCAGCAACTGGTCTTGAACATGCCGGGGGATCGCGCAGCCGTGTTGAAGCAGGGTGTGCTGGATGTTCGATTGGAGCTCGCGGAAACCGCCAGTATTTTTCGTGATCAAGGCCCCCAAGCCAGCGTGACGATGAAGTTTGAAACCCTGCGGTCCGGTGTGTTTCTCCGGTACGGGGCGACGGAGCGATGGGAAATCGCCATGGAAGTTCCCGTGCTTTATCGCTCCCGTGGGTTCATGGACGGCCCCATCCAGGCAGTCGAACGGGTCACAACTGGTTTGTCGCCGGCTCGAAACTAACTTGGCCTGTTGCCCTTTGTATTCAACATTTCACGGGGGGGACGGACCGTCGCGAGCGGACGTGAGGGTGCCGTCGGATTGGGTGACAGCATGGTGATGAGCAAGTACCAATTGCTGCCAGAGACTGCATTGTTGCCGGCGTTGTCGGTCCGTACAGCGCTCA
>JACMLT010000214.1 GCA_014379455.1 Nitrospiraceae bacterium
GCGCTCGGCGACGAACGGATGTGTGGCGATGCGCATCAGCTCTTTGGCGATGCTCCCGGGCGAAAGAACCAGATCGACGCAGCCGGCGGCCACGGCGCTGCGGGGCATCGAGTCGTACTTGGCCGAGTCGTCCTGCGCGAAGGTGAACCCGCCTTCGGCCTTGATCGCCTCCAGCCCCAGCGTGCCGTCGCTGGCCGTGCCGGACAGCACGACGCCGATGGCCCGCTCGCGCTGGTCTTGCGCCAGCGATTCAAAAAACGTATCGATCGGCCGATGCGGCGTGCGCGTCCTCGCACGCGGCTCGAGCTTCAACAGGCTCTTCACGATGCTCAGGTTGGTGTCGCGCGGAATGACGTAGACGTGATTAGCCTTGAGCGGCTGATTGTGCGTGATTTCGCCCACCGGCATCCGCGTGGCGCGCGAAAGGATGTGCGTGAGCGCGCTCTCATGGTCCGGATCGAGATGCTGCACCAGCACGAACGCCATGCCGGTATCCAGCGGCAGATGCTCGAGCAACTGCGTGAAGGCCTCCAGCCCTCCGGCGGACGCGCCGATCCCTACAATAATCAGCATACGATTTCTGCGATCGTCCGGCCGGTCCTCTTCCTCCGACTTGATCGGCGGATGAGCTTGACCGGTTACAGCGGATTGGCGTCGCTGCTTTGCGCGAGCGACGGTAGGTTTGCGGCGTGATGGCATAAGATAGATGACGGGGAAATGAAGGGCGATTCTATATCCGCCGCGACGGGAAGGCAATCACCTTTCCCAGCGGGCAGCTCGTGTTTCGGCGGCAACGAGTATACAACAGTGATAAATCATGTCCTCCTAGGACAATCCCTAGTTTTTGCGAATCGAATGAGGACTACGGAATATCAGAGTGCTCGCCACCAACCACATGCGATACACAGGAGGCACCGTGACCGCCTTTACGTCCGCACAAAAGGCCGAAAGGCGTGCCGACATGTCTTTGAGAAACGATTCAGCGTGGAGCGGATGACGAATCAGTAGGTTCATTTGTATGAACGCCTGATCGCCACCGCCGCGTCTCGTCGACGGTTCAGCAGATCGATCGTCCATGCAATCCAGACCGACCGGCGCCCGATAGCGGTCACGAACTGAAGAATCTTGGGATCTGGAGTTTGATCGCGCCTCAAGGCATTGCGCATTCAAGGGTCGGTGGAAGGGGGTGACCAGTCACCCACCGAGAATTTGCGCTTCGTCGGATCGCACCAACCTTGGCAGACCCAGGCAGTATCTCCCCTCGGCAGATCGGGTTAAACTGATGACCCCAATCCGGCTCATATTGTCCATCTCCAAGAAAATCTGACCCCAAGAAAAATCATCACAGCGCGACACGAGCGTATCCAAGTCGCACTCAATGGCAGACCCGATTACGCTGATGATTCGCTGCCGAATTTCCTCCTGCAGAGTCTCCCTCTGTTCAGGCTTCTTTTGATTAATCCCCAGATGCTTCATGCATCGCGGGCAATACGTGTGGGTCAGCCTGTACGCATCTTGTGGAATGCGGTAGAGATGTAGATAGGATTCAAGCCACACCCACTGCTCCCGAGCGTTGCCGCTGGGCCGCTCACTGGTCTGTTGATCGTCCCTCACTCGATCGCATGCGCAACAAATCGGGATAAACACAACGTTATCGATGATGTTCATGTCCGACCTCCTTTTCGCCCTTTCGGCAATCGATTGGAATCCCCCTCAGGCTCGCCCTTTGCCTACTTTTTCCAGCATTCGATCACCATCTTATTCCCAGAACCACTAGGAAACCCCCTAGGCCTATCGGATCCCGGAGCGGCTGTGGTATACAGTGCTGTGGATATCGCTCCCCATCACTGAGGTATAATAATGAAGCCCGCTTCATCCCCCGGTCCAAAATTCTTTTTACAGGCACGAATCAAAGAATTCGCCATTCCACCGATCACCGACGGGTTGGTCATTGGGAGGGATGCCTCGATCGGCACCGTGGCTCTCCAAAAGGCTCTGAATTTGCTCATTCCCGATAACTTCGAACATCTCATCATCGACGATGAGATCATTGCCGACGTGCTGATCAAGTCGGTTTTGCTCCGACGTATGTCAAAAGACCGGCTGGTCAAATTCATTATGGCGCAGATCAAACCATTCATGAGCGCGCAAGATATCCTCCAAGTCCAATTGGACTTGGAGATTTTGCTCACCGGGGGATTAGAGTGACCGGACTGACCGTTGAGGATGCGCTGACTCCGAACATCGTTGCGGTCCATGAAGATATGCGTCCGCGCAATGTCACCATTGATCCGTCGTGTGAGGTGTTTGCTGTTTTTAAAGAGCTCCCTTCCTCCCTTGCAGCACTCCAACCTCCATTCCTCGGCTTAATTGACCCCGAAAGGGTTGGACGCTACCCGCTCCGAATCTTCGCCGATCTCGTCCCCAGGCAGCATCCCTTCATGTTTGAATGCTCAACTCCGCTCGCCCACGTCGTGTCTCGATTTGAACACTCCAGTGCCAACGCCGTCGCCGTTCTCGGGTCTCAGCACCAGTTCGTGGGAGTCGTCACTCGCCGCAGCCTGCTCGAAACCCTGCTGGAACATGAGCGCCGACTGCGACTGTGCGACTTCAATCCACAGGCCGGCCCGACGATGTTGTCACCGGAACTTCCTCCTGTTGAGGACACCACGCCATCTGGAAAGCTCCGATCCGCCGTTCAGCGCCTGGCGACCGAATGGATCCTGAGCGAGAATCGGGAACAGCAACATTTAGCGGGCGACATCCACGACCGACTGCGGCAGCTCCTCATCGTGGCTCGATTACATCTCGACCAAGCGCAACGACCAGGTTCGCGAGGGCACGCTTCTGGGAGCCTCACAATCGTGGATCAGCTGCTGGAAGAATCGCTTGCCTATACCCGGTTATTGATTGAGGAGTTGACGCCGTCCGGACTGCGAACAGGTCAACTCATCAGTGCCCTTGAAATGTTGGCACTCGATATGCGCCAGGGAAAACATCAGGTTCATGTAGCGAACGTTCCTCCGGATGTCAGGCTGTCTGAGCCGATCACCGCCTTTCTGTACCGCGCCGCTCGTAGTTTTCTCCGACAAGCTATAAGAGATGGCGTATCCTCGCTGATCACCCTGTCCACGGAAGGCGAACCGGCATCGATCATACGCGTGCGGGTCACGATCAACGGAGAGACTGGGACATCTGAAACCGAGCACGCATCGCTGTTTGAACAGACGATGGGCATGTGTTTCGCTGGCATTCAGGCTCGCGGTATGCTCTTGGGCATTGCTGTCAGTATAGAGACTTCGCCCGAGACAACAATTGCTCTGGTTCTTGATGTTCCTCTGCAGGGATCTTCCGACCCTCTCTGATTCTGGATCATCGTTCGTCGGCCTCTGAGCTTGGGCTCAAAGGCATACCCGTCTCTCTCGTCTCTCAACGTCCCACCTCACCATTTTTCGACTACTTGGGGTCTCTGGCTTTGTCCATACCTCTAGGAGGCCAGAGAGGCCTAGGGTACTTGCTCGTTCAAACTAGGGTAGACGCTAGGGAAGTATCGAGTCTGGCGCTGGTAGGTTACGCACGATACGAGACGCGCAGACCATCTCATCGACACCAGACGAATCCATAGAGGGGAGGTTCACATGAATACGATCCTTTCCCGGACAGCGGGGCTGACGACAAAGAAGTGCGCTCGACAAAGCTGCCGGCGATGCGGCGGATACGTGAGTATTGAAATGTGTATCGATCTTGATAGCGACAGCGGGTATAGCACCTTTTGGGCTCACCGCTGCATTCAATGTGGCGACATGGTTGACGAGGTGATTCTGCGAAACCGCTCCTCGTCTAACCCCGAAGCGGTGAGTGCTGCCGCGGCATGATCAAGACAGGGACCTTTATTTGATGAGTGCCGATAACACCAGTCCACTTTGCCACTAGTTTCTACTTTCGAAAGGAGTTTCCGTCATGGACCTCGACATTTCAGCTAGACCTCACACCCCGACGTTGAAACCACTTCACGGGATGCCGCCGGCGCACACACGAGCGATGCCATTCAACTCCACGTCCATTCTCTCAGGAGCCGGAGACGGAAGCGCGACTCTGCAGTGTCGGAAACAGCAGATTCTCTTTACGCAAGGGGATGCGGCCAATGCCGTGTTCTATATCGTAAACGGTTGGGTCAAGCTCACCGTCGTGTCAAGGCAAGGCAAGGAAGCTGTCGTCGCGATGTTGGAAGGCGGGGATTTTTTCGGCGAAGCCTGTCTCGCAGGGCAACGGGTATGCTCGGCGACCGCCACCTCCTTAGATGCCTCCACGATTGTGCGAATCGACAGAGCCACCATGAGCCGCGTGCTCCAGCACGAGCCGGCCTTCACCGAGCTGTTCATGTCTCATCTCGTGAATCGTAACGTACGCATACAAGAGGACTTGATCGATCAACTTTTTAACCCTGCGGAGAAACGGCTGGCGCGGACGCTGCTGTTGTTGGCCCATTTTGGGAGAGAAGATAGCCCAGAGGCGGTTATTCCCAAGATCAGTCAGGAAACGCTGGCCGAAATGATCGGTACTACGCGGTCACGAGTGAGTTTCTTTCTCAATAGGTTCAAGAAGCTCGGCTTCATTGAGTACGCCGATGGTTTGCGTGTGCACAGATCCCTCCTCAATGTCGTCCTTGCTTCGTAGTGCGGGCTCGGATTTTTGTCACTCTTAGCCAAAGTGAGCGGCGCGTTAAAAACTGGCATTGTTCAATGTTCACGATGACATGCCAAGCGAGGCGTGCATCTTCCGCGTGAGTTTCTGCTTGACCGAAACATAATCCCGCCACGGATCTTGCTTCAGCCCGTTCAACCGTTCCAACACATTGTCCAATGTGAAATGATCCGACCGTCTATCGACCGACAATTCCTCCCACGCAAGCGGCACCGAAACCGGCGCTCCCGTCCTGGCCCGGGTCGAATAGGCGGCAATCGCCGTGGCCCCTTTGGCATTCCGTAAATAATCGACGTAGATCTTTCCCTTCCGTTTCTGTTTCGACATGTTTGCAGTAAAACGATCCGGGATCAGGCGCGCGAGATGGTCCGCCAACCCCTTGGAAAAGGCTTTGACCTCGTCCCACGTGTGAACGGGCCGCAGGGGTAGCGCGATATGGAGGCCCTTTCCGCCTGTCGTCTTCACAAAACACTCCAGATCCAACTCGTTCAGCAACGTCTTGACGAGCTGTGCCGCTTCGATCACGAATTTCCATGGGACCGTGGGATCCGGGTCAAGGTCCATAATGATGCGGTCAGGACGGTCGAGTCCGTCCCGCTTCGCTCCCCACGTATGCAACTCCAGCACGCCCATCTGAACGAGCCCGATGACTGCCGGCAGAGAATCGGCAATCATGTACCAGGACACACCATGTTCTTCGAGAATTTCCACTCTGCCGATCGTGTCAGGGACCGCGTCGGTGGCATGTTTTTGATAGAAACAATCTTTGTTGTATCCCTCCGGGCAGCGCACCAGCGTCAAGGGCCGATCTTGCAGGTGAGGCAAGAGCCATTGACTCACGCGTTCATAATATTGTGCCACAGCGAGTTTGGTGAACCCTTGATCGGGAAATAGGATTCGATCGGGATGACTCACCGTCACTCCCGCGACGGTGGCCGGTCCCTCTGCGGATGCCGAGCGCTTCCTCGTCTGTCTTCCTGCCTCGCCCGCATGGAGTTGAAGAGAAGTCTGTGCGGCAGCGCTCCTAGCGGCTCGCACAGGAGTGGTTTTCCCCGTCCCTTCCTTGATGACCGACTTTGCGGCTTTGTCGTTGCGTAATCCCTGAAAGGCTGCCTGCCGTAAGAGGCCTTCGTTCGTCCATTCGGCAAACGACACCTCTGCAACCAATCGTGGCTTCACCCAGTGAACCCCACGTGCATCGACACCGTGTGGAGGATTCACAAATGGGGACCTGGACTGCTCCAGCGCAACC
>JACMLT010000215.1 GCA_014379455.1 Nitrospiraceae bacterium
CCTGTGTTTACCTGGTGCATCGCGTGACACGCCGCCGTTGCCGCGAAGGCTGGGTCCATATATCAATTTGTGCTCAAGCCCACCTCACTCCAGCCAAAGTCGATTTTTTCGTGGCTATTGGCTAGACTTGACCTGAATGAGCCTGAGTGGGGTGGAGTAGGGTCGTGAAAGCGCTTTCCTAAACCGTTTGTCGTACGTTCAATTCGTATCGGGGGCACCAAACAGAAATCGCTCGTGCAGTCAGTCCCTTCACTGTGCTCACAGTGCCCATCTTCTCTCATCGATACGGAGTTCAAATTCGCTTGCCCGCCACGCGTGGTTGCGTATACTCATTCTGAGCACGCGGACCATCTTGAGAAAGGAGCGACCGTGTCGAAGCGCAACACCTCGAAGCCAAGAAGCCGCCTCGCCAACCCGTGCGTCGTGGAATACCTTGGGCCGAACTTTACGGAAAAGGGAACGATGACGGATCTTTCTAGCGATGGAATGAAAATCCTCGGCACCCGCACCGTTCATGTCGGCATGCGCTTTGCCCTCCGACTATCGCTCGGTGAATCTGCCTCACCCATTCAAATTCCTTGCGCCTATGTGCGATGGACGCGCAATCAAGAATTCGGAGTGAAGTTTGGCCCGATGGAGCCAGCAGTGATGGCGCAACTCCATGACCTTCTCTCGTCCCACCAAGGCGCACCCACCGCCTAACCCGCTGCAGAAAACTATTTTATCTGTTCGAGCTTCGAATCGCGCCGGTCTCGCGCCTTCAGACCTTCCTTCCCAGGAATTGTAGGGAAGGGAAGGGTGGGGGATGACACACTGTCATGAATAATACTGGTTGCGTGACGCCCCCCCCCTTTGAGGTACCGCGTTTGGGTCTACCCAGCTCCGGGCGATCCGGTATTCTTGTGACCAGAGTGCTTCACAAGGAGGGCAGTATGACCTGTACACGTTGTCAGGGTTATATGGCGAAAGATTACTTTTTGGATCTCATGGAGAGCGCGGAAGATATATGGCTGGCGGGTTGGCGCTGTCTCAACTGCGGAAACGTTCTTGACCCCGTGATGGAGCGGAATCGACGTGGGCAGGGGTTGGCTGCAGTCGCCTCAACTGTACGAGAGCCAGGCCAGAAGATGGAATCTAGAAACATCTCGATGTCATCGTAGGCGTCGTAGCCTCATCAGCCGGGCCATTAGTGGGTCCCTGTGATAGCCGGGCATACATCGTCCTCCCTCAAGCGGTTTCGAGAGCCCTCGTCCACTTTCCTATGTTTTCTTGCCATGTTGTGGAGGCTGGGCTAGACTTTCTCCAGACTCTATGGCACGAGCAAAAACATCAGAACCGTCTCGCGTGCGGTCCAAAGCCGCCACGGTTGAAGAGCTTACCCGCGGCGTCGGAAACCTCCAGGAATTTCTCACACAGGTGGAAGACCTGGGCCGAGAAGGCTTTCCCTATCTCGACGCAGCCCGAGCAAGAACAGAGTTGCAATTCCGCGAGTGCATTCGCCGCACGTTTGGCGAAAAATCCCCTGAGTTCCAAGAGCATCGTCACCACAGACTTCTTATGGACACCCCTGAGGCTACTCAGCAGAGTATCGCCCTCATCAAGACCCTTATTACCACGCTTGAGCAAAAAAAATGTGATCTGCAAGGAGGGCCTTCCCCTCAGCAAGCCTCTCCAACGCCGCTGGCATCAACGATTTCCGCACTTGCACGCCCGCAGATGACCGTAGTGCCGTCATCGATCTCGACGGTTCAGATGGCCATGACGCAAACAGGGCCGATCACGGTTCCGCAGGTAATCATGGCTACGAACCTCAGCCTGGTCTCGGCCACGCCTGAACCGAGTCCACCTCCGCCCCCCCCGGTTCCTCCGGCCTCTTGGCAAAGTCCTGAGCCTTTGAGTCCATCGACAGCTGTACCCGAACCATCACCGATTTCACCCGCACCGGTTGCGATGGTGATGCCGCATTCCCCGCCGCAACCAGCGGTTCCAGTCGCTCCAGAGCCCCAGCCATCGGTATCACAACTCGGTCTGGTTCTAGCCACTGTCATGCCGAATCCACCTCCAGCTCCCTTGGTTCCTCCAGCTCCTGTGCATAAGCCTGAGGCCCTGATTCCATCGACGATTTCATCAGCCTCGGTTGTGGTGGCGATGCCGCATACCTCTTCGCACCCAGCGGTTCCGGTTGCTCTAGAGCCCCAGCCGTCACCCTCACAAGCGGGACAGACTGCGCAAGCCGATGTATTCCTAGCCAGCCAGCCAGCCCACCCACCACAACCTGAACTGGAGCCTAGCGTGCACCCAACTCCCTTCGCCAACCTAGAACCTAAGATGCAGGAAGCCTTTCCTGTTCTTCTCAATTCGCAGCCGCCTGCCTCGATGCTGGCCGGCTCTTCCTCGCCTCTGGAGCCTGGACATGGGCTTGCTCAGGCTGGATCGGACCCTGTCGAACTCGTGAAGGCTGTCTGTGGCCGATTCCATGCCGTTGTCAGGCAGTTGCGACTTCGTGGGGAATATCGAGCGACCTTACAGGTGGAAGACGAGGTTGATGCGCAAGATCTGCTGCATGTACTTCTACGCGTTCAATTCAACAATATCGATACGGATGAATGGACGCCGAGCTATTCAAGCGGAGCTCTGCGCACGACACTCTTACTGAATGAGAGCCGTCTTGCGGTGATCGTCAAGAAAACACGGCCTGGCCTTACGGCCAAAGATCTTACAGACCAACTTCGGGTTGACGCAGCTCGGTATCGATTCCACGGCCGCTGCACCACGCTCTTGTGTTTCATGTACGATCCTGATGGCCGTATCGGGAACCCTCAAGGCTTTGAAGCGAGTCTCACGAGCGTGAACGATTCATTTATTGTCGACGTACTGGTTGCCCCGAAATGAGGTGATACATGAAAAGACCTAAATCTGCCGTTGTCACGCGTCCCAACTCGTCTGGAGGTACTCTTGCATTGACAGAAATGCCGAGCATCGGCTACCGTGCCAAGGACCCCACTACTTCTGCGGTGCCATGTACGATTCACGCCCCAGTCGATGGCGGGAGAATCATGTCGGATCGGGCCTACGTACTGATCACTGTGCAGCCCGGTCGCACAAGTGATGTGGTTCGGGCGTTGTCCGGAATCAAACAGATTAAGACCATTGATCCTTGCTGGGGCAAGCCTGATATTATAGCGGTGGTAGAAGTTTCAGACCAGGATGCCCTAACCCAGTTGGTGCTGAGCCGGATTCATGAGATCGAGGGGGTCGTGCAAACCGATACCCACCTTGTCTATCGATTGAAGGCCGATAGTCCCAAGTGACCCACAATCTTCAAAAACACAGATTCGCGCCTCTTGTCGCCTGATCGGCGCCCCCAGGTCTTCCTATACCCTATGAGCCTGGCGTGACCGACGTGACGCTTTCTACCCATGCAGGAGAGGCATCCTCATTACGGTCGGCGACCTGCCTCCTACTCGGTCTCTCCGTTGTCGGCATCATCACCAAGATCCAACCCAAACCGGTCGGCCATCCGATAAAGTGTGCGCCGGTCGATCCCGAGAATCTTTGCGGCTTTGACTTTATTTCTCTTGGTTTCCTTCAGTACTCGGACGAGATGACGCTTCTCGACCTCCTCAAGCGACAAACACCCCTCATCGTTGTGGCTGCTTGCCACGGCGGTCTCCTTCGCCGGTAGCTCTGTCCTGCGTAGCGAAGCCGGCAGATCGTCCGGCGTGAGGAGGGGACCGTGACTCAACGAAACAGCCCTCTCGATGGCATTTTCGAGCTCTCGCACATTGCCCGGCCACCGATACTGCATCAATAGCTCCATCGTTTCTGGAAGCACCCCGCGCACCGCATGCGTCGCTCCCGCTGCGCATTTCTGTAAGAAGTGATGCACCAACATCGGAATATCCTCCCGCCGTTCCAGCAACGCCGGTAAGGTGATACGCACGACATTGAGCCGATAAAATAAGTCGTCCCGAAACTTCCCTTCCTTCACAAGCTGCTCGATATCTCGATTGGTTGCTGCGATGATACGGACATCAACCTTTGTCGATGTCGTGCTGCCGACACGGCGGACCTCGTGATCTTGCATCACCCGCAGTAACTTTACTTGCAGTGCTTGTCCGGTCTCACCGATTTCGTCGAGAAACAGCGTTCCTCCGTTTGCGGATTCAAAGAGGCCAATTTTGTTTCCCACTGCGCCGGTAAAGGCGCCCTTCTCATATCCGAACATTTCCGACTCCAGCAGAGTATCCGGCAGCGCTCCACAATTGACCGGAATAAACGGTTTGTCCCGACGAGGCCCATTCGCATGGATCGCTCGCGCAATCAGTTCTTTGCCGGTCCCGCTTTCCCCTTGCAGGAGTACCGTGCTCTTACTCTCAGTCACCCGCGCTACCAGCTTATACACTTCCAGCATAGCGGGACTGCTTCCCACCAGCGGAGACCATTCATCTTTGTTCTTCAGCTCTTCACGAAACCGGGCATTTTCTCGGATGAGTCGGCAGTGGTCGAGACTCCGCTTGACGACCAACTTGATATCTTCCTTCTTGAACGGCTTGGCAAGATAGTCGTAGGCCCCTTGCTTGATTGCCTCAATGGCACCCTCAAGGGAGCCGAATGAGGTCAACATCACGACCGCCGTGTCAGGGTTCATACGTTTAAACTCACGCAAGACCGTGAGCCCATCAACCGCTCCCATTCGAATATCTGTCAGCACCAGGTCCACTCGACCCTGACGTCCTCGAGCAATCACTTCTTCGCCGCTGGCGAAGGCTTCAACGGCATAGCCTTCTTTCTTTAAGGCCTCAGCCAGGAGATCGCGCGCGACCATATCGTCGTCGGCTACAAGAATATTTGCTGGTTGCATCAGTGCATTTCCGTCATGTACGTGGACTCGGTCTTCAATCCAGGTAAGGTGATGATCACGGTTGTGCCTCGCCCAGTTTCGCTTTCGAGTACAAGACTTCCTCCGTGGGCTAAGACTGTCTCGCGGCTCAAGAATAGTCCTAACCCGGTGCCTTTGCCAACCGCCTTGGTTGTAAAAAACGGTTCAAACGCTTTCTGCACGTCGGATTCAGGCATGCCGCATCCTGTATCCCGTACCTCGATGGTAAGTACCAGCGGTGACAGTGAGTCGGTAACCCGGCGGCCGCGGTCAAGCTCCTCGGACGAGGCGGTACGGGCGCTCACCAATACATTCACCGCTCCGTGCGCTGGGGTGGCGGATAAGGCATTGGCGAACACGTTCACCATCACTTGATGTATTTTCTCCGCATCGGCCCACACGAGCGGGAGGTCTCCGGGAATTTCGACTGTCGTAGTAATTTCTTTCGCATGGAAGGCGGGCTCCATCAACACAACCGCCGGGCTGATGACCTTGTCCGCGGGCAACCATGTCGGTTCAGGTTGGCGCTGTCTGGTCGAGGACAGCAAATCCTGAATGATCCGAACCACCCGCGTTAGCTGCTCATCGATCACGGTGACCCGCTTCTTCATTTCGGGTGTGACGCCTGGCTCTTCCGCCAGCGCTTGCACATGCCAGGCAATCGAGTGCAGTGGCGTTCCAACCTCATGCGCCACGGACGCGACCAGTTGCCCCACAGCCGCTAAGCGTTCCGAGCGATTCAGCAGGTCTTTTGCATCGACCAGCTGCGTATTGGCTTTCAGGAGATTTTCGGTCTCCCGGGCCAGCGCGGCACGCGCCGCCGCCTCTCGGGTTTTGCGCTCTTCCCACGTCATGCCGATGTAGGCCACAACCAGGAGTACTCCGGCGACCACGCTGCGATTAATCACCGCCGATTGCAAGCGCCCCGGCTTGGTCGGTTGCATTAACCCCATGTAGGTTGCCACGATACAGGCCACCACCGTTACGAACATCAGGCTGCGACTGCGCACGGTTGCAACCAATAAAATCGGCAACACAAAACCATATGCGCCGACCACGTTTGCTGGCGCGACCATTTCAAGTGCGACGATCGCCAGGAACACCGCCCCTGCGATCGCCAGGACAATGCGATTTTGTTTCAACATGGGAATGGGCGACGGGTTGATTGCCGATGAATCATGGTCCGATCTTTCGCAGGCTGAGAAGAACTATTTTGCCACAGCAGGGGTTCAAAGAGCTGCTTGTCTTGGAGAAGAGAAACATCTTACCGGATGCTCAAAAAGGCCTGACTTCTCACCCTCCCAACCCAGGCGCACCGAGACGCGCCTTGTCCCAAGCAAGGCCGTAGGCGAGTCGAAACCGGAAGCGTACCTTCGAGGGTACGTTGAGGATTTCGGTGAGCTGAGAACGACGCTGGCGGACTTTTTCAGCATTCGGGTAGAGCGTCTTACCTTAGCGGACGGGCCGAACGCAAGACAGCCCCAAGCTGCCGTAGACGTTCATCGTGCAGCATGTGATCGACGGGAATTGAATACTTACGGGTCCAGTTCGGATGACTGTCGATCGTTCCTGGAAGATTGGTTTGCGACAGTTCACCGAGGCCGTCTTCGAGATTTGCCAACACCAAATAGGACGGCGTACGAGCCAGGTAGAGATGAATCGCGTGGCAGAGTTCAGTCGTCATGGTAGGTGCAGTGGCCAGATCCTCAGTCATACCGGTTGGCAGGAGGCGTTCGTGCTGGAGTGCGTTGAGGATGCGTACCTTGTCGCGCTGGCGCTCTTCCCAGGCCTGACGGTGCGCCGTGTCATCGTGAAAGGCACCCAATCTGGACCGTACCTGTAAATCCTCACCGGACCAAAACCCAGCAAGGGTTGGCAAGTCGTGCGTCGTCGTGACAGCCAACGATTGCGCGGGGTAGTGGCCAGGGGGCTTCATGGCGCCGTCTGCGTGGCGCTCGAAGTAGAACACACGGTACGAGAGCACTCGTGCCTTCGCCAATTGCTCTCTCACCCAATCGGGGACCGTGCCGAGGTCTTCTCCGATGACGAGGGTGCGTGATCGTACGCTCTCCAATGCCACGATTGCCAACAAGTCTTCGAAAGGGTAGTGCACATACGTACCTTCGGACGCGGGCCTCCCACGCGGGATCCAGAAGAGACGAAAGAATGCCATCACATGGTCCAGACGAATCGCCCCTCCGGATCGGAAGTTATTCCGCAGCAGTTGGATCAAAAGCTCGTAGCTACTGGAGCGTAGCGCGTGGGGGTTGATCGGAGGGAGGCCCCAATTCTGCCCCTCGGGCGCAAACGAATCCGGCGGGGCGCCACAGTCGGCTCCAAGCGCCAGCACAGATTGATAGATCCAGGCCTCGGCCCCATTCCGATCGGCGCCCAGTGCCATATCATGATACAGACCAATTGGCATCGCCAGCTGCTCAGCCGTCCGCTGGATTTCGTTCAGCTGTTCGCTTGCCACCCACTGTATGTATTGAAAGAAGCGAATGCGTTTCCGATGCCGGTTGGCAAATTCACGGACTGGTTGGCCGGGCATAAGAAATTGTTTGGGCCAATCATGCCATGTGGTTGATGTGGATTGAATCAGCCGGCGTTCTTCCTCCAAGGTCTGGAAGGTGGCATATAGCTCGAGCGGTGTGCCCTCGGACTGGATAAACCGTTCCAAGCGCTTCGCACGCTTCGTGTTTGGCTGAAGATGTGGTTCCTCTCCGCTGTAGTCTTCCGTGATGAATGTGCTGTAGGCCAAATCGAGCATGGTGCGTTTGGCCGTTGCCACGGCGTCGTAGTCTACCTGGCGAGTCTGTCGTAGCGCCCGGAGCGTAGCTTGAAACTCAGGACTCAGGAGTTGCCGCTGGGCCTCTTCTGACCCAGACAGTTCAGGTAGCCGATCGAGATCGATGTAGAGTTCATTGAGATACAGCCGACTGTAGGGCGCATAGGGACTGATGTGGTAGGGCGTAGTATTCCGTAGCGCGTGCAATGGGTTGAGCCCGATCACTCCGGCGCCGAGTTCTTTCCCGGCCCACTCCACAATCCGTCCGAGATCGGTGAAGTCGCCGCACCCCCAATTACGATCGGAGGGCAACGAATAGAGCTGCAAGGCCAATCCCCATAGCCGTTGGTTTGCTTCGAGTGGAGGTGGGATATAGCATTGCCGTGGCGCCACGATGACCCGCATCGATCCCTCGACGCCGCCAACCAGGCTCTCGGCCAGTATCGTCAGAGTATAGTACCCAAGTGAGAGCCCGTGCGGGGCCGGGATTTCCATACGCACATGTCGTTGCCCTTTGAGAAAACGAACCTCGGCAGCGGTGAGTCCAGGTCCTGCTCGGCCTTCTTGCACCACAGCGTTTGCTTCGTCACGGATTTGCCACTCGACTGTGAGGGACCCTTCTTTTCCGTCTTCGAGCACCAGATAACAGGACAGGGGGCCTCCCGCCTCACCGTCACGAAGAATCTGTACCAGATCGCAGGGGCGTTGCCACGGGGCGTCATCCCATTCTTGTAGTGCCTGGATTAGCGATGTGGGCGAATCGATCGCAAAGCCCATGGCAGTCAAAATAGCGCGCTTGGTGTCATCGGAGGTGAGATGAAGAGTCCCTGCGATATCGTAATAGTCAGTCGCAATGCCGGCACGTTCGGCGAGTTTGGCAAGAAGGGTCTGTTCAGTTAGCTCATGCATGGACGAGAGTCTGCGTGAAGACCAACGGTATGTCAAGCTATCCTATTGTTCTTGAAGAAGAATTCATGAAATGACATTTTCTTGGGTGTCCTCCGACCTGAGCGACGCTGGACGTGGTCGGAGAGTGAAAGTCCCTCCGTTGATGGTCAATTATGCCGTGGTAAAAGTATAAGGAAGGCGCGCTCTCACAATAGACGGCCGTGTTGTTCTCAACACGACCTTGGAGAGGTTTTCAAGTCAATGGATCATCGACCGACACTTCTGCTCCCTCTCACACCACTCGTGGGGCGGAGGAGTAGGCCCAATCAGTTGGCGAGCCTGCCTGGAAGCCCTCCCTTGCCCGGGCATGCTGCACTAGAAGCCCTCCC
>JACMLT010000216.1 GCA_014379455.1 Nitrospiraceae bacterium
CACCGCCAACGGCATCATCAACATCCGCAAGTGGCCGGTACTCGGGATGTACGAGCCCGACGCTATCGCCTCGTATCACGTCAACGGAGACACCTATCTCGTCACGGCCAATGAAGGCGACACGCGCGACTACCTCCCCGGCTTCACAGAAGAAACGCGCGTCGGCGCTCTCTCTCTTGACGCCACGGCTTTTGCCTCCCAGGGCTACCCCGACGTGACCACAGCAACTGGTCTTCGCAACAACGACAACCTCGGCCGGCTGACGGTGACGAATGTGAACGGTGCCAAGGAACTCGATGCCGACACGGACTTTGAACGCCTCTACGTACCGGGCGGCCGATCCTTCTCCATTCGCCGCGCAGACGGAACCTTGGTCTACGACAGCGGCGACGAGCTCGAACAACGCACGAAAGTGCTGGTCCCGACGTTGTTCAATTCGAACGGGACAGCTGCCACGTTCGACACCCGCAGCGATAACAAAGGTCCTGAACCGGAGAGCGTGGCAATCGGCAATGTCTCCGGCAAAACTTATGCCTTCATCGGCCTTGAGCGAACCGGCGGCGTGATGGTCTACGACATCTCCAAGCCTACCTCGCCGAAGTTTGCCACCTACATCAACACCGCGCCAACCGACCTCGGCCCAGAAGGTCTGTTCTTCATCAAGAAAAATGACAGTCCGAACGGCAAACACCTCTTGGTGGTCTCACACGAGGTCAGCAATACCGTCACCATCTTCGAGATCGTGAGAGATCCACAGGATGAAGACGGCGAAGACAGCGAGGACGACGATGGGGAGTAGGATGAAGAAGGCGAAGCGCATTTTGGCGGTGGCCACCAATTCAGCGATCAACTGGGCTTGAATCCGGCAGTTTTCTCGTCCGACTGGTTCCTCGGCAATGAGCTGTGCTCTCGTTCAAATCGGGATTGCCGGGTGCAGGGCTGTGACGGCCCGCCAGTGACGCGATCTACGAATGCTGAAGGTGCATTCAGAGATGGGGTCGGAGTGGACAACCCGGTCAGACGCTTCTGAGTTCTCTGGGCGGGGAGTTATCGTTCGAAGTGAAATCGACCCAGCACTGCATGATGCAGTTCGTGCCCGCATACTTCAAAGTTCATCTTGGGACAGTAGATCGTGCTGGTACGGAAATCGTAAAATCCGACGACGACCTCCTCTTGCCGCTTGGATTCCCGCACGAGTCGAGGCGTCATCATCACAGCAGTCTTGCCCGTCACTTCCTCCCATTTGTCCCGGATCTGTTTCTCGTCGAGAAAGACAACCTTGAGATGTGATATTTCGTATTCTTCTCCCGGAGTGGATGGACTGAACGCACAGCCGGTGAGTGCAAGGGCGAAGATCATTCCGGCGATCCGGAGAATCCCCGAGCCATTGGCCGCATTCAACATGATCACAATGTCGGAGCCTCATTCCTCTACAGCTGAACTCCTATCCTGCCGCAGATGCTCTGTCCATCTGATCGCCGGCCATCCCTTGCCGGCATGCTCCGATCACAACAGACGTAAGCTTAGCACCAATCATGCTCTCGTCAAGCAGCGACGCACCAAAGGCGGACTTCCCGACGACGTCGTGGCCTGCGAGATCGGTGGCGTGGTGCGAGGAGGTCACACTGCTGGAACTATGATGAATTGGTACCGTGCATCTCCACTTACAGCCTTCCTCACTACGATCTTGAAACTTTGATGTTGTTGCTGGATTCCATCGAAACCGTCCTCAGGGAACTCACGGCTATCAGAGCTGATATGGTCGCCGAGCCGGTCATGTCAAAAACACGCCTGAGTAGAGTTCATCCGAACAATCAAGCAAGCGCCAGGAATCTTCTGCATTACCTGGCTCTACGTCGACACGACCTCCGTCCGTTGCAGCTCCGGTTGGCGGAAATGGGGCTGTCCTCTCTCGGGCGAACCGAACCGCACGTCCTGGCCACGATAGACGCGGTTCTGGAAGTCCTGCATCGCCTGGCACAGCGATCCTGGCAACCGCCATCAACAGAGGCTGCTGCTCTCGATTTTGCAAACGGGCAACGGCTGCTTGCCGAACACACCGAAGCCTTGCTGGGCCCCGCCCCCACCCATCGCGGGGTCCGAATCATGATCACCATGCCGAGCGAGGCCGCGGACGATTACCTGCTCGTTCATAACTTGCTCCAGCAAGGTATGGACTGTATGCGCATCAATTGTGCCCATGATAATACTGCGGCGTGGTTGCGGATGATCGAGCACCTGAAACGGGCCGAACAGAAGCTGGGGCGATCCTGCCGGATAGTCATGGACCTGGCTGGGCCCAAGCTGCGCACCGGGCCGCTCGAGCCGGGTCCGGCAGTGGTCCGTATTCGCCCCTGCCGCGATATCTTCGGGCGGGTCACCGCCCCCGCACGGGTTTGGTTGACCCCGGTGGATTCTCCCCACTCACCCCCTTCGCCGGCAAAGGCTTGTCTTCCCGTAACAGCGACGTGGCTGGCCCGCATTCGCACGGGAGAAGGGGTGAAACTCATCGACGCTCGGGACGCCAAACGGACCTTCGAAATTGTCGACGTGACCGACCGCGGCTGCTGGGCGGAAGCTTCTCAGACGACGTATGTCGTTCC
>JACMLT010000217.1 GCA_014379455.1 Nitrospiraceae bacterium
GACCCGGAATGCCACAGCAGGGATAGCTCTTACATCCGGACGCCCTAGTAATAGCTTCGCCAAATCACGGCGATCAGTGCCAATCAAGATTCGAAATGCCTGTCATCAGCCACCGATCCTTCTCGAATGCTTAAGGTACTACCATCGGAGCTTTCAACTATGCCCGAAACCTCTCCAGCCTACTGGTCGATATTGCTCACTTTCAGGTTATTTTCTATGTATTTCATGGAAGGGCATTTTACCCAGGCCTGACTCGAACGTACCGACGCGCGTCATGACGGACAATCTCTCATGCAGGAGAATCGTCACGGAATGCGTTCACCCAGCGTGCTTAAGCAGAGGCCTCGTGCCGTCATACCCTTCCCAATCCACAATCAAGCAGGCATGCGCGGCAGCCATGGCGGTTCCTCTACGCCATCTGATTCAGCCTGCTCGAATACGGGGGGAAAATGCCCTCTGGCCCGCTGCGAAAGCGGAAACGCTCCGAAGATCTCGGGCATCTCCGACGGTTTTAGTTCTGTGATACCCAGCAGCTTGCTGCGGGGAGCTTCAAGGCACTGACAAACTTACTCTACTATTAGAGACGTGGAGGGCCCTCCAGCATTACAGTTGGCGGTCTCCGCGTGAATGCCACACCCGGCAAGTTCACGCATCAACGCAACACCATCTGGGATAAGATGAAGTTGGGAGGGGTGCTCAAGAAAGAATTAAGCGCGCGTCGCCAATCCGGCATAGGACGCGGCATGCACAAAATACGAGCACGGCTCGTCAACCGCGCGGGCGGATAATCGATGGCCTTTCCATCCGCGACCGTCTCCGCTAACGTGGAAGATCCGGCGATTCTTGATCATTGGGAAGGGGATCTGATCACCGGCTCACAGAATACGCATATTAGCCACTTTGGTGGACCGTCAGTCGCGCTTCACCCTGTTCGTGAGAATACAGGGGAAAGACACTATCAGTGTGGTACCAGCATTGAGCACGCAGATATGACAATTGCCGGCGGGATTGCGCTGGCTACTATCTGGGATCGAGGAATGAAATTGGCCCAGCACAAAGGATTGACGGTCGATACCACGGTGCGGGTCTATTCTTGTGACCCACAAAGCCGGTGGCAGCGGTGCACGGATGAACATACGAACCACTTGCTGCGTGAGTATTTCCTGAAAGGCACAAACCTGTCACGCGATGCCCAAGCAGACCTGAACACGATCGCATGACGCTCGACTCAACATCCACAGAAGATATTGGAGTTTCAGATGCAGGCGGCAGTACTGGAGACAGCTGTTGCAAGCACCGCTTGAACCTACGGCCGGATTTCTATCGTCGGAAAGGCGGACACATCACATGTGCAGTCCATCGTCAGCGTATGGATCATCGTCATCTGCCTCGTCCTCTCAGCAACCGTCCGGCCCCACACGGCCATGTCGCATCTTATACGTGCGGCGATCGAACCGTTTGAACCGTTCCATCCGTGTGATCAATGGCCGCCTGTGATGCTCGCTGAAGGGCGTGGAACGGCGGCTCGCTCCTCAATCCACTTATAGAGCACCGGAAGGACAACAAGCGTGAGAAACGTCGAACTGACGAGTCCGCCGATCACCACAACCGCCAGTGGCCGTTGGACTTCCGATCCGATTCCCTGAGAAAGGGCGAGTGGCACCAGTCCCAGTAGCGCAACTAACGCTGTCATCAAGACGGGCCGAAGACGCATGACACAGCCGGACAGCACTGCCTGATGAATCTCCATGCCCTCCTGCCGACGAAGCGAGTTGATGTAGGACACCAACACGATGCCGTTCAACACGGCCACGCCGAACAGATTGATGAATCCGACCGAGGCCGGCACGCTTACGTATTCCCCTGTCACCCACAACGCGACAATGCCCCCGATGAGCGCGAACGGGAGATTGAGAATAATAAGTGCTGCCTGCTTGAGCGAAGAGAACGATGAGAACAGGAGCAAAAAGATCACGGCAATGGTAATCGGAACGATGATCTTGATGCGGGCCATCGCCCGCTGCATATTTTCGAACGATCCGCCCCAGACGACCGTGTACCCCTCCGGAAGCCTGATCTCTCGGGCCATTCGCTCCTGGGCCTCAGCCACAATACCCCCGATGTCGCGTCCGTGTGTATTGAAGCTGACCGGCAGATACCGCTGAAGTTGATCGCGGTTGATGCGCCCCGGCCCCTCGTGCATCCGGATGGTCCCGAGATCGCTGAGTGGAATGTAGGCCCCTCCGCTGGCTTTCAGTCGAATATTCCCGATGGTCTCAATGCTATTCCGATACTGTTCCGGAAATCGCACGACCAAATTGAACCGTCGATGCTCTTCATACACCCGGGTTGCAGCTTCTCCTCCGATCGCGGTAGCGATCACCTCGCGCACATCCGACACGTTGATGCCGTGTCGGGCGATCTTGCCGCGATCGATATCGATCGTAATGTAGGGTTGGCCAAAAAGTTGCTCTACCTTTAGATCTTCGACACCCCGAATCGTGCCGAGGATACCGGCAATCGCATCCCCTGTGTGGCGCAGCTCATCCAGGTCGGGCCCGAACAGTTTGACCGTGACCTCAGCGCGCACCCCCGAGATGAGTTCGTCCACCCGTTGCTGGATCGGCTGGCTGATCAGAAAGTTGGCGCCGGGCACCTTCGCCAGCCGCTCGCGAACCTTCTCTTTCAACTCTGCCATGGTGGAAGCCGTCGTCCAGGTGTCGATCGGATGCAACATCGCGACGGAATCGCTTTCGTTCGGCTCTTGCGGGTCGTTCGCCAATTCCGTGCGTCCGAGCTTGGACACCATCATCTGCACTTCTGGAAACTCCATCACCGCCTTCTGCACTTCACGCTCGATCTTGATCGATTGCTCCAGTGAAATACTCGGCAAGCGAATCGTGAGAGGGGCCATCGTGCCTTCATTCAGAATAGGAACAAACTCCGATCCCAAAAAAGGAAAGAGCGCAATACTACCGGCCAACGTCAGTCCGGTGGCGGTCAGCACCACGCCCCGATGTCCTAACGCCCAGCGCAGCACAGGAAGATAGCCGCGTTTGGCCCACCGAAGCACGAACGGATCGGTATCGGCATGCCCTGCCCGCAAACTCAGCAAACACAGGACCGGCGACAGGGTAATGGACAGAATGAGCGACACCATTAGTGCGATCATGATGGTATAGGCCATCGGCTTAAACATTTTGCCTTCCATACCCTGGAAAGAGAGGATGGGCATAAAGACGATGATGATGATGATGATACCGAAGACCACGGGGCGGGCGACCTCCCGAGCGGCATTGAGAATCAGGGCCTGTTTAGGCAGGCCCTGATGACGGGGATCCGAGAGATGCCGGTGGATGTTTTCCACCACCACGACGGAGGCGTCGACCATCATGCCGATGGCGATGGCCAGGCCACCCAAGGACATCAGATTGGCCGTAAGATCGAATCGATCCATCACGAAAAACGTCACGAGCGGTGTGACCGTGAGCGTTGCCGCCACGATCAACGCGCTCCTGGTATCGCCCAAGAAGATGAATAGCACGACCACCACCAGAAGAACGCCTTCGCCTAATGCCTTATACACGGTCTTCAACGCAGCGGAGATCAATTCGATACGATCGTAAAAGGGAACGATCCGCCATCCTGCCGGCAGCAGACCCTTGTCCTGTATCTCGGCCACCTTGATCTTGATGCCTTCCACGACATCGCGGGCATTTCCCCCTCGAAGCATCAGGGCGATTCCGGCCACCACCTCACGCTCACCGTTCAGGACGACCGCGCCATGGCGAATGGCATGACCGATCTGGACCTGGGCGATGTCATGGATGTGCACGGGAGTGCCGCCCGCTTCCTTGACGACGATGTCTTCGATATCACTCAGCTTCTTAATCAGTCCCGCACCACGGACAATATACTTCTCAGCATACGTCTCTAATATGTTGCCTGCGGCATTCGCATTGTTATTCTTCACGGAGGCAAACACGTCGTCCAACGAAAGAGCATATTTCCGCAAGAGTTCCGGCTCGACAAGGACCTGGTACTGTTTGACATACCCGCCTTGCGAGTTGATGTCGATCACGCCAGGGACACCTTTGAGCAACGGGCGGATGATCCAGTCCTGCACCGTTCGTTGTTCGATCAATTCGCGTTCGACTGCGGCCTTGTCCAGCCCGGCATGCGAAGGGCCTTCCAGATAGTACTGATACACCTCTCCCAGCCCGGTGCTGTTCGGTGTCATCATCGGCTCAGATCCTGGCGGCAGATTTTCCTGCACCTCGATCAACCGTTCGAGCACGACTTGGCGAGCGAGGTTGATGTCCATCTGATCGTCGAATACCACCGTAATCAGCGACAATCCGACTTTGGTGAGCGAGCGTAGTTCCGTCATATGTGGAACCCCGGTGACCTGTTGCTCGATAGGAAAAGTCACCAGCCGCTCGACTTCTTCGGGGGAGAGGCCGGGCGCTTTGGTGACGACTTGCACGAGCACACTCGTCACATCGGGAAACGCGTCGATCGGAATCGTGCGGAAGGCATAGAACCCCAGAAGGGTCAGCAGGCCGGCGAACGTAAGAATCAGCAGGGGGCGACGCAGAGAAAATTCAATAAGTTTATCGACCATGCTCAGTCTTTGGGCTTCAACAATTCAGATTTCAAGGTAAAGGCGCCTTCCTTGACGACCACTTCCCCTTCCCGCAGCCCTTCGAGGACCTCGGCAACGGTTCCGTTCTTCTCTCCCAATCTGATCGTCCGCGCTTCAAAGATGCCAGGCTCCTGTTGCACAAACACGAAGCTGCGATCCCGATCGTGCTGAACGGCTGCTTCGGGAACGACCAGGATATCCGATGCCGGTTCTGACGAGACGCGAATCGTTGCGAACATTTCCGGCTTCAGGCGACCGGTGGGATTCGCCAAGGTGAGGCGCACCTGCATAGTCCTCGTCGCGGTGTCTAGGACGTCGCCGACATACACAACGGTCCCCTGGAACACTTCATCAGGATACGCGGTCACATGGACTTCGACCGGCTGATTCGGAACGGTGGTCGCGTGCTGCACATAGGAAACATCTTTTTCCGATACATTGGCCACCACCCAGACCGTCGAGAGATCGGCCACCGCAAACAGTTTATTAGCGGTTTCGACCAACTCGCCTTTGGTGAGGTCACGCGCGATCACCCGGCCCGCAAAGGGCGCCACAATGGGAACCTGCGAGCGAATCGTTTGGGTCCGCTCCAAGGATCTGATCTGCTTGTCATCCATGCCTAACAACCGGAGCCCTTCGAGTGCTTCCTGAGCCTCGGCACGGATACTGATCATTTCTCCTTCTCGGCGCTGCTCTTCCGCCTGGCCGATGACTTTCTCTTTGAAAAGGAACTGCGCCCTCTGATAGGCCTGTTCCGCCACATGTCGCCGCGCGCGGGCCTTTAAATAGGCAGACTGGGCGAGCCCGAGATCACCGCTATGGAGCACCGCCAACAGCTGATTGGCTTTGACCATCTGCCCCAAGTCCGCATGCACTTCGGCCACTCGCCCGCGAACGAGGGTCGTAATATTCGCCAACGCGTTTTCGTTCGGCCGTACGACGCCGGGAAAGGTACGGTAGGTACGAAATGCCGTTCGCCCGACTGGCTCTACCGTCACACCGGACCTGGTGACTTCATCCAGCGGGAACCGAACAAGACGCGCCTCGTCCGCTGAACGTTTCGGTCCGCTCTCTTGCGCCGGGGCCGGCGCACGGTCACAAGACGCAGAGGAAGCCAACAGCAGCATGCCGAAGAAGATTGTACACGTCGCACTCAGACTGGTTTGTGAGCGCGCATCACTCTCGTATCGATTTGGATATCGGTCAGAAAAAATGACCATGCCTGTTGTCTGTCCTTTTCGCAATTTAGAGTGGACCGCCCAAGGCGCGCTCAAACCGCGTGAGCGCCAGGGACAGTTCGAAGCGCGCCAGATTGTAATCTACCGTGATCTGACGTTGGACCCGTTGGGCATCGAGGACATCCAGGAGACTGGACGCGCCCTGTCGGAAGCTCAGTTGGGCGATACGAAGCGCTTCTTGCGCTTGCTTTAAGAGTCCTTCCTCGTAAACGAGGATCTGTTCTTGCGCCGTTTCTGCCTCCCGGGCATGTTGATTGATGGCGCGGCCGAGGTCATTTTGGGCGTGAATCAGCTCTGCCTCTTCCTTTCGTTGTGTACCGAGCGCCTCCGCAATGTGCCCTTGCTGCTGATACCATATGGGTGTCGGCAGAGTGATACCCGCCACCACCGATTTAGTGTCTACCTGTGTAGAATACCCGCCAAACAGCGTCACATCAGGCACTCGAGCTTTCCGCTCCTTGGTGACGGTCAATTCAGCCTGCTCCACCAATTTCCCCTGGCGTTTGAGAATGGGATGATGCGACAGGTCCCTCGCCGCCATCTGCTCAGGGTCTAGACGATCCCGGAGGGATCGGAAGTCTCCTTGCACCTGGTATCGAGGCCCCAAGGCCCCAGACGTCAAGGTGTCCAATCCGACGAGTTTCACGCGCACGACATTCTTGGCTTTCGTCATCTCTTGCTTGGCTTTGAGCACCTCAACCTCTGCCTTCACCGCTTCGAATTGAGGGCCTTCGCCTGATCGGACACGGGCTCTGACAATGCGCGCCACCTCCTGGACAATCTCCAGGTTCTGCTGCAGAAGGTCTACCGTCCGTTCCGCCAGCAGTAGTTCGTAGAATGTCCCCTTGACCTCCGCAACGAGATTGAGTTTGGCTTCGTCGAGGCTAAACGTCGCGCCGGTCAAACCGGCGGCTGCCGCGTCCTTGCGGGCTTCCCGCATGCCCGGCCACTCCACTGTTTGTTCCACGATCACGCCGTTTTCGACCGCACGCGACCCGGTTCTGGCAGTTCGAATCGTGGCATCCGCGAACTGGGCGGTGATCTGGGGATTGGGATAGGCGCCGGCCTTGGTCCGTCTGCCCTCATTCTGTTCGATCACGCTCCGAGCGCCCGCGATCGCCGGGTTCCGTTCGAGAGCCAAGTCGATGATGCGGTCTAGTTCGAACATGGGTATCGGGTCTTTCGCCTGAGCGCCGAAGGACGGCGTCAGCGTTCCACTGACCCCTAACATCAGGGTCATCAGTACTGAAAAATTCAAAAACCGAGCCAGCATGTGCTGCCTCCTTCGGAGTCACAATGAGGTTATCCAGTCGAGATCGAAGGCGACACTCACCTTCGACGTTGCACTAACTGTGTGCGGTCGGAGGATGTAACAACAGGGAGACGAGGAGGGTGGACGGTGGAATCTCGTCTACCCAGGCATGCGAGCGGCTCAATTGGCAGTCTGACACACTTATGCGAGACGTGACGCAATCCTCCGGCGTCTCTTGCGGCGAATCGTCCTCGGAATCGGTCGCCTCTCCTGCGTCACTGAAATCGCAGGCTTGCCCACTCCCGGTATCGCCGGTCGAACCGCACATACCATTGAAAGACCACCCGATCTGCGCAGCCGGGAACACGGTGCAGAGAAACAGCGCAAAGACGAATATGGAGCACAATGAACGGATTGTTACCACAGCATCTTTAAGTACATACAAGGATGACGAGCTTGTCAATAAGTTCTTGAAATGTGCGAGCGACGCCCTAGTAATTGCGACGCAGCGTTGACACTCAGCGCTATAGTACCCTTCTCGCCGCATCGGTTACAAGAAAAACTGTGCCTCACCTGCTTCATGACGGTGTGTCGCGAAATCGCCTGGACATGCGTTCCGGTCGGCTGTTGTGGCAGGTGAGGTGTGCTCTGATTTTTCGACCTGCAGGTCATACCAATCAATTTTCCACGAGCTATCGACTAAAAAGCGCGCCGTTCATCACGAGATGGACGGCGATACTTGCGGCATAGCCCAAGGCAATCGCCCATATCCATTTCAAGTGGGCCGAGAAGGTATAGATCCCCCGGGCCTGTCCCATGAGGGCCACGCCCGCTGCCGACCCAATGGACAACAGCGACCCGCCGACACCGGCTGTCAATGTCACCAACAGCCATTGGCCGACGCTCATATCCGGGTTCATGCTCAACACGGCAAACATAACGGGGATGTTGTCGATCACCGCGGAAAGAACCCCGACAAGGATATTCGCGGTGGTGGCTCCCAAATCCTTATAAAAGAAGTCAGAGAGTGTGGCCAGATACCCCAACGCGCCAAGACCGCCGACGCAGAGCATAATGCC
>JACMLT010000218.1 GCA_014379455.1 Nitrospiraceae bacterium
GGGAAAGCCGTGTATGAGCGCCATTGCCAGAAGTGTCACGGTGTCGGAGGCTGGGGGGATGGACCTGACGCGCAGGCCCTCAAGGTGGCACCGGCCAATTTCCACCGTTTCTCGTCTTTCCTGAAATCCGACGAAGAACTGCTGCGGACCATCGAGCACGGGGTCGTCTTCAGCCCCATGCATTCATGGCGAGGCCAGCTGACGGACGGAGAGATGCAGGATGTGGTGACCTATGTTCGCTTCTTATCCCAACAGGCACAGTGAGCAGATCGAATCGCATAAAATACACACATTATTTTGGAGAGAATCCGCATGACGCGACGTACCGTTCTAGCCACGATGCTGGCACCACTCGTTCTTGCCCTGCCGGCCATTATCCAAGCGGCAGAACCGAGTCACGCAAGCAGTGACCTCACCAGCTGTGACAGCCCGTACAAAAAGAAATCCGTTCCGCCCAAGCAACTGCAGGCGATAGTTGCATCGCATGGACAGTGGCTCGAACAGCGTCAGAAGCCGGAACATCAACGCGCGGATCTGTGCCAGGCAGACTTGCGCAAAGCGAAACTCGCCGGAGCCAATCTGGAGCGGGCGCGATTAGAAGGGGCCATCCTCCGACAAGCAAATCTGTACCAGAGTAATCTGTCACAAGCGAGTCTCTCGGGAGCCGATCTCTCAAAAGCCGTCTTGGAAGACAGCAACCTGGCGGGAGCCGATCTCCGGCACGCACGATTGTCGAACGCGAATCTATTCCGTGCGATCGGGGATGAAGCGGCGCTCTACGACGCCGTCCTGACCGGGGCGCAACTGCACGAATCCACCTTCGAGCGGGCCCATTTTGAGGGGGCGGACCTCGCCTCAGCTGATCTGACGAACGCCTCTTTCATCGACACCTACTTCTATGGCGCCAACCTCTCCCGGGCCATCTTAAAAGGAACCGACCTGATGGAAGCCGACCTCCGCCGAACCAACCTGAGCAAGGCAAATCTTTATCAGGCCAATCTGCAAGGCGCTCTCCTCGACGGTGCGCGGCTCGACGGAGCCCAGATGGTGGAAACAGATTTAGAGAGCGCCTATCTCGACGACGCCAGTTTGGTGGGCACAAACCTGAAAAAAGCCATCCTCCGTGGGGCGGATCTGCGATACGCGAATTTCCAATCTGCCGACTTGCAGCAGGCAGATCTGGAAGGAGCCAACCTGGAGGGAGCACGGTTGGTCAAAGCAAATGCACAGTCAGGCAAACTTCGGATGGCGATTTTCTATAAGGCCATCTTGGACCAGGCGAATTTCCGTGACGCCCAACTCTCACAAGCGGTGCTGATCGGCGCCAGGGGAACCAGCGCCATCTTTACGAAGGCGGACCTCAGCGAGATCCATGCGCCGAAGGCCCAATTCCACCACGCACAATTTACTGAGGCGACGATGGAGTCGGCCAATCTCGTCGCAGCGGACCTGAACGGTTCGAACTTCACCCGTGCCAATCTCGCCCATGCCAACCTCCAAGAAGCCAATCTCCAAGGCGCCACGTTATCCGGAGCCAACCTCACCAGTGCCCGACTCGACGGGGCCGACCTTCATCGCGCGACGTTACATGGAACCAACCTGTCTGTAGTTTCGGGTCTGACACAAGCCCAGCTCGATACAGCCTGCGTAAACGAGCAGACAAAATTACCAGCAGAACTCACCCGCCCGGCACCATGCGCGGCAGCAAAAACCAAGCGCTAGCAGGATGCTGAAAAAGTCCGCCAGCTTCGTTCTCGGCTCATCGAAATCCTCAACGTACCCCTGAGGGTACGCCTCCGGGTTCGACTCGCCTGCGGCCTTGCCGGACGAGCTTTTTGAGCATCCTATACCGATTACTCCTGTTGCCTAAGACGTGTGGACCATCGAACTGCCATTTGGCCTAAAAGAGGTTTTCCCGAGCCTGTTACAAAATCCCCTTAGTATAGCGGAGTTCAATCGCGCTCGGCCACGGGTATTCTGAACGGCCTCCTGTGCCGCCTAGCTACTACGGGGATGTAGAGGGAGAAAAATAGCATGTTATAGTTCCAACGATGATTGAGTCAGCGACCGTGCCTCTCAACGAACCGCAACAACCCAAGTCCTGGTGGCGATCCACAGATGCGCCGCCGCCGGTCGGGGTCTATTTTGGGCGGTTCTCGCCCATGATGACGCTGTTGGCTGCGATTTTTCTTACCGTGGCGCTGGGGTCGATGGTCGGGTTGTCGACATCGGCATCGAAGCTGGATCGGATCGAGTCACCCGAGCAAGCGCTGAGTTTGATGGTCAGTCGGACCAGGGATGTGGAGGAAGGGCTCAAGCGTGCACCTCAGTGGGAGCAGCAGCTCTTGGCCTGGGCCTCAGGTAACGACGAGGCTGAACGGGCGCACGAAATTGAATGGTATCGAGAACTGGCAGAGTCCTCCGAAGACCCGTTGGTAGACCTTCAGTTGGCAATTCTTCAAGCCGAGGCCGGCCATGTGTCGCAGGCGCTGCTCTCAGCGCATGAGTGGGCCAAAGCACAAGATTCGCTTTCTCAGTATGCCGATCTGGTCACGGCCGCCTATGGCGAAGGACCAGTGCATGACGCGGACAGATATGTCTCGCGGCAAGCCACAGCGGCAGAAGTGCTGCCGTCCGGGTGGTTTTACGATCGACTGGCTGAACGCCTGGCGCGCCGTGCCAACGATGCCGCGCTCGTAGCCAGGATTCAAGAACAAGCCGCTGTGCGTATCGACCGCCAGTTTGCCCGGTCGCATGGCCTGACGCTTGTTGAGCTTGGCGCGATGATTGTCGGGACGGTGGTGTGCGTGCTGCTGTGGCTGAGACGAAATGAGACGTCCAGTTTCGTTCGGCTGCATGAGCCGGGTGTGCCGCCGCCATGGCCAGGCGGCATTGGTGCGGCGGTGTTGCTGCGCGGAGGTGCGATTGGCGCCATGCTCACGGCGCTGTTTCTATTGTATGTGCCGACAGACAATGCCTTGCTCCGGGCACTGGTCATTCCGCTGACGAATGTGCCGCTTCTCCTCTTGGCGTACCATCATCTCTTTCGGCCGTCCGGGATGACGTTCTATGGTGGTTTTGGGTTGGAAATCGGATGGGCCAATGCCGGCCGCTTAGCGGCCGCGGTCTTGGCGGTGGTGGCCGCTGGCCTGTGGGGAGGGTGGGTGATGGATCGGCTGGCGGGGCCGTTTCACCTGACAAGTCATTGGACCGAGTGGTTCGACGCGGACCTCGTCTGGGCCACACCTTCCTTGACAGTCGTCAGTTTGCTCGAGTATGTGATTTTCGCGCCGCTGTTCGAAGAACTCGCGTTTCGTGGATTGCTGTTCGCGATTCTCCGCCGCAAATTCCGCTTTCTGCCGGCCGCGTTGATCAGCGCCGGCATCTTCGGTGTCGCGCATGGCTATGGAGTCGTAGGATTGTTGAGTGTGTGTTGGAGCGGAGTGCTCTGGGCGTGGATCTATGAAAAAACCGGAAGCATCTTGCCTGGTATCCTGGCCCACGCCATCAATAATTTGCTCGTGTGTCTTGCCGTCATGGCCCTTCTCCGCTAGCAGGATGGTGAAAATGCCTTCCAGCGGCGTTCTCAGCTCGCCGGAATCCTCAACGTACCCATTCGGGGAAACGAGCTGTCTTGGCAGCTCGGGGGTGGGCGGGTGAGAAAGAATACGCCTCCGGTTTCTTCTCGCCTCGGGCCTTGCTGGAAGCCATTTTGACCATCCTGCACTTCTACCCTGTTCCTGATTCGATCAACGCGAGAGCTTCGTATAAGTCTGGGTGCTTAAAAGTGTAGCTGAGTTCTGCTCGAAGTTTGGCATTGCTGATTCGTTTTCCCGATGTGCGGTTTTCTTGTGTTGCTGCGACTGTCACACCCCATCGCTGCTGTGCCGTGACGCAGATCTCATCCCAGGTGTGCGGTGTACCATCGCTGACATTGTAGGCTTCACCCGGCTTCCCTTTGTCTATTGCAAGCAGACAGATGGCAGCCAAGTCTTCTACGTGAACGAGGTTCATGTACTTCCGTGACATCTCGACGCGGCCACGGCTGATCCAATCGAGAGGGTTGCGCGTCGGTCCATAAATGCCTGCAACACGCAGCACGATCGCACCATGATGTTCGCGCAGATATTCCTCTCCTTGCACGCGCGGCTTGGTTTGGTCGAGCGGAGCTGATTCGTCAATCCAGGGTGGAGGGTATTCAGTCGATTCACTCGATGTGTCGTAAACGGACGTGCTTCCTAAGACAACAATGCGTCGAGGTGGCGCGTCGAGCGTGCGTGCGAACGCCTGGACCTGTTCGAGTGGCGTGGCAGGAAAACACCAGATGAGATCGGCGTCCGCAGGAATGTTCGGCCAAGTCGAGGGCTGCTCCAAATCGAATCTCAGGCGCTGTTCAGAAGAAATGTCTGCAAGATTCTTCAGGGGGTTCCTGCTGGTGGCGTGAACGGTCTTCCCCTGTGAGGTTCCTGTTTTGTGCAACACCCGTCCTGTGTAGCCGGATCCCAGCACGATGAGCGGAGATGGTTTTTGTCGCGTCACTCAATATCTCCATCCGTAAGGGGGATCCATTTCTTCACCGTTTCGTAAAATAACATAGTTGTTGCCTCAAAGAGGAACTCATAAGAGAATGCCTGTATGAAATCTCTTGCGTCCGTATTGTCGATCATTGCCCTTGGGTTCGTACTCGTAGGCTGTCCCAGCAGTGGGGGTGGGGGCGGCGGGGACAGTACCCAGGCCTTTGCCGTATCGACGACGGCAGCCGATTTCGGTGTGGTCGGAAACGCATATACATCGACCATCGGGACCACCGGAGGAACCGCTCCGTTCACTTGGACGCTATTCGGCGGAGTCTTGCCGACCGGCTTGTCCCTCAACGCAGGCACGGGCGTCGTGAGCGGCACCCCGACGGCAGTGGAAAACCCGACGGCCGTATTTACGGTGACGGACAGCACAGGGAAGACCGCGACCGGTTCGGTGCTGTTTGCCGTCCATCCAAGGACGGACCGTGCATCGGTCACCGGCAGTGGTACGGCAGGAAGTGGCGCCAGTTCGACTCCTTCCATGAACAGCGACGGAAGTCTTGTTGCCTTCGTCTCGCAATCGACAAACTTTGTGACAACCGTCAGTGGCTCACAGATTTACGCTCACAATCGTCAGACGAATCAGATTGAGGTGGTATCCCGCGATAGTGACTCCAGTGTCATCAACGAAGGGGGAGGCACCAGTAGCGACCCTTCGATGAGCAGTGATGGTCGGCTCGTGGCGTTTGTCTCATTGTCTTCGAATCTCGTGACGAGTGTGAGCGGTCAACAGATCTATGTGCGGGACCGTGAGACCGGTCAAACCACCGTGATCTCGAAGAGCAGCGCCGGTATCATCGGAGATGGGACCAGTAGTGCGCCGGCGATCAGCGCTGACGGCCGGTATGTTGCCTTCGCCTCAGCCTCCACGAACTTGGTGGCCGGCGTCAGCGGAATCCAGATCTATGTCCACGATCGACAGACGGATCAGACCACGCTCATTTCGAAAGATAATACTGTGACTCCAGTGCCGGGCAACGGCGTGAGTGCCACACCGGCCATCAGTGCCACCGGCCAGTTCGTGGCGTTTGCCTCGTTGTCCACGAATCTTGGCGCAGCCGGCGGTAACCAGCAGATCTATATCCATGATCGCCTCACTGGCGCGAATGGAACCACCAGCCTGGTTTCCAAAGACAGCGTCCCAACAGCGGGCAATGGCAACAGCAGCACGCCTTCTGTGAGCGGTGACGGACGTTTCGTCGCGTTTGTCTCTGGTGCCACCAATATCGTGACTGGGTTCAGTGGCCAGCAAGTGTATGTCCACGATCGGAATACAGGAGCGAATGGCACCAATAGCCTCATTTCACGAGATAACAGCGGGGTGCCCAATGCCGGAAACCAAAGCAGCAGCGCACCGTCCATCAGCAGCGATGGGCGGTACGTGGCTTTTACGTCGCTCGCGACCAATTTGGAGACTGGTGTGAGTGGTCAACAGATCTATCGGCATGACAGGAATGGACCCACGACAAATCTTGTTTCCAGAGATAATACGGGATCTCCGGTAGAGGGGAATGCGTCCAGCGAAACTCCATCTATCAGCGGCAACGGCGGGTTTGTCGCCTTCGCTTCGCAGGCGAGCAATCTACTCGCGGGAGGAGTGGCCCCGTCGGATATCTACATCCGAGCGTTACCCTAGCCCATAGAGCTTCTTCTGAGGGCGTGGTACTATCACGTTCCATGTCCCTCTCTCGATTCCATCCTCTCATTGCCGAGTGGTTTGATTCGAACGTCGGCGCCCCGACTGAAGTCCAGCAACAGGCCTGGCCTGCGATTCAGTCGGGGGCCGATGTGCTGATTGCCGCGCCGACCGGCTCTGGGAAAACATTCGCCGCTTTTCTCTCTTGTATCGATCGCCTCTTCAAGCAAGCCCTCGCGCGTGAGCTCGACGATCAGACGCAGGTGCTCTACGTGTCACCGCTGAAAGCGCTCAGTAACGACATACAGAAAAACCTCCAGCAGCCACTGGCTGAAATCGGTACCGCAGCGTTGTCTGCAGGGCTCTTGATGCCGGAGCTGCGCGTATTGGTCCGTACGGGCGATACCCCGATGGCGGAGCGCCAGCTGATGCTCAAGCGGCCACCCCATATTCTCGTCACGACGCCGGAGTCGCTCTTTATTTTATTAACGGCGGAGAAGAGCCGCCGGCTCTTGCAGACGGTTCGGACCGTCATCGTCGATGAAATTCACGCCGTGGTGCCGAATAAACGAGGTGCTCACCTGGCTCTGTCGTTGGAGCGATTGGAGGCGCTCACGCTGACGAAGCCACAGCGGATTGGGCTCTCGGCGACGCAGCGCCCGATCGAAACGGTGGCGCGGTTTCTGGTTGGAGATCGTCCGATGCCGGCGATCATCGACGTGGGGCATACGCGCCAGATGGATCTGGCGGTAGAGGTGCCGAAGGATGAACTGAGCGCGGTGGCGACGAATGCGATTTGGTCCGATGTCTACGATCGTGTCGCTGAGCTGGTTCGGCAGCATCGCTCAACCTTGGTCTTCGTCAATGCGAGGCGCCTCGCCGAACGAGTGTCACACTCCTTGGAAGATCGGCTGCGGGACTTAGGTGCCGATGCCGTGGCCGCGCACCATGGCAGCCTCTCGCGCCAGATTCGCTTGTCGGCTGAAGAACGGCTCAAGAGCGGTCAGACGCGCGTCGTCGTCGCCACGGCTTCGCTGGAACTCGGCATTGATATCGGCGCCGTGGATCTCGTCTGCCAGATCGGTTCCCCCCGCGCGATAGCCACGTGCTTGCAACGGGTTGGCCGGGCCGGTCACTGGATCAAGGCGATTCCGAAGGGCCGTCTGTTTGCGATGACGAGGGACGACTTGCTCGAATGTGCGGCGCTGATCCGTGCTATTCGGACAGGGGTCTTGGACCGCATTGCCGTGCCGCAGGCCCCGCTCGATATTTTAGCGCAGCAATTGGTGGCGGCAGCAGCGACACAAACCTGGCAGGAAGACGACTTGTTCGATCTGTGCCGCCGGGCCGATCCCTATCGAGCATTGGCTCGTTCTGAGTTCGATCAGGTGTTACGGATGTTGGCGGATGGGATTGCGACCAATCGCGGGCGAGGTCTGGCCTATCTGCATCACGATCGGATCAATCGCCGCATTAAAGGCCGGCGAGGGGCGCGACTGGCAGCAATCACGTCCGGCGGTGCCATCCCGGACACAGCAAACTATACCGTGGTCGCTGAGCCTGAAGGCACGGTTGTGGGATCGGTTGATGAAGACTTTGCGGTGGAGAGTCTGGCCGGTGACATCATGTTGCTGGGCAATACATCTTGGCGGATCAAGGGTGTGGAGAGGGGCAAGGTGCGGGTGGAAGACGCCCACGGAGCAGCGCCCAGCATTCCCTTCTGGCGCGGCGAAGCCCCGTCGCGAACGGCAGAACTTTCGGCTGAGGTGGCTCGTCTTCGGTCCGATATCGATCACGCTCTTGAGGCAACCCCCTTACCCCGCACTCCTTACGCCTCACCCGTTCAATGGCTTCGTCAAGAGTGCGCGCTGGATCAGCGCGGGGCTCAACAGGCCATCGAATATGTGCTGGCAGGCAAGGCTGTGCTTGGAACGGTGCCGACGCAGGA
>JACMLT010000219.1 GCA_014379455.1 Nitrospiraceae bacterium
ACAAGCAATCCGGATAGCATGTGGTCATGTTCCTTTTGGCCTTGGTTCACAGCCCCGTGAACACTGGATCAGGATTTACGACGGCTTGCACGATCGTCAGTTTGCGAACCAGGCCGGACCCGGCGAACCTGCAATGTCACCGTATGGATTAAAGAAGCTCTGGTGAACTGAGCAGAATAAAACAGTTCGAGAAATCGTGATTGGGCCAGCCCTATCTAGATCGGGCCAGAAAGTGCTAACTCGCAAAGTATCCAAGCAGTGGGGCGGTTGAAATGGCTCTCTCGAGTAAGCAGTCCCTGACCTTCTCTACGTATGAGCCGAATGAAGCTCTCGATGTGGTACGAAAGATTTACTGTGATGCCTGCTGGCGGTTGGGCCCAAGATCGCGCTCAGTCGCACCGATCACTATATTCAACCGATCCTTTGGGAATTTTGCCCTTTCTACTGTAGGATATGGTCGGGCGATCGAGATCGAACCACATGCTGATGACCAGACCACGATGATCGTTGGGGTCATCAAGGGCCAAGTCGAGTTCTCCGGTTCCTCTTCTGAATTCCGGGGCGGACCGGGGTCGATTGCTGTTTTGTCATCGCTTGAAGGCAGTCGATTTCGTTATGACGAAGAGGCAGAGACCTACAAGTTCATCTTCGACCGTCGCCGCATCGATACATTTATCGCCCGTATGACGGGATTACCGGTCCAGAGGGCACAATTTGCGTTGCAGATGAGGTCAGAAGCTCATTGCCATTTGTGGATGGGGTTCTTCCGCACATTCCAGGAAATCAATGCTTCTCATGGCGTGGCTCAACGGGCGAATATCATTCAATTGCAATTGGAGGAAATGCTAATGACGGCGCTTCTCCAAACCCAGGACGGACATCACACACCTCTGTTGGACAAGCCCGCCGCAACGATCGCACCCAAGCATGTAAAGGCGGTCTCCGACTATGTCCTCCGACATCTTCCTGATTCACTATCGCTTGGTGCTCTGGCAGCCGTGGGGGAGTGCAGCATCCGGTCACTGACTCGGGGGTTCAACGCGACTTATCAATGCTCACCGATGCAGTTTATTCGCCATGAGCGGTTGAAACGTGTGAGAGCCGATCTGAAAAACAAGGGCCTTGATCGGAGTACTGTGACCGAGATAGCGATGGCAAACGGGTTCAATCACATGGGAGAATTCGCAAGACACTATCGACTAGCATTCGGCGAACTTCCGACAGAGACACGGCAGTGATCAGGCTGATCCGACCCCCGGAAGCTGAACCGTTTGAAGCTGGAGTTTTGCGAAAGACGCAGGGCTGCTCCCAACCGAGATGAAGCGGCTAGGTGTTTGACCCCAGGGTTTGATGGGGCGATCCTTTCTCAGGAATGGAAGAAAGCACTATGTGAACGGTTTGTCACGGGAGCGCCACGACCACGCACGCCTGTGCTGTCAGACGGATGCGAACTGGACTTGCCCGACTTTTGTGGAGAGCGTTTAGCTCACTTCCCGGACCTTTCGCTCGAAGGCGATGGGGCTTTGGAAGCCGAGCGATGAATGCCGCCTGATGGGGTTATAGAACCCGTCGATGTATCTGGCGACGGCGATTTCGGCCTGCTGGCGGGATTGCCATGCGACCGGCCAGATCAGCTCCGACTTGATGGTCTTGAAGAACGTTTCCACCATCGCGTTGTCGTAGCAGTTCCCGCGCCCACTCATCGAGATCAGGATACCCCGTCTGCGGAGCAGCGCCTGATAGTCGACCGAGCAGTATTGCGACCCGCGGTCGGAATGGTGGACCAGACCGGGCGCAGGGTTGCGAGCCACGAGAGCACGGCGCATGGCTTCTACCGCGAGATCACGCTTCAGGCGATCACTCGTGGCCCAGCCGACGACGCGCCGGGAAAAGAGATCCAGCACGACCGCGAGGTAAAGCCAGCCTTCTGCCGTCCAGATGTAGGAGATGTCTGCTCCCCACTTCCGGTCCGGGCCATCCGCCGCGAAGTCCTGCGCAATCAGGTTGGGGGGCTGTGAGGATCAGAAAACGATCCGGGGGATCGTTTTCCCGAACGGCGGCCAGGCATGTTCGCTGTCCGTCGTCCGTTTGAAGCGCCGCTTCTGCCGCGCGATCAACTGGTTCTGTCGCATAAGCCGCGCCGTGCGATGCCGCCCGATCTCATGGCCCTCATCGACGAGATCTCGGTGCATGCGAGGACTGCCGTAGGTGCCGTTCGACAGGGCAAAGGCCGTGCGGATATGCGCCAGATAGACCATGTCCTGCTGCTGACGACGACAAGCAGGCCGTTCCTGCCAGGCAAAGAACCCGCTCTGGCTGACCTCGAGGACACGACACATCCGGCTGATCGGGAAGCTGGCCTTCTCCGCTTCGATGAAGCCGAAGGTCATCGACTTCCCTCTCTCGCGAAGAAGGCCGCGGCCTTTTTTAGGATGTCGCGCTCCTGCTTCAGAACCGCATTCTCTCGCCGCAACCGCTTCAACTCGGCATGCAGATCGACCGGAACCTCACTCGGCTCCCTGACATCCCGTTCCTGCCCGAGCCACCGCGTCAGCGTCGACAAGCCGATGCCCAGATCCTCCGCTATCTCCCGCCGCGTCCGACCACTGGTCAGTGCAAGCCGCACCGCTTCACGCCGAAACTCCGGCGTCGGTCTGTTCCCGTTTCCCATAGAACACCTCCTGGTTCCTCAGTTGGTGCTCTCCACATTTTCCGGGCAAGTCCAGTTGGTCGCGAGGTAAGCGGCGAGCTGCACGCCGTCGTTCAGCATCGGTTCTGCCTCGCCCATCTGGATCAGGGCAGTGGCAGGCCGCGAACATCGGCGATGCTTCGGGGTTGCTTGCGAGCGCCCCGCCCATAAAGGCGCGAGCCATCGCGTCGAGTGCCACCTTGGTGTTAATCGGGTCGATCCCCTCGCGCGTGGTCATCGAAGAGCAGGTGTGCTC
>JACMLT010000220.1 GCA_014379455.1 Nitrospiraceae bacterium
CCCGGTCGGTGAATACACCGGATCCGCTCCCTGCTGGCAGTGCGAACCACAGCCGGGATGGGGCAATGGAGTTGGCAACAAGTCAGACTATGGAACGGACTATACCAAGCCAAACTTGCTCAAGGGCATGAACTAATTCGAGACACATTCGCGAGAGTCTAGCAGAATAGAAGGGGCAGCAAGACGCTGCCCCTTTTTTGCGCTCACTGTGTGGTTATATCCGGTACCCTGCTTGCGGGGCTGCCGACTCCTTGCTAGGATTGCCAGCGGAGTTGTGCGGCGAATTGCCAAGATGAGCGAGAAGGAGAAACACGTGAGTGGAGAGGACCCTACAACACTGACTCGCGAGCCAGATACCGAGTTGGATTTACGGGGAGTGATTTGCCCCTATAACTTTGTCAAAACCAAGTTGAAGCTCGAAGCGATGGAGCAAGGGCAGATTCTTTCAGTGCTCTTGGACGATGGTGACCCCATTCGAAATGTTCCCCTGAGCGTCAGCAATGAGGGGCACACAGTCCTTTCACAAGATCGTGTTGAAGGGTCCTATCGAGTGCTCATTCGACGCCGCGACGATGAGTAGCGCAGAGGACCCTTCTGTGCAGCGTTGCGTGTGCGCGATCCCATCCTCTTTCCTTCGATGACGACGGTTACCGCTGAATCCTTCGCGACAAGTTTGATCTGATCACGCAGCGCACTTGGTATCCCCCGTAAAACGGTTTCTTTGGACGTTGTGAGATCTATTGCGATGGCTACCTGTCTGGCGGGGAGTACCTGTGCCAGAACTTTCAGGAGCCTGGCAAGGGTTTTTGATTCCACATAGAAGATGAGGGTGCTGCGTTCATGTTGGAGTTGGGAGAGATGTTGCGCGAGCGCCCGGCCGGTTTTGGGGAGGTGTCCCTCAAAGATGATGGCATCGCCGGAAAACCCAGAGATCGCCGTCGCGGCCGTGAGGGTAGAAGGACCAGGGATGGCCTTGACTGGGATTCCTGCTTGATGGGCGGCAGCCACAAGTAGACTGCCTGGGTCATAGATGACTGGAGTGCCATTGTCTGAGACCAGGGCGACATCCTGTCCCTGCATGAGCCGGTGTAGAAGGAGTCGTACTTTCTCATGGAGATTGAATGGGCCATAGCTGGTGACTGTTGCCGTAATACCATGATGTGCCAGGAGCGCTTGGGTCACGCGTGGGCTCTCTGACGCGATAATCGTAACGCGGCGCATTGTGGCAAGGGCCCGAAGAGTGATGTCGTCTGGGTGGCCGATCGGTGTACTGACGACATAGAGGGTACCGATGGAATGAGCGATGATTGTCCGGCCTCTCATTTCACGATCGTTTGGTTGACTCCTTTCTCGCGCCATCGATATAATCCACAGCTTAATGTCGTCTGTTTGTCCTGAAAAGTTGAGAGGATAGCCCTCTATGGCCACCATGTTCTTCGTGGTGACGATGGCCCTGTATTTTGCGGCCACCGTTTCCTTTCTTATCTATCTGCTCTGGCCGTCTGAAGTCCTGGCAAATGCCTCGCTGGGTATGACAGCGACCGGGTTTGCCGCACACACAATCGCGTTGGGCGCAGGAATGGTCAGAGTGACAGACATCTCGTCGCCTGGATTCCATGACGCCCTGTCGTTTTTTTCCTGGATGCTGATTCTGGTGTTTCTTGCCGTGGAGTTTCGTCATCATCTGCATGTGCTCGGTTCATTCATCGTCCCGCTGGCATTGCTCTCACTTGTCTCTGCTGCCGCGTTGCCGGAAGCAGTTCCGACGCTGACTCCTGTATTTGGAACGTTGTGGGTCCATGTCACGCTGAGTATGCTCGGTACCGTGGGGTTTGCCGTGGCCTTCGTGGCTGGTGTCATGTATCTGATTCAGGATGGACTTCTCAAGTCTAAACGGTTCAATGTCCTCTACTCTAAGTTACCTGCCCTGGATTTCCTCGACAATCTGAATCAACGGTCGATTGTGACGGGTTTTCCCCTCCTCACGCTCGGCATCATTACCGGTGCGCTTTCCGCTGAGTTCTCTCGCGGTTCGTATGTGAACTGGAACCCGGAGCAAGTATGGGCATTAGTGACGTGGGTGTTCTACTTTGTTGTATTGACCGGACGCCTGACCGTGGGTTGGAGAGCCAAACGGGCAGCGTATTTGACGATTATTGGGTTTGCTGGTGTGATTCTCACTCTCATCGGTGTGGTCCTTAAGAGTCACGGACCGGTGTCGTGATATGCATATTGTCGTCGTCGGTTTGAGCCATAAGACCGCTCCGGTCGAAATCCGCGAAAAGCTGGCGATTCCTGAGAGCCGGATGGGGGAAGCCTTGGGTCGCCTGTGTTCGTATCGAGGGGTGCGGGAAGGGGTGTTGCTGTCGACGTGCAATCGGGTTGAGGTGTATGCCGTGGTTGATGAGATCGAGTCAGGGTATGGGCGAATTCAGGATTTCCTGGCGGATGCCCATCTGTCGCTGTCTTCGGAGCAGCTGACGCCTCACCTGTACTGGCACGAAGGGGATCGGGCGCTCAGTCATTTATTTCGAGTGGCCTCCAGTCTTGACTCTATGATCGTCGGCGAATCGCAGATTCTAGGCCAGATCAAAGAGGCCTTCGAGGTTGCGCTCACGCACAAGGCTACCGGCATCATTCTGAACAAGGTGATGAAGAAAGCGATTTCCGTCGCCAAACGTGTACGGACGGAGACGAAAATTTCTGAGATGGCGGTGTCGGTAAGCTACGCGGCAGTCGAATTGGCCAAGAAGATTTTCTCGGACTTAACTGAGAAGACCGTGCTGTTGGTGGGAGCAGGGGAAATGGCTAAGTTAGCCGCACGACATTTCATTGCCAGCGGTGTTCGGCATGTGCGGGTGACGACTAGAAGTCCTCAACATGCATTGGAGTTGGCCAATCGGTTTGGTGGCACCGCGGTCCCTTTTGAGGAATTTCGGGAGGATATGGCCACGGCCGACATTGTCTTGGTGTCGACCGGTGCCGCGCATTATCTTGTGAGCGAGGACGATGTCCAGCACTCGGTCAAGCAACGGATGAACCGTCCCATGTTCCTGATCGACATTTCGGTCCCGCGTAATATTGATCCAGCGGTGCGGCACGTGGATAACGCCTTCCTGTTTGACATTGACGACTTGAAGATGCGGGTTGAACAGAATCGGGGGGCGCGCCTGAACGAGGCTGAGAAAGCCGAGCGGATGGTGGTGGATGAAGTTGGGGTAGTGCGACAGTGGCTTCAGTCGCTTGAAGTGACCCCCACCATTGTGGCCCTCCGCGCCCGGATCGACGAGATTAAAAGGACTGAGATCGACAAGACTTTGGGGAGACTGGTAAATTTGTCCGCGACGGAGCGTGAATTAGTCGAGGCGATGGCGTCGTCCATTGTGAATAAGCTTATTCACAATACGATGGTGACGCTGAAGGCCGAGGTAAATTCCTCGGAAGGGGCTGCCTTTGTCGAGGCCGCGCGTCGATTCTTCGGCCTCGGAGACTCTGCCGGCCCCACCGTCAATGGGAGTACGTCATCTGAGTCAGAGACCTGTCATCCGTCACAAGATGGTATCCAGGATGCTGAAGAGGTGACTCCAAGGACTGGCTCGGAGATACCGCGTCATTGAGCATACTGTTCGCGATCGGGAGGTGAGTTGGTGAAGGGAGCGATGTCACAAGTCGGTGAGGAACGATCCACCGTCGTGCTGGGAACGCGCGGGAGCAAGCTCGCGGTGCAACAGAGCGAGTGGGTGCAGGCGCAATTGCACGCACTGGCTCCGCATGTGACGGTAACCCTGCGGAGGATACAAACCTCGGGAGATAAGATTTTGGACGTCCCTTTAGCCCAAATCGGCGGGAAGGGACTGTTCGTAAAGGAGATCGAGGAAGCGCTCTTGAGCGGTGAGATCGATCTGGCCGTGCATAGTATGAAAGATGTGCCCACGGAACTGCCCGAGGGATTGGAGATTCTCTGTGTGCCGCCGCGCGAGGATCCACGGGATGCGTTGATCAGTCGTGATGGACGGTCGTTCATGGACCTTCCTCGTGGTGCTCGGATCGGAACCAGCAGTCTTCGCCGCCAATCGCAGCTGTTGCATGCCAGACCGGACCTCACAATCGCCATGTTACGCGGGAATCTGGATACCCGTCTGAAGAAATTACGTGAGGGGCAATTCGACGCGATCGTGCTGGCTGCAGCCGGACTTCGGCGATTAGCCTGGGCACATGAGATTACCGAATATCTTGCCCCACAGATTTGTTTGCCTGCCATTGGTCAAGGGGCGCTGGGCATCGAGGGTCGGCGAGAGGATCTCTTCATTCGTGCTCTGTTGAGTGGCTTGAACCATGCGCCAAGTAAGACAGCCGTACTTGCGGAACGCGCGTTGCTCCATCGACTCCAAGGAGGCTGCCAGGTGCCGATCGCGGCGCATGCAACTGTGGCGGGGGCAGGGGTGAGGATGGAAGGATTGGTATCCAGCGTGGACGGCAAAGAGGTCCTTCGCGATTCAGCTGAGGGCACCATTGAGGATCCGGAGTCGATCGGCATTCAACTCGCGGAGCGCCTGCTCGGACGCGGTGGGGATAGAATACTCCACGCAATTTACGGGACTCCATGACGATGTCGAAAAGAACAGGGAAGGTCTACTTGGTCGGAGCAGGACCAGGCGATCCCGGACTGTTGACGGTGAAAGGAAAGGAATGCCTTGAAGCGGCCGATGTCGTCCTATACGATTTTCTCGCCAATCCGGTCTTGCTACAGTATGCTCCAGCTTCGGCACAGCGTATTTACGTGGGTCGACGGGGACGTGGGCAGTATCAAGACCAGACAGATATCAATCGATTGCTTATTGACTGCGCGAAAGAGGGAAATGTAGTGGTTCGACTCAAAGGGGGCGACCCGTTTGTCTTCGGTCGCGGTGGAGAAGAGGCAGAAGCCGTCGCGGCCGCAGGGATAGATTTTGAGCTTGTGCCTGGTGTGACGGCCGCGGTCGCGGTTCCTGCCTATGCAGGCATTCCGGTGACCCATCGAACGTTGGCTTCGACGGTGACGTTTGTCACTGGCCATGAAGATCCTACCAAGCCGGAAACTCAGTTGGAGTGGCCGAAGTTAGCCAGCGCATCTGGGACCCTTGTCTTCATGATGGGCATGAAGAATCTTCCTTCGATCGTCAAACAGCTACTGTCGGAGGGACGGCCGTCGAACCAACCGGTAGCCGCGATCCGCTGGGGGACCAAAGCCGATCAACAAACCGTTGTGGGAACATTGGGCGATATTGTTGCAAAAGCGGAAGCGGCACATCTTGAACCGCCTACCGTGATCGTCGTGGGTGAAGTCGTACGGTTGCGGGGACAGCTGAATTGGTTTGAAACGAAGCCGCTCTTCGGGAAACGGATCGTGCTGACCAGAGCACGGGAGCAAGCCAGAGAATTTTCCCAGTTACTGGTGGCCTATGGTGCAGAGCCGATTGAAGTTCCGACGATTCAAATCGTGCCTCCAGCCAGTTGGCAAGCGATTGATGATGCGGTAACTCGTCTTAATACCTATCAGTGGCTCATTTTTACCAGCGTGAACGGGGTAAGGCCCTTCATGAATCGACTTCATGCTGCGGGGAAGGATGCGCGTGCGTTGGCGAATCTTCGACTGTGCGCCATTGGACCGAGAACTGCGAAGGAACTGGAAACGTATGGGCTGACACCGGATATCATTCCAGCCGAATTTCAGGCGGAGGGAATTATTGCTGCATTGACTGATCTAGGGATCCGTGAGAGCCGTGTCTTGATCCCGCGCGCTGAAGTTGCGCGCGAAATCTTGCCTGAACAGTTGCGTGAGTTAGGGGCAACCGTCGATGTGATTCCCGTCTATCGCACAATCTCCCCGGCGGTCGATGTGGCCTCTCTGACGCAACAGTTTCACGATGGGCGGGTGGCGGTGGTGACATTCACGAGTTCCTCCACCGTCCGAAATTTCGTAGAAGTCTTTGGAGGGCAGAATGCAGTGAGGCCTCTTCTTGCTGAGGTGGTAGTGGCGTGCATCGGGCCCATTACGGCACGCACGGCAAGAGAGTATGGGTTAACGGTTACGGTCATGCCGGCTGAGAATACTGTGCCGGCACTGGCAGAAATCATTGTGAAGTATTTTCAGGAAGGGGCACGCGTCGCCGTTTCTACACGCAGTTAGTCCCGCGTAGACGGCAGGGCAACGGGAGCAATAGCTAAGGGAGGGCATGGTTATGGTGGCAGTGAAGTCGTTCATGGTTCCGAGAGAGAAGTTTGTGACAGTAGAGCGGGATACGGATGTGCAGACTGCGGCACGGATCATGCGTGATCGGGGCATCGGTAGCCTGTTTGTGACGAATGGGAAAGAGGTTATCGGCATCCTCACGGATACCGATATGGTCCGGCGTGTGGTCGCGGCTGGAGCTGATACCCACAAGACACCGGTTGAACAGGTGATGTCGGCCCCTATTTTGACGATCGAAGAGAATAAGACCCTCTTAGATGCCAACGATCTAATGGCCAAAACGCATATCCGTCATCTTGGTGTGACGCAGGATGGCAAATTAGTTGGTCTGATTTCTGTGCGCGACCTTGTTCTATTCTTGACGAATCTCCCGAGGAAGTAATCCGATGGCCTTTCCAATACAACGGCTCAGGCGGCTGCGGCAGCATGAGACCTTTCGTCGTATGGTGAGGGAGACACACCTGGCTCCATCCGACTTGATCTATCCCTTGTTCGTCGTTGAAGGACGAGATCGGCGGGAGGAGATTGCCTCCATGCCAGGCCAGTGTCGGCTCTCGGTTGATCTCTTGGTGAAAGAGGCAGGTGAGATTGCGGCCTTGGGGATTCCTGCCATCATCCTCTTTGGGATTCCCGATCGGAAAGATGATCGGGGGAGTTCGGGATACGATCCGAATGGCATCGTGCAACGGGCCGTCAAAGCGGTCAAGGACAATGTCCCTGGGCTGATGGTCGTCACCGACGTCTGCATCGACGAATACACCGATCACGGCCATTGCGGGATCGTCAAGGACGGTCGGATTCTCAACGACGAAACGTTGGAATGTCTCCGTGCAATGGCCAGGACCCATGCGCAAGCCGGGGCTGACATGGTGGCGCCGTCCGATATGATGGATGGGCGGGTGGCGGCGATCCGGGCGGAACTGGATCAGGCGGGTTTTTCTGAACTGCCGATCATGGCCTATGCCGCCAAATTCGCGTCCTGCTTTTATGCACCGTTTCGGGATGCGGCGTTTTCAAGCCCTCAGTTCGGCGATCGGCAGTCCTACCAGATGGATCCCGCCAACCGCCGGGAAGCGCTTCGGGAGATCGCCCTTGATGTCGAAGAAGGGGCCGACATCATTATGGTAAAACCGGCACTACCGTACCTCGATATCATTGCCGCAGCCAGAGCGGAGATGTTGTTGCCTGTAGCCGCCTATCAAGTGAGCGGGGAGTACAGCATGATCAAAGCGGCTGCCAACGCAGGCTGGCTCGACGAATCGCGGGCCATGATGGAATCGTTGCTCTCGATTAAGCGGGCTGGCGCAGATCTCATTCTGACCTATTTTGCCAAAGACGCCGCGCGTCTCCTCCGCTGACGACTATGCTGAAAGTAACGCGTGGGCTGTACGGCGAATATCCACGTCCCTATCCCGTCGCCACGATCGGTAATTTCGACGGCCATCACCTAGGCCATCAGGCGCTGTTGCAGACAGTGGTCGAGACAGCCCGGAAGGCACAGGGGACGGCGCTCGTACTGACCTTCGATCCGCATCCGGTCAGGATTCTCGCGCCGCTTGTCGATCTTCGCTTTCTTACCACTCCGGAGGAAAAGCTTGCGCATTTCGAGGCCGCAGGGATCGACGAAGTCGTCTTCCTGGACTTTACTCCCACCTTTGCGGCCATGAGCCCCCACAAGTTTGCAGAAGACATCCTGCATCGGTCTCTTTCTCTATCGGAACTATTTGTGGGCAATCATTTCGCCTTTGGGAAGGGTCGGAAAGGTCGCATTGATGACCTCGTGCATCTTGGCGAGCAGTATGGATTCCGAGTGCATTCTATGACTCCGCTGATGTGTAACGGGGGCGTGGTGAGTTCGAGCAGGATTCGCCAACTTATTCAGGCAGGGGAGATGGAGCAGGTTACCGCCTTGCTTGGGCGCGCCTATGGGATTCGCGGTACGGTGGTGCAGGGGATGCAACAGGGACAGGCAATGGGCTGGCCCACGGCGAATTTACACATCCCCGACGACCGCGTCGTGCCGCCTGATGGCGTCTATGTTGCGCGGACTGTCTATGGGGTTCAAACTTATGATTCAATCGCGTACATCGGGACGAGGCCGACCTTTGGTGCAGGCGAGCGATTGATCGAAGTCAATCTGTTGGATCAAACCTGCGATCTCTATGATCAACAGATCACCGTACAGTTTATGGCGCGGTTACGCGGCGATCACACCTTTGTCTCTGTCGATGAGCTGTCACAACAAATTGCTTGTGATGTGGAACAGGCACGCAGTAGCTTACGGCGTTTTTCGCAGGGAGTACCGTAACCATGGCCGCCGAGACTATGATCATAAGGTCGCAATCCAGATCCACCACACGGCCGGCATTGTTGGCTCAACTTGTTCGAACCGTGCGGCAGCATAGGCTGTTCGTTCCGGGTCATCACCTATTGGTGGCTGTGTCGGGCGGGCCGGACTCCATCGCGTTGTTGTCACTCCTCCATCGCCTGGCCCCCTCCTGGCGGCTCACGTTGACGGTAATCCACTGTAACTACGGGCTTCGCGGAGCGGAGTCCGACGGCGATGAATCATTTGTTAAAACCTTTTGCCAAGAACGACGGCTGAATCTTATTGTCCATCGACCCACACTAGTCAATCGGCAGCGCTCGTCGCTTCAAGCCACGGCGCGTGACGTACGCTATGACTTCATGAAGCAATTGGCTGGCGAAGTAGGGGCTGACCGCATCGTGGTCGGTCATACTGCCAATGACCAGGCGGAAACGGTGTTCATGTGGCTGTTGCGGGGGGCCGGCATGACTGGGTTAGCAGGAATGCCGTACGCGCGTGAAGGCGGGATTATTCGTCCTATTCTCGCGGCCACCCGCGAAGCGGTGGTGACATATCTGGATCAAGAAGGGCTGACCTATCGCCGGGATTCGAGTAATGAGAAACCGCTCTATCATCGCAATCGGATTAGGAAGGAACTGTTCCCTGTTCTCATACAGTTGGCGCCGGCTGCCGTCCGAGTGCTACAGCGGCAGGCGGACTTGCTACGAGAGGACGAGCATTACCTGGAGCAAGTAACACGGACCTTAGTGAGTGCACTCGTCAGTCGGAATTCTAATAGTGTGCAACGAGTCGATCAGCGAGCCTTCATCGAGTTGCCGGTTGCGCTTCAGCGGCGTCTTGCTCGTTCCATTTTACGGAACTACGACGAAGAGGGGCGCGCGAGCAGCCTTTCGGTCGTGGAATCAGTTCGGCGTCTCTTTCTCAAGGAGGGGAGTGGGGCTCGGTTGGCATTGAAGCAGGTCGTGGTGACGCTGGATCAGGGAGTGGTGCGATTTAGCCCAGATGCAGGGAGAGATCGCAGCAATCCGATTGATTTGGAGCAAAATAAGAGAGAGGTGCTTGCAGTCTCGGCGCCTTCAATGGTCTCATGGTCTGGAACGAATCAGCAAATTCATGTACAACGTATGACTCGTCGTGCTGTCGATGAGCTAGGGAGGCCTCCTTCACAAGAGCTGGCAGTGTTTGATACCGACCGGTTTTCTGAGCCCTTGGTCATTCGTACATGGCAGGCCGGCGATCGACTCTTTCCTTGTGGGATGAAAGGGAAGAGCAAGAAGTTGCAAGACTTCTTTACTGATCAGAAAGTGGCTCGTCATGGACGGGGAAAGGTTCCACTATTAGTGGCGCCAGAGGGGATCCTCTGGGTGGTGGGAATGCGGCAGGACGAGCGCTTTGTTGTTCGTAGCGGGACGACACGGTGTTTGGTTGTCTCGGTGCACAACTGGGAGAGAGAGTAAGGGCGTATGGAACGGATCTTCGGTCGACCGATCGTGACGCAAGAACAAATGCGCGCTCGGATTCGTGAGTTGGGCAAGCAGATCACAACCGATTATGCTGGAATGGATTGTGTTTTGGTGGGAGTATTGAAGGGAGCCTATGCGTTCTATGCCGATTTGGCTCGCGCAATCAGAATCCCCATTCGGGTAGATTTTCTTATGGTGACGAGTGAAGGGTCTCAGACAAAATCATCCGGCAAGGTGAAAACGGTTAAAATGGTGACCGAGCTGACCGAGGACATCAAAGGGAAAGACGTGTTGCTGGTGGAGGACATCGTCGACTCCGGGCTCACAGCCCAATACTTGGTCAAGACGTTGGCGAAAAAAAAACCGCGGTCGATTAAAGTTTGCACCTTGCTGAGCAAGCCAGAACGTCGAGTGATCAATGTCACCATCGATTATGTGGGCTTCAAGATTCCCAATAAATATGTGGTGGGATACGGGCTCGACTATCAGCAGAAATACCGAAACCTTCCCTATCTGGCTGTCTTGGATATGGAAGGAGATCAAGAGTAAGGCTTTGATCACACGGTTGTCAGTATGAAGGTGCGTGTGGTAACATCACTCATGTTAATGGTTGCTCTGACCATAAGCGTGCCGTCCACAAGGAGATCGGGATGAATTCCAGGACAAAGAATATACTTTTCTGGGTTGTCGTCGGCCTCTTCATGATTTTGCTGTTCAACCTATTCAGCGTGCCGCATCATGAACCAGAAGAGGATGTGATTTTTAGTGAGTTCATGACCAAGCTCGACAAGGGAGAAGTCGAGAGAGTCATCATCAAATCCAGCCACATCAGCGCCATCCTCAAAGATAAGACTCATATTCGAACCTACTCGGTAGAGTATCCAGAATTGGTGCAGGTCTTACGGGACAAGGGTGTGCAGATCGAGGCAAAACCACCGGACGAAAGCCCATGGTACATTACATTCCTTGTGACGTGGGGACCGTTTGTCCTATTTCTGGGGTTGTGGTTCTTCCTGATGCGGCAGATGCAGATGGGGGGCAACAAGGCCATGTCGTTCGGCAAGAGCAAAGCTCGTTTGCTGACGGAGGAGCGTAAAAAGGTATTGTTCGCCGACGTGGCTGGTGTTGAAGAAGCTAAGAACGAAGTACTCGAGATCATCGAGTTTCTCAAGGATCCTCGCAAGTTTCAAAAACTGGGCGGCCGCATTCCTAAAGGTGTCTTGATAGTCGGCCCTCCCGGTACAGGGAAAACGTTACTGGCAAAGGCCATTGCCGGCGAAGCCAATGTGCCGTTTTTCAGTATTAGTGGATCGGACTTCGTTGAAATGTTTGTGGGAGTTGGAGCGTCGCGTGTTCGTGACCTTTTCGAGCAGGGAAAGAAACATGCACCCTGCATTATTTTTATCGATGAAATTGATGCCGTTGGCCGACTTCGTGGAGCAGGGTTGGGTGGAGGTCATGATGAGCGTGAACAGACGCTCAATCAATTGCTCGTCGAGATGGATGGGTTTGATACGACAGAAGGTGTGATCTTGGTTGCTGCGACGAACCGGCCGGATGTCCTCGACCCTGCCTTGCTCAGACCGGGGCGGTTTGATCGGCAAGTCGTGGTGAATCGACCGGACATGCGGGGTCGTGTTGAGGTTCTCCAGGTGCATACAAAGAAAGTTCCGATTGCAGCGAATGTGGAGTTGGAAAAAATCGCGCGCGGCACACCGGGATTTTCAGGGGCCGATCTTGAAAACTTGGTTAACGAAGCGGCACTTTGGGCTGCAAGACTCAACAAGAAAGAAGTGGAAGTCATCGATTTTGAGATGGCTAAAGATAAGGTGTTGATGGGGGCAGAGCGAAAGAGTATGTTCTTGAGCGACGAGGAGAAAAAGACGACGGCTTATCATGAAGCCGGGCATACGCTGATCGCCAAGCTGCTTCCTGGAACAGACCCCGTACACAAAGTAACCATTATTCCTCGGGGCCGCGCCTTGGGCGTCACGATGCAGCTCCCCACCGATGACCGGCACGGTTACTCAAAGAGTTATTTGCTCAACCAGCTTGCCATCCTCATGGGAGGACGTGTGGCGGAAGAGTTGGTCCTGAACGAGATGACGACCGGAGCGGGAAACGACATAGAACGCGCGACGGATCTTGCGAGAAAGATGGTCTGTGAATGGGGCATGAGCGAAAAGATGGGGCCACTGACGTTTGGCAAACAAAACGAACAGGTTTTCCTTGGGCGGGAGATGGGGAGCCAGCGCGACTTCAGCGATCACATAGCAATGGAGATCGATCAGGAAGTCACGCGGCTTGTGACAGAAAACTATGAGAGGGCGAAGCGATTGCTCACGGATAATATGGCTAGTCTGAAGCGTTTGGCAGAAGCACTCTTAGAAAAAGAAGTACTCGACGGATCCGATATTGATCACATTCTGATGCAGTCTCCATCCCAACCAGTTCCTGCCTAACTTCTGTATCGCTGATCCCGTGACGCCATTTCATGGCATTGGCGCCACGGGACGGTATATCTAAAAGATAATAGTGGAGAAGGGAGTCCTTCTTACACGTGATGTGTTGAGCCATACATCCACGACAGGTGGAGGTGTAAGGTTACATAACGGCCTCTAATATGCCGTCTAGCGAGAGCTTATGATAATGACACGACAGGCAAAAGATCGGCTGATCGAGTTTTCTGGCCGACCATTGATCATGGGTGTGGTGAATGTGACGCCTGATTCATTCTTCGATGGCGGCCATTATTTGGATACAGCAGCTGCTGTAGCGCATGCCATTCGATTAGTAGAAGAAGGGGCCGATCTGTTGGATATCGGTGCAGAGTCGACGCGCCCTGGCGCCGCTGTCGTAACCGAGGCAGAAGAATGTCGTCGCGCGATTCCCGTTGTAACCGCGGTGGCAAAGTCTGTTTCTGTTCCAATCTCAATCGATACCTCCAAGGCCACTGTTGCACGCGCGGCACTTGACTCCGGAGCGGTTATTGTGAACGACGTCACTGCGTTGCGTGGCGACCCCACAATGGTGAATGTGATCGCCGGAACGGGAGCTGGAATCGTGTTGATGCATATGTATGGTACGCCACGTACGATGCAGCTGGACCCATGTTATGAGAATGTATCTGCAGAGGTCTCGGAATTTTTCGAGGAACGAATCCGTTTTGCAATGGCACATGGCATTGTACGACGACAAATCATTCTTGATCCAGGTATTGGATTTGGTAAGCTACTGGAACATAATCTTACGCTGCTAGCTCAGTTATGCCAGTTTGAGCAGTTTGAATGTCCCTTGATGGTCGGTGTCTCACACAAGGGGTTTCTTGGCCAACTCGTGGGCCGCCCGGTTCAGGAGCGGCAATGGGGTACAGCGGCGGCAGTAGCGATTGCAGTGGATCGAGGGGCTGGAATCCTCCGCGTCCACGACGTGAGAGCGATGAGAGATGTGGTGCAGGTCGCAGCGGCGATTAGTCGGCAGCCGGCCATTTCCATGAAAGCACAACATGCGTAAACTGTTCGGCACCGACGGGGTTCGAGGGGTCGCGAACCTTGATCCAATGACCAGCGAAATGGCGATGCAGCTGGGGCGAGCCGCAGCACATTTGTTTATGCGCCGATCCGGGCGCCATCAAATTGTAATCGGCAAGGACACCCGGATCTCCGGCTACATGCTGGAGTCAGCGTTAACTTCCGGGGTTTGCTCGATGGGTGTTGATGTGTTGCTGGTCGGTCCGATGCCGACGCCGGCCATCGCATTTTTGACAAGAAGTCTTCGCGCCGATGCAGGGGTGATGATCTCTGCCTCGCACAATCCCTATCAAGATAACGGCATTAAGTTTTTTTCCAATGATGGGTTTAAATTGCCTGATGAAATGGAACTTCGCATTGAAGGCCTCATCGTCTCAAATGAGATCGCTCATCTAAGGCCGACCGCAGATGCCATTGGGAAAGCCTATCGTATCGACGATGCCGAGGGGCGGTACATCGAGTTTGTCAAACGGTCTCTTCCGAGAGAGTTGGACTTCCAGGGGATCAAAGTGGTTGTCGATTGTGCCAATGGCGCAGCCTACAAGGTTGCCCCAACGGTATTGCGCGAACTTGGAGCGAAGGTTGAAGTGATCGGCAATATGCCGGACGGGATGAATATCAATGCCGGCTGTGGGGCGGTCCATCCTGAATTGCTGCAGAAGGCAGTCCGTGAGCAGGGAGCTCATCTTGGAGTGGCGTTGGACGGGGATGCTGATCGCGCCATCTTTGTCTGCGAACAGGGACGCATCATAGATGGTGATCATATTATGGCGATGTTGGCGCTTGATCTTCATCGTCAAGGGAAGCTTTCGAAACAGACAGTTGTGGGGACTGTCATGAGCAACTTCGGATTGGAGTTGGCCATGACGAAAGCGGGTATTGTCCTCGTGCGGACTGCCGTCGGTGATAGGTATGTACTCGAACGAATGTCGGCTGAGGGCTACAACTTCGGAGGAGAGCAATCAGGCCATTTCATTTTCCTAGACCATAATACGACCGGTGATGGGTTGATTTCGGCGTTGCAAGTCTTGTCCCTCATGAAACGCACTGGGCAGCCCATGTCTGAGCTGGCCAAATCCATGACGGCGGTACCACAAGTATTACTCAATGTGAAGGTCACACAGAAACCGACTCTCGACACGATCCCAGAACTCCAACGTGCGATCGATGAAAGTGAACAGCGTCTGAACGGCAGTGGGCGCGTGTTGGTGCGATATTCGGGAACGGAACCGCTCTTACGAGTGATGGTCGAGGGTGAGCGTGATGATCAGATTCGTGAGGTAGCCAATCATCTTGTAGACGTAATCAAGGTTCATCTGGGTTAAGGTGTCATCCTCCATTGAGGGAGGCTTATGCTGCCGTCCCTCACCGTTGCCTTCATTGCCGGGCTCTTGGTCGGATCACAGATCCCCTACTTCCCCCTCGTCACCTCCTTCCTACTCCTCCTTGTTGGGTTAGGTGCAGTCGCCCTGGAACAACTCACTCGCGTACCCGTTCCAAAAGTTACGTGGCACTACGGAATATTCTTAGTTGGAGTGGTCTATTGGTTGCTGGTCGTCAATCTGACTGCCCATGGTCCAATAGCCGAGGATCCTTTCGATGCAACGATCGAAGTCACTGGCCGTATTGTGGCGCCTGTGCAACAGGCGCCCGATCGCCTGGTCATGATCATCAGGTCGGACAATCCAGTCGATGCATCGGCACCATCTCGGCATGTACGGCTGACGTGGCGCACACCTGAACGAGTATTCTTCCAAGGTGATCGGGTTGGCTTTCGGGCGATAGTGCGACGCCCGAGCGGGTCATTGAACCCTGGTGGATTTAGCTATGGGGCGTATCTTGAGCGCCAAGGGATTGATGCGATTGCTACAGTGACCGGACCGGATGCGGTGCATTTTCTTGAGTCGGGGTATGCGCATGCCTGGTGGGCGATTTGGACTCTATTCGATCAGTGGAGAGGCAATATTCGTCTCGCTGCGGTGCAGACTCTTTCACAGCCTGCACTAGGATTGTATCTGGGTATCATCATCGGTGATCGAGGGTATTTGGACCCAGAGATCCGTGATCAGTTTATGACGACTGGGACAGTCCATCTCCTTTCTATTTCAGGGAGCCACTTGGGTCTCGTCGCGCTACTCATTTTCTCGCTTGTCAGATGGGCAACGATTCTGTTGCCTTCCGATTGGCTGCTTGCAATGTCTCGGAAAATCACACCAACTCGCATAGCTGCTCTCTGCACGCTCCTTCCGGTCGCTGGCTATGCCTGCCTGGCTGGGGCGGAACTCGCTACGATTCGGTCGTTGTTGATGGTAACTGTTGGGCTGAGTGCGATTTGGCTTGGTCAGGAGCGTCGGCTCTTTCATGCCCTCTCTGCCGCCGCAATGGTGATATTGCTACATGATCCTCAGGCGCTATTTGATATCTCCTTTCAGCTCTCCTTTTTGTCCGTCATCGCAATGGCCGGATGGCTCTCTCGTCAGACGGTGGTTGACCAGGAAGGATTGCTGAACGAATCATCTGAACCATCGTATGTGAGAACCTGTATCCGGTGGGGGAGAGACTCTATAGTCATGAGCGGCGTCGTGACCTTGGTGACTCTTCCTCTTGTTGCATACTATTTTTATCAACTGCCCTGGCTCGGTCTTTTCACCAATGTGGTGGCCGTTCCTGTGATGGGAATCTTGCTCGTTCCGATTGGTCTCGTGTCTGCCGTGTGGGAGATTGCGATAGGGGGAGCCGTTCTACCCCTGGCGACATTGAATCAGTGGCTGCTTGAATACTTTGTGATGGTGATCCGCTTGATATCGATGGTCTCTGGAGGGGAATGGCATGTTGCGGCCCCGTCAGTGTTCACCATAGTCCTATTTTATGCTTGCCTCAGTCTGCTCTGGCAGCGAGTGGGTGGTGCGGCATTCCGGTGGACAGTAAGCACCGGAGTCCTATTGGTATTGTTGTGGTGGGCATGGTCTCCACGGATGTTTCTGGATGGAGATCACTTTCGAGTCACGTTTCTCGATGTCGGGCAAGGCGATAGCGCGGTGATTGAGCTGCCTGATGGACAGGTGGTATTGATCGACGGGGGAGCGACGTATGAACGATTCGACATGGGTCGCGCGGTGGTGGCTCCATTTCTCTGGAATCGAGGCATTCGCACTATTGACCAGGTCATCGGCACGCATCCTCAACTTGATCATGTCGGAGGCCTTGCCTGGGTAGTCCGTCATTTTATTGTGAAACAATATTGGGGATCTGGAGAGACTCGTGAGGAATTATTTTATCGACGTTTGCAGGAATCATTAGTGACTCAAGGACTCCAAGAAGGGGTTGTCAGTGAAGGGCAGGAGATCGTATCATCCGGTCCCTGTCGGTTGGTGGTCCTCAATCCAAAGAGAGATGGGTACCTTGCTATGCCGTCCCACGAAAGTCATGCGGGTGGGCATGCGTTGAACAATCGTTCTGTGGTGACGCGTCTGACGTGTGGCAATCATACGATGCTCTTCGCCGCGGATGTCGAGGACAATGGTTTGTTGCGGATGTCCCGCTCACCGTTTCATAGTCCGGTCGAAGTTCTCAAGGTGCCGCATCATGGGGCGGTGAGCTCATTGAACTATGCCTGGTTGGCATCGCTACATCCCCAGTATGCCGTATTTTCGGCAGGGCGCCATAATTCCTACAGACACCCTGCCGAGGCTGTTCTCGATGCATATAAGTCGGAGGGCAGTACGGTGTTACGGACCGATCATGATGGAGGGGTCTGGTTTACCGGAAGAGCATCCGGTGACACGCTTCATGTGCATCGAACGAGTGAATGGACGCTTCAGCCAACCAACAGCGTCTCGTGCCTGTTGCCTTGTGAGAAGGCAAACTGGATCCGGATATGGAAACAGTGGCGTGACGGCCATTAATTGCTGTTTCGCCAGATCATGCAGGCCAATGTCATATACCTGCTACCACCGATACTTAGATGAAGAATCCAGGTCCATGAGCGAGTGCACATTTCAAGTGTCTGCAAGGCGAAATTCGTCAGTCTCCCTCACAGTAGCGAACCCCTGATAGCATAAGTCCCCAAGTTTACTCAGCTTTCATCATCTGAGATCAAGGCATAGCATGTGCATACACCCATGCTTGTCTTAGCTTATGCCATCAAAACTCCTAGGGAACTCATGATATGTCACATCTCGTGCGGATCGTGATTCAGCTACCTGTGAACCTCAAAACACAACTCGATAATCTGAAACAGCAAGGATACACAACTAGCGGTTTCATTAGGGCTATGTTGGAACGGGAGTTTGCCAAAATGGAGGAGAACCCGGCGCCCTCTATTCCAAGCGGGAAACGTGTCAGTAGTCAGTAGCAGGTTGTACTGGCCCTGATCATGTACAGAAAGGCTTGAGGAGTTGTGACGCGGTTAACCGATCTTATTCAAGGACAGTCGAGCCAGGAAGCTGTTACTCCTGATGCGAAACACTCCGCCCTCTCCATGAGGCCGACGAGCCTTCCCTATCCAACTCTTACGCTTTCACCGTCTGTCACTGAGATCGATTGGCATCAGCGTGGGTGCCATGAAATTCTGGGAATCAAGCGTGCGGTTCAAATGAAGCAGCCTTGGGTAATCGATGATTTAGTGGGCATCGCAGCCAGCATTGTGACTTCTCTTGGAACCAATGACCAATTGCTTGAGACGGTTCTGCAGCGCGATGCCGGAGATTTTCTTGTCACCAATGCCGTGAATGTTGCGATCGTCAGTGTGAAGATTGCGGAGGGGCTCAGATATGAGCCGGCGAAGCTCGAACAAATTGCGTTAGCGGGATTGCTACACGATCTCGGCATGTTTGTCCTGCCGGACTCCCTGGTCTTCAAGGTCGCAACATTGACGGAAGAGGAATGTCAGATCATGCGGGAGCATCCACAGCACGGATCCCGCCTGTTCAAGAACGTTGGAGAATCCTATCCATGGGTGGGGAGGGTGATTCTCCAAGAACATGAGCGATGGGATGGCAGCGGATATCCTAACCGGCTGTCTGGCGATCACATCGATGAGATGGCCCTCATCATCGGGTTAGCAGACGTGTTTGATGCCCTGATGAATGTGCGTCCCTATCGACGTGGCATGTCACCTCATCAGGCGATTCGCACGTTACTTGTAAGCGGGAAAACGGTGTTTCCTCATCATCTTCTGAAGGCATTGGTCGATCAACTCTCGATCTATCCATTAGGCACGACGGTTCGTCTGAACACTGGTGAAACCGGAGTCGTGTCTCAGTTAAATCGGCAGTACCCGCTGCGTCCAATCTTGAGAGTCCTGCAAGCAGGTCATGGCCCGGTACCGAAGGTGGTGGATTTGCGAGCCGAGACCTCCCTGCACATTGTGGAAGTGGTGGCTATCGGTTGATTATCGGGTGATCGTAGTAAAACTTTAGGAGATGAGGCTGTGCGACAGCTAATACCACGACATCGTATAGTTCTGTTGAGTACCGGTGTCATACTCGCTCTAGCATTCACCGGATGCCACAATCCGGCCAACTCGTCGTTGCCGCCATCGGCCATCAGTCCCTCTGGAACAGTGGTCCCACCGCTGCCGAAGGGCGATGTCTATGCCGATGAAACCGTTCCGACCTCAGAAACGCCCATTGAAACAGGGGATACACTTGAAGTGGTCATTCGTCGCGGTGCCGGCGAGGAGAAGTTCTCCGGTGTTGTACGAGAGAACGGAAAGGTTTCGGTTGGGTTTATGGAGATGGACGTCGGGGGCGTTACCGCAGCTGTGGCGGAAGCCCGTATTCATGAAGCTGCTGTGCCATATATGCGCGACCCGCGGGTGCAGGTCTTGCTGAAGAAGAAAGTGTTGAAGGTGAAGCGAATCTTTGTGTTTGGGGATGTAAAGAAGCCAGGGATGGTTCCCATGTCGAGACACATGACGGTGTTACAAGCCCTTGCCGCGGCCGACATGTACCAGGAAACAGCGTTGATGGAAGAAGTCCGGGTGATTCGAGGCGGTAACCTTGCAAAACCGGACATTCTCATGGCCGATCTCGCACGTGCATTTACGTATGGCGATTTAAGCAGGAACGTGTCGCTGGAAGAGAACGATATCGTATTTGTCCCGCGTGAACATCTGGGCGATGCCACTGAAGCTGCAAAAAAGATCATGCCGGTTATTTCGACTGCGATCGTACCGTTCTACCCGGCATTTATTCTTCCTGCATTGCTGAAGTAATGATTGGCGGAATCGAGACGAGAGAAGGACGCTGACCCTATGGCCCAATACGAACTCAACGTCATCGATTATTGGCTGATTGTCAAGAAACGAAAGTATCTCATTCTGCTGGCAGCCGGACTTGTGGTGTTATTCACGTTCCTGTTTTCAGAACTGTTCAAGCCGGGCCCGCTGTATGAAGCGTCTGCACGAGTGAAGTTCGATCGAACGAGCACTGTGGCCCAACAGTTGATCGAGACCATGTCCTTCTCAAATGCCAACGACCTCAACTCCCAGACCGAGTTTATCCGGGGGTTCCCCGTGATGGAGCGTGTGGCGATGGAGTTAGGCCGAGTACCGGCAAATATGGTGTCGGAAGAGAAGCGATCGTCCGCCTATCTCAATACAGTGTACAACCTCGGTCAGGAAATCCAGACCCAGCGCGAAGGCGATACGAATATCATCCGTATCACGGCGACCTCGGATCAACCGGAGATGGCTGAGAAGACAGCCAATTCAGTGGCGAATGCCTATCGTCTCGAAAATATTATGACCCGGAACCGTCTCGTCATGGAGTCGAGACGGTTTGTTGAGGAACAACTAGCCGGGCTTGAACGGCAGTTGAATATTGCAGAAGAAGCGCTGAGAGCCTTTAGAGAACGAGAAGGGCAGGTATTCCTGTCTGAGGAGGCGCGTGCTGCTCTGGAGACATTCACCAGACTGGAAGAACAGTACAATGAAGTGGTGCGAAAGCGCGCGGAGGGAGAGCGGCAGATCTCGGTGCTCAGCCGAAGCGATGCGGTGATCGGAAATCAAACCGGCCGGATATTCACGGAGGAGCCATATGCGCTGCTGACAATCCTGAATCAGCGCCTCCTTGATCTCATCCAGGAACGAAACACTCTTCTGATCAACTATACGACGGATCATCCACAAGTTCGTGAGCAGCAGCAGAAGGTCGACAACGTCAGAGCCGAGATGATTCTTGAGCTTCGAGCCAAACTCAAGACCATGCAAGATCGGGAAGCCACTCTCATGGATCAGCGTGATCGCTATCGGAGCCGGTATTTGAAGTTTCCACGAGCGACGATAGAGATGAGCCGCCTTGAGCGCGATGTGAAAATCAACGCCGATTTGTTGGCGACGCTCAAGGGTAAGCTGCAAGAACTGCAGATCAAAAGTGCGGAACGGATCGAAGAAGTAACGATTATTGCGCCGGCGATCATGCCCAGCGCACCGATCAATGCGCCCAATACGGCGTTGAATCTCATGGTTGGCTCTCTGATGGGGGTCTTTCTCGGCATCGTCATCGCCTTTGCACGTGAATCGTTCGATACGTCGATCGGTACTATCGAAGGGATCGAGGAGTTTCTCAAGGTGCCGGTCCTCGGCGTCATCCCGCGGTTCGACAGTAAAGAAATGGAGGAAGCCGCTCGTGCGGCGCTTCCAGCCGATGCCTCTGCGTCGACGGTAGAAAATTTCTCGAAACTAATTTGCCTGATTGATCCAAAATCTGTCCTGTCCGAGAGTTTGCGGTCGCTACGGACGAACATTCAATTCGCCAGTATGGATCGAAAAGTCAAATCTATTCTCTTCACCAGCGCGGGCCTTGGAGAAGGCAAGAGCACTTGTGTCACGAATTTGGCGATTACGCTCGCCCAGGAAGGGCAGCGTGTCTTGCTCGTCGACGCAGACCTCCGGAGGCCGATTGTGCATCAGCGGTTGGGTCTCGAGCGGGGCCCAGGTTTGGCAGATGCCTTGGTAGGTAGTACCTCTTGGCGCAGTCACGTGCGTTCCACCACGGATCTGATGCTGGGGGCGATGGGGGCAGATCGGGTGATGAGCACGCCAGGACTGGACAACCTGCATATTCTGACCAGCGGGTCTGAGATCGGCAATCCGAACGAGTTTCTTAACATGATCAAGATCAAGACGTTGGTGAATGAGATGAATGAAGAATACGACCTTGTACTCTTCGATTCTCCTCCCATACTCCCGGTCACGGATGCGGTTGCGTTCAGTTCGCGTGTCGACGGGACGATCCTGGTCTACCAAGTCGGGCGGATCGGTCGGAACGCTCTCAAGCGCGCCAAGTTCCTCTTGGACCATGCGCAGGCCAATGTGATGGGCATCGTCTTGACAAACGTAAAGTCCGAGGTCGCATCGGACTACGGTGTCTACCGTTACGAATATCGCTGACGCGGCAGCAGGAGTTGACATCCCATGCATGCGTCGATGGTGAAACCTCAAGATGCCGTCATCGTTTCAGTGTTGGCCGCCGTGCTTGCTCTCGGCCTTACACTAGCGACTCCAACGATGGGGTTACAGGCCGTGTTCGGTTTTCTCATTATACTGGTGGCTTTCACGTCGGTTCCCGCCTCGCTCTTCCTTCTGATTGGCTCCATGCTGCTCTCTCCGGAAATTGCAATTGGGCGAGTGGAAGGGAGAGGTGTTGGCGCGCGAGAACTCTCGCTGCGCGTGGACGATCTCTTGCTCGTGATTATTGGATTCAGTTGGTTGGTCAAGACCATCATCTATCGCGATCTGGCCCTCATTCGCGAGACGCCGCTCAATCGACCCATCGTCTACTACATGCTGGCCTGTGTGCTCGCGACGCTAATCGGTGTCATCGCCGGTCGCGTCCGCCCGCTGACGGGATTCTTTTTTATTATGAAGTACTTTGAGTACTTCTTTGTCTTCTTCATGGTCGTCAACCATGTTTCGACCAAACGACAGGTCGTCAGTTTGGTAACGGCGTTATTGGCGATCTGTTTCGTGATTAGTGTGTATGCGATCGCTCAGATTCCAAGCGGGCAACGGGCGAGTGCGCCGTTTGAAGGGGAAAGCGGCGAACCGAACACCCTCGGTGGATACCTGGTCTTTATCATGGCGGTGGTCATGGGCCTTTTCCTCCACTTAAAGTCCGTACCGGTTCGGGTCATGCTCGTGCTCCTCATGGGGTTTATCAGTTTGGCTCTCATGGCCACACTCTCCCGCTCGTCCTACCTGGCGGCTGGTGTGTTGGTGCTGGCTGTCGCTGCGACGCAATGGCGGCGACCCGGTGTGCTCGCACTCATACTCCTCCTCGCGGTTGTCCTCCCTTTCGCCGCGCCTGCTAATGTGAAGGATCGGGTCAATGAGACGTTCTTTGGACGTCAATACGGAGGCGAAATCACAGTGGGGCGTGTTGGGTTAGATCTCTCCACGACAGAACGGCTGCGTTCTTGGCAGTATGTGCTGAAAGATTGGCTGCATAGTCCTCTGATCGGGCGCGGTGTCACCGGTTACGCCTGGGCGGACGCGCAATACGTCAAGATCCTCGGCGAAACGGGTCTCGTCGGCCTTGTCGCGTTCATCTTTCTGATTATCCGCTTGTGGCGGCGCGCACGGGAGACTTTTCTGACCGAGCAGGATCCATTTTGTAAGGGATTGGCCCACGGATTGCTCCTTGGCCTGGTGGCCATGCTCGCACATGGTATTGGAGCTAATACCTTCATCATTATCCGCATCATGGAGCCATTTTGGTTGTGCGCGGGGCTCGTCATGATCTTGCCACGTTTGACATCGGAGCAGACGAATCCTGGCATTCAGCGAGTGCCTGTATGAAGTGGTTCCTCTTTTGTTATTGGTATGAGCCGGATGCACCATCCGATCCCGTAGGGCTCGTTCGTCTCTGGGCATTGGCGCGACAACTTGCTGAACAGGGCGATAGCGTCACAGTCTTTCCTCCACGCTATCGATCCTCGTTGCTCCAGCGAGGGTTTTCGATTGCACCGATTTGGCTCCTTCCATGGCCGGTCTTGCGTCCGATTTCCTACGCGATTCTCTCTTTCGTCGTCAGCTTCGCACGAGCCTGCCGGTCAAAGCCGGACGTCGTGTATTACCGGTGGATGGACAGTCCGCATCCGCTGTTGTTTGCGAGACTGTTTGGAGCGCAGTGCATCTGCGAAGTCAACGGAGAGCCCGTTCCTCCATGGTGCGCGAGGGGGTTGAGAAGTTGGATGACTCATGCCTTGGCTACCTTTGCGCTACGCCGGTGTGATCGAGTGGTAGTGCTAACAGATGGACTACGTCGTCTTGTGCAATCGCAGTACGGTGTGCAGGCTGATCGCGTTGTCGTGTTGCCGAGCGGGTCGGATACAGAGGTGTTTAGACCCAGGGAAATTCATACGTGCAGGAAAAAAGAACATTTAGACCCTGCGTGCCAATACATCGGGTTTGTCGGCAGCTTTTATCGATATCAAGGGTTATCGACTTTGTTGGAGGCGTTTGCACGCATCCATGATCGCCGTCCCTCGACACGATTGCTCATGATTGGTGAAGGGGCAGAAGCTACGGCGCTTTTTGAGCAGGCAACACAGCGAGGTCTTTCTTCTTGGATTACCTGGGCTGGTCGAGTCGAATACACCCGTGTCCCCATATGGATTGGCGCCATGAATGTGTGTGTCGCACCCTTCTGTGGAGATCGGGGTGAAACATCACCGGTGAAGGTATTCGATTACCTAGCCTGTGGGAAGCCTGTCGTCGCGAGTGCTATTCCGTCAGTGACCGCACTGTTTTCTCGCGCGAATGGAGTAGTCCTGGTCCAGCCTGATCAGGTCGATACGCTGGCTGAAGCAGTCTTGGACCTGCTGGCATGTCCTGACGAGGCGTGCCGATTGGGGCGTGAAGGTCGCGCTTTTGTCGAGCAGCGGTTTGGGTGGGATGCGATCGTTCGCACGTTACGTGACCTGGCTCGACAGATTGTTCCACACGATCACGACCGGCATCGGATGATGGCCAATAAATAGAGGTAGGAGCGTATGAATCAGCCTGCGGCGGAGTACAACGGTGGGACCATCCCTGAGGAATTGTATTTGCTTCTGATGAAGCGGTGTCTGACGCGGATGCTTTGGAGGGAGAAGTATCGGCCGATGACGTCGGTCAGTGGATGGCGAAAAGTCGTATTTGAGCCCCTTCAATCGCTGTTGCGTCGAGTCCAGTTGGAAGTTGTCAAAATTGAACCGGATCGAGTGGACGAGAGACAGGATGGACGTGATTGGCCGCTTGAAGCGGAGACGATGGTCGGGTTGAAGCGGCTGGATAATCTCCAACATTGTGTGACCTCGGTGATTCGGAATGATGTGCCGGGAGATCTGATTGAAACCGGAGTATGGCGTGGCGGATCGTCGATTTTTATGCGTGCTGTATTGAAAGCCTATGGTGATTGTTCGCGAAAAGTCTGGTTGGCTGATTCCTTTCGTGGGTTACCACAACCTGATCCGGCCCGTTATCCAGTCGATCAAGGTGACACGCTGTGGACCTATAAAGAGTTGGCGATTTCATTAGAGGAGGTGAAGGCCAATTTTTCCCGGTATGGGTTGCTGGACGAGCAAGTGGCATTTCTGCCGGGCTGGTTTCGTGACACGTTACCGGCTGCTCCGATCAATCAATTGGCGGTCTTGAGGCTCGATGGTGATTTATATGAGTCGACCATGGACGCGTTGACCGCACTCTATCACAAGGTGTCGCCTGGGGGGTTTGTCATCGTGGATGATTTCGGGTTGCCGACCTGTCGAGCCGCCATCGAAGATTTTCGACGAGCGCGAGGGATTACCGACCGGATTCATCAGATCGATTGGACGGGAGCCTTCTGGCAATGCTCGACGGAGAATATGGGCGCGATCGTTTCTCAGAGCCACGCTACGCTGCATGCTGCCTCATAACGCAAAGTCTACGCTATGAATATTGTGGTTTTTTGCGATGAGGATCTTGGAGTCGCCGGAGGGGGGGCTCGGCAGGTCGTGCAGTTCGTGCGTGCGCTTGCAGCCAGAGGCCATACGTTGCGGATAGTGGCGCCGAGGCCGTCTGCCGATATGAAGGATGATGCCGCGTTAATCAGTGCACGGGGGTTGTGGGTATGGGTTCCTCGTGTCCCGATGATCAGACCATGGGCCTATTTAGTCGGCTCGGCGATCACATTGCTTTGGTCAATGTGGCGAGAAAAGCCAGACGTCATGCTGTGGTTCGATTCGCCGGGCCAGGTCGCACCCTTGATCTGCGCCGGTGCAATGCGATGCCCCTATGTGCTGTTTGTTAATGGATTGGCGGGAGAGGAGTTGACTGGTCTATGGGGGTGGAAGCCCATTCGCAACGTTATTCAAGGAAGCTTACGGGTGTCGGGGAGACGGGCACAGGCGGTTGTCAGTGTGTGTCGGGAAATTCCCCTCTGGATGCAGCGAGAGTGGGGTATCGCCGCTGACCGTTGCCATGTGATTCGAAATGGTGTCGATCCTTCCGTCTGTGTGCCTCGCCAGAAGGAAGATGCATGTCACCGACTCGGACTTGACCCTGGTGGACGGTACATCGGATTTGTCGGTGGGTTTTTCCCCTGGCATGGGCTCGACACTCTCGTTGAAGCGATGACGATAGTCTGCCGTGAATGCCCCGCCGTCAAGCTTCTGCTTGTCGGCGATGGTCATACAAGGCCAGAGCTTCAAGCAATGGTGCGCCAACGAGGCCTTGAAGAGACTGTATCGTTTGTGGGGCGAGTGCGAGTTGAAGAGGTGCCGTGGTGGATTGGGGCAAGTGACGTGTGTGTGGTTCTCCATCGGTCGGTCCGCTTCTATTCTGGTGATTCCATGAAGCTCTGGGAATATCTGGCTTGCGCGAGGCCTGTCGTTGCGACGGCCGGTGAGGGCTATGGCGACATGGTGGAAAAGTTGGGTGCCGGGCTCTCGGTAAAGGAAGAGGATCCGGTGGCGATCGCTGAGGGGGTGCTTCGCATACTTCGGGATCCTGCCTCGGCGAGAAAGATGGGGCTAGCTGGGCGTGTTGCCGTTGTGCGCTCCCATACGTGGGACACGCGAGCGATGGAACTGGAACAGGTGTGCAGGATGGTGGCGGCTGAACATGTTCGTGGCCGGGCGTGTGTGTGATGACTATGCCATCGATTCAGAACCAGGTCCGGCCGGTTGACCACGATGAGTCAGTGGCCGTATCCACGAGAATCCGTCATCGCGTTCTGCAAGCCGGAGGGTGGGCGCTTGCCGGGTTTGCTGTCGAGAAGGGCATTGCCGTTCTCCAGCTTGTGGTTCTGACACGACTGCTGCTACCAGGAGATTTTGGATTAATGATGGCATCCGCTGCCATCTTGCTTGCGGTGCAAACCTTTTCTGAATTGGGATTGGAGCCGGCGGTCATTGCGAAGCCGGATGTCAGTGAGGAAGACCTTCGCGTAGCGTGGACCTTGTCGATTATCAGAGGGCTCATACTGGCAGTCGGGCTCTGGGGGCTGGCAGATGTAATTGCGATCGGGATGCAGATCCCTGAACTCGGCCTATTTCTTCGTGTCCATACTGTGGGGATTCTTCTCCAGTCTGTTCAGAGTCCTGAGTTGTTCGTATTGCTGAAGAAGCTGGACCTTCGCAAACGAGTGTCGTTTGATCTCAGTCGCCGTGTGCTCGAATCTTGTGTCACGATCGGCTTGGCCTGGTGGTGGAAGAGCGCGTGGGCGCTATTGGGTGGGCAGCTGATCGCGTTCTTATTCGGAGCGCTTTTATCGCACTGGATTGCGCCGTGCCGTATCGGATGGTCGCTCAATCGCGCGTCATTGCTGAATCTCTGGAACTATGGCCGATATCAGAATTTTACAGGATGGTTTCTTTTTACGGTCATGTGCGGAGGAGATCTTGTAGTAGGACGTCTGTACGGAGTTGCAGCGTTGGGCCACTACCAAGTTGCCATGGCAATTCCGATTATGATCGGCATTCGGGCCATGAGCGTGATCTCTCAAATCAGCTTGCCAACATACGCGATGTTACAGAAGGATCGGCCGGGTGTGATGCGTGCCTTAAGCCTGCAAATGAGTTTAACAGGAATGGTCATTGTGCCCAGTGCCTTGGCGACGGCAACCCTCGCACCGTATCTTGTCCCGTTCGTCTTCGGCCCATCGTGGGCAGCTGCGATCGATCCATTGCGGGTCCTCTGTCTGTTTGCCATTGCCGCGGCGTTCTGCAGCGTAATGGCTGCGTTTCACTGCGGGACCAATCACCCTGAATTACAAACTAAAATCTGGGCCGCGATGTGTGTGTGCTACGTCGCGATGGTGATCCCATTTACGATGATGTGGGGACTTGTCGGAGCGGCCTGGGCAATCTCGCTGACTTTCGTGATCGGTCTTGTTTTGCACGTCATGGCGACGGTCCAACTATTAGGACGTGAAGCGTGGCCGGCGTTTGAGCCGTTGAGATGGGCGGGTGGATTAGTGGCGATTGTTGTGCTCGGTTTATTGCTCAGCCATACAGTTCCTTCGATGAGCATGGAACAGTGGCCGGCGATGATATGTGGGCTCGCCGGCATCAGTATTTATGGATGGCATCTCTGGGCGCGAGAGTATCCCCGTTTGCGGGCCTTATGGAGCGCCTGATTGGAGGGCCTCGGTGTTCCAAGGACATGAAGTGGATGTCTCGATCATCATCGTGAATTGGAATACTCGGGACTTGCTACGCTCTTGCCTGCGGGCGCTTGTGAGTGGAATAGGAGGGGTTCAGGCTCAAATTCTTGTGGTTGATAACGGGTCGATCGATGGCAGTCCCGTTCTTGTGGCGGAAGAATTTCCATGGGTCGATCTGCTCAGAAACCCGGAGAATGTCGGCTTCTCCCGAGCCAACAATCAAGCCTATCAACGAGTGCAAGGACGCTATGTACTGCTGTTGAATCCGGACACAGAAGTGGGATCCGGATCGATTGAAAAGATGGTTCAGTTTCTCGATGCTGATTCACAGCGGGCGGGGGTGACGGCGGTCTTACGAAATCCTGACGGGACGATGCAGCGCTACCACAAACGGCTGCCTCGCTGGCGGTACGTGTTGTTCTCGGAGACGATATTGAGGAATCTATTCCCATGCAATCAGTGGATTCGGGCATTTTACATGCACGATGAGCCATTTCAGAGTATGACTGAGGTTGAGCAACCACCGGCTGCGTGCTTGATGCTGAGGCAGTCCATCCTCATGCCACCGTGTTTGTTCGATGAACAGTTTCCCATTTTTTATAACGATGTGGATCTGTGCCGGTGGCTGTACGATCACGGACATCGGCTATTCCTGCTGCCGGGGGCTGAGGTTATGCATCACGGAGGCGCCGGCGGAGTTCATGAGTTGCCCGACCAGGGGATCATCGATAGCTTGATCGGACTTGTTCGCTATTATCGGAAGCATGAAGGGCTTCTGTGTGCCGGAACATTATGGCTGATTCTGACCGTCAATTCCTTGCTGGTGCTTGGAGGAGGATTGGGGAAGGTGCTATTGGGCCGTCGATCGCTGAAGTGGTGGGGCCATGAGCTAGGCAAGCGTATGCGACTGGCCGTTGGACAAGAGGCCTTTCGTTACCCCAAAGACATGAATCCAAACCTGATATCGTGTGCGGTGACATGCCGCCACTAAGAACGGAGGAAGCTGCTCTTTGTCTGCTCTGTGGCACGCCTGGGGAGACATTGTTTCGCGGACTACACGACCGCCTCTATTCAGTCGAAGGCGAGTTTGGCTTCACTCGCTGTTCTAGCTGCGGACTGGTGTGGGAAAGCCCACGACCGACGATTGATGAGATTCCGAAATGCTACCCGGACGACTATGAACCGCATGAAGGGGGAGCGCAGAGTGAGGTTTCGGTTCGGCCGGCAGCTGGAGTTCGCGATGTGCTTCGTGGACTGATTCTGAGCGAGATCTTTGGCTACACCAGGTTTAAACGGGATGAGTGGTGGGCTTCGGTGGGGGGGCGTGTTCTCGGTCAGATTCCTGCGCTGCAAAACCGCGCACGGTATGGACGCGACGAACTCTGTCCTCCCTTTGTCGAAGGGGGGACGCTTCTGGATATCGGATGCGGTGCGGGTGGGTACCTCTCGGCGATGAAGGCCCTCGGATGGACGGTGATGGGGATCGATCCGTCCCCTCAAGCCGCCCGGATCGCTCACGAGAATTATGAAGTGCCTGTGAAGGTGGGGACGTTGGAGACCTCAGGTTTGCCCGATCACAGCATCGCTGTGGTGACCATGGTGCATGCCATTGAGCATGTTCCAGATCCGCTGACCCATTTGCGCGAGTGCCATCGGGTGTTGCAAGACGGCGGGCGTTTGGTTTTGACGACACCGAATATGGCAGGGCTTATGAGTCGGCTGTTTAAAGAGGATTGGATGGCGTTGGAACCTCCACGGCATTTGTGGCTGTTTACACCGCATACGTTGCAGGTGTGTGTGGAGCGAGCAGGGTTTCGTGTCGAGCGGCTGTTGACAAGGCCATTCCTCTCCCATGTGAACTACGAAAAGAGCCTCCGGATCCGTCGCCAAGGGCATGCGCGCGGGAACCTGCAACCATGCGATGCGGGTCTGATCGCTCGAGGGCTCCACCGGCTCGAACGAGGGCTCTTGCCATTCTGGCGATGGGCAGGCAATGAACTCATGCTCAGTGCAGTCAAACGATAGGATTGGCATCCCGTGGACCTAACGATTGCCATCATCAGCTATAATACGCGGGATTTGCTGCTGACCTGTCTGAAATCCATTCAGGACATGACGAAGAACGTGGATTATGAACTAATAGTCATAGATAACGCATCCAGTGATGGCAGCGCCACTGCCGTACAGGCCCAGTTCCCGCAGGCAAGGGTCATTGCTAACCAAAACAACGGTGGGTATGCCAATGCGTGTAACCAGGCTGTTGTAATCGGCAGAGGACAGTACGTCCTCTTCCTGAACAGTGATACGGTGATGAGGGCGTGTACTCTTGCCAGGATGGTATCGTGTTTGGATAGGCAGCCTGATATCGGAGCCGTAAGTTGTCTCCAATGCAATGAGGTCGGCCAAGTGCTGCAGTCCTGCTTTCCCTTCCCTTCGGTCCGCGATCATCTGCGATATTCGGCTTGGATTCCAACGATCATAAAACGGATAGTCGGTAGTGATCCTGAAATAGACTTCACGATCTCGCAAGACGTGGAGTGGGCTAATGGCGCCTGTCTTATGGTGCGGAAGGGATTGTTCGAACAAATAGGGGGGTTCGACAATCGGTTTTTTATGTATTTCGAAGACGTCGATCTGTGTCGACGGATTCATCAACGAGGCTACCGTGTGCGGCATGCGGCGGACTGTGAAATCGTCCATTTGATCGGACGCAGTAGTGTGGAGCATCGAGATCAACTCAATGTGCAATGGGAGCTCAGCCGGATTCGCTATGTGGAGAAACATTTCTGGTGGCTCGAGCGGCTCATCATGAAGGTATGGATTGGAGGGGGAGTACTCGCAAAAATGTTCAAGGCTGCCTGTTCAGGTCGCTCCGATCGTCATCAGCAGATGGAGACGTTGAGGACGATGTTATGGCGCGTATGGGTAGGGCGAGATCATTTTGAAGATCATGCAGCCTGTTCAGTCGGAGGATAGGCATGATACGGGAAAGGCCGTGGTGCATGAACATGACAGAGAGATACCCATGGTGACGGTGCTCAATCAACGCTATCGAGGGCTCACACAAACGATTTAAGATCGTTGGTCTGGAGGTTTGCACGCTGACCTTGTGATCAAAGGGCTCTACCGTTACTGGATGGCCGTGTCGTTTCTACGGTAATGCATAAACGGGCTCTCGGTGCAGGGCGTGGGTTGGAAGTCCGGCTAGTTGCTATGCTTGCAGGGTGGTATCCAACCTGTATGTTTCCCGGGCTTGATCCCTGTTCCTAGCACCGAACACTGCATCTGATCTAAGGCGACGTGTCTAGAGACGGCCAACAATTTTCGTGATCATCAGCAGGCGATAATAATGTATGTGAAAGATTCGACACAGCAATCCTGATCTCCGATTTTGAGCACCGCTCCATCTAGGTCATCGAGGTGCGGTGGACGTTCAAGGGAGTAACGTCGTGGCCAAGGAAGTATTTTCACGCGAGGAACGACGGAGGGTGCAAGGAATCGGACTGCTCTTGCTCCCTGTGGTTGTGCTGTCTGTGGTCCGCGAAATGTTGATAGCTCCACGACGGGGAAACGGGGTGTGCGTGCTCGGAGTGAGGAAAGGTGTGGGTGCTCAATGAATCGCACCAGCGTAAGCCAACGCGAGCGGTACAACGATGAATGGAATGGGTGGAAATCCGAGGCAACAGCCTTTGACGGCGTACGTCGATACGATCAGATCAGCAGCGTGGTCCAACTGCTTGCTCCGCGGAAGGTTCTGGACGTAGGGTGCGGAGATGGGCGACTGGCAAGGGCGATCCGAGCGAATTGTGGCGATGTAATCATTCATGGTTGTGATCTATCCACTGCGGCTCTCACTCGAAGTGAAGGACTCGATCGGCAATACGCCGCCGACCTCAATTGCGAGGCGTTGCCGGAACCCGGCGGGAGTTTTGACCTGGTGATTGCGAGCGAAGTGATAGAGCATTTGATCATGCCGGGTCGCGTCCTGGAGGAACTTACCCGCGTGGTGAAGCAAGGAGGACATGTCGTGCTGACCGTTCCGAACGTCGCATTTTGGCGGTTCCGAGTCCAAGCGTTGAACGGCCAGGTGCCATCCGTGACCGCCGATGATCGCCATCTGCATTCATTCAGCGCATCCCTGCTCGAACACCTTGTACGGAAGGCCGGTCTTCATGTGGTGCAGCTCACGGGCCTGCGTCAACGATTCAATCGGCTCAGTCAACTCCATTTTAGATTGCTTTGCGACACCCTGCTGATCGTTGGAAGGAAACCGTGATCTCGTGGGATACGAACTGACTAGGCGCGAATTCAATCGAATCATCCGAACCTACCGACCGTCTCCATACGAGACGTTCGGAGAGCAGGACGCGCGTTTTACCACCCCGATGAATCACGCCTTGAAATGTCGAGATCGCCTCCATGTGGCGCTTCGAAGTGGATTGCAGCGGTTGCCGGATGGACGACAGACGATCGTGGACTTTGGTCCCTTCCCAGGCAGTCTGTTGCGTCTCTCGCGTGGTCTCGAGCCGACACGAGCGGCGCGGTTGTTCGGTGCCGGACTGATGGCCAGTCCCGAGTTTGTGCGGTTCATGAAACAGGATGCCAATGTCGAGATTTTCACCGTCAACCTCGATCCGTCCGGGCAACAATTTACGTCCAAAGGGTACCAGGAACACGTGCCGTTACCCGACCATTCTGCGCAGCTCGTGTTTGCGTTGGAGATCGTTGAACACCTTACCTCGCCGTTTCATTTGATGACGGAGGCCTACAGGATTTTGAAATCCGGCGGTCATCTTGTGATTACGACTCCAAATGTCACTCGAATCGGTAATATTTTTAAGTTGTTGATCGGTCAATCGCCCAATGATCGGCTGGCCCCTCCTGGTTATAACGATCCAAACGATGAATGGCGTCCGCACGCACGGGAATACGCGATGCACGAGTTGGCAGAGATGCTACGCCATATCGGGTTTGAGATCGCTCTGTCGAGATTTTTTTTGGGTGAGGACACCCAGGACTGCCAACAGACCACACGGCAGAGCGTGATCGATTGGGCCAAGGTGCCGTTCTATCTCATCCCGCATTTGCGCGGGAGCTTATTGATCCTGGGGAGAAAACCATGACACCAGTCGTTCTTGCAGAACTGGCTGGGTCTGCGTCTTATGGAGGTGGCGAACGGTATCTGGAGCTTCTCTTTGGACGTCTCGAACGCACTCGGTATCGAGCGATGCTGATCTGTCCTGAGCCTGGTCCGTTCGTAGGGCGTATGAAAGCGCGCGGGGTGGAGACACACCTCGTCCACTTGGCGCCGCTGTTCAACCCCTTTGCCCTCTGGCGGTTGACCCGGTTGCTTCGGCGGGAACGAGTGACGATTCTGCAAACGCACGGCGCCAGGGCGAACTTTTATGGACGGATTGCGGGACGTCTGGCCGGCGTACCAGTCATTATCTCCACGGTCCATAATTCACTGAAAGACTATGAGGTCAGTTCACTGACACGGTGGTTCTATATCACGGCGCTACGTCTGACGCTCCCGCTCGCTCATCGGATCATCTGTGTCTCGGACTCCAATCGTCGCGATCTGCTCGATGAATCCCCGGCTGCCGCAGCACGGATTCAGACGGTCTACAACGGCGTAGATCCTTCCGCTTTTCCTTTGCAGCCGAATCGCAAGACAGTTCGAGAGGAGCTTGGTATTGTATCGGGGCCGGTATTGGTTATGATCGCCCGGTTGACGGAAGCAAAGGGTCATCGCGTCCTGTTGCAGGCGCTTCCCCACCTGATCGAGGCATGGCCGCAGTTGTGCTGTGTGTTTGTGGGAGAGGGCGAGCTTCGAGGCCAACTGCATCGCTTGGCAGTCGAACTTGATGTCGAAGGATCCTGTCAGTTTGTTGGGGTTCGTGAGGATGTTGCGGATATTCTGGCTGCTGCGGATGTCGTCGTGCTGCCATCCTTATCCGAAGGATTCCCGTTTGTCTTGTTGGAGGCGTTGGCAATGGGCTGTCCTGTGGTCGCGTCGCGGGTTAACGGGATTCCCGAGTTGATTGAAGACCACAGGACTGGATTGCTCGTGCCGGCGCGAGATCCACGAGCGTTGGCGAATGCGATTCGAGAAGTGCTGAGCAATCCAACCACTGCCTCGAAGATGGGGGCAGAGGGGCGAGCTCTGGTTCGAGAGCGGTTTACGGTGGACCATATGGTTGGGAATACGACGGCGATCTTTGATGCGGCGTTGCACGATGCGGGTATTCGGGTACCCATTGAGAAACGGATGGCAGCGTGAAACAGGTAGCCATGCCAGGGACAGAACAGATTGTTTGTCCTTGTGGCAGTCAGGCGATGCCGGTCGATGTGTTTCAGACTCCGACCAGACGGTATGTGCGTTGTCCGAGCTGTGAGCTTGTGTTTCTGAATCCTCGCCCGTTGGAGACCACGGTCGAAGAGTTTTATCGGGAAGACTACGACGAGGCCTATGGCGAGGCCGAGGCGTCGTCAGACCGCGACCCAGTTTTTGAGAGTGTCGTGCGCCGTCTTGGCCTGTATCGGCGGCCTCCCGGTCGGCTACTTGATATCGGGTGTGGCGACGGCGCGTTCTTGTCGCTCTGTCAGTCGGCAGGATGGACATGTTATGGGTTGGAGTTGTCGAAAAAAGCAGCCGAGCGTGCGGCTCGTCGTCAGCTCACGGTGCTGCCGTCTGATTGGTTGGAACGGACCGGCGATGGCGAACCGTTCGATGTCATCACCCTTGTGAACGTACTGGAAACGGTGCCGAATCCGGCGAGCCTCCTGCGCCAGGTCGCCGGCGCACTGACGCCATCAGGTCTCGTCGTCATCAGAGCGACCAATGGGGTGTTTCATCTTCCGATGCGGGCACCGGCCCGGTGGGTCGGGTCCCGCTTTGATCAGGCATTTCATCTTTTTCTCTATTCGCCTCACGTGCTCCGCTCGTTGCTCAAGGGGGTCGGATTACACACCACTGCGATCCATAACTCGGTTCCTAGTCGAGGGCCTCTCGTTCCGGCGAATCCGTGGATGAGTCGTCTCAAGTGGCGGATCGGTGCGATGGCGTTCTGGTCATGTGCGGAGGTGCTCTATAAGGTGACGGGAGGGCGCATGGTCTGGGCACCTTCATTTGAGCTCATAGCCCAGCGGAACAAGGTAGTGTTGTGAGTAGATCCCATTGGTTCAGTCTACGTGGGCGGCGTGCAATCAGATTTTTTGGCATGTTCGTTGTGCTCTGCCTGCTTGCCGCAGTAGCCACGTTCGGAGTGCGGTCTCTGTTTACCTCGGTGGGATCTGCCAAGCATATCCGATATGAGCCGGTCGACGTGCCGCCTCAAGAGATCTCGCCCCGCCACCAGAAGGAGCGAGAAGAGTATGAACGACGTGAGCGAGTTTTGATGGAGAAGAGTCGGTAGCTGCGTTTATTTGGAGTTGCCATGTTATGTGCGGTATTTGCGGCTTAGTAGGGGACAATGATCCAGCCCTGCTTGACCGGATGCTCAATCGGCTTGTCCATCGAGGACCGGACGAGGAAGGGACGCATCATAGCATAGGCGTGGCCTTTGGTGTACGGCGATTGAGGGTGATTGATCCTACCGGTGGACGTCAACCGGTCAGGAACGAGACCGGCTCCGTCTGGGCGGTGATGAACGGGGAGATCTACAACTATCGCGAACTCCGCGAGGAGTTGATCCAAAAAGGCCATCGCTTTCAGTCCCGTTGCGATACTGAAGTCCTGGTGCATCTCTATGAAGAGGAGGGGCCAGAGGCGGTTTATCGACTGCGGGGAATGTTTGCCTACGCCATTTGGGATCGAGAGCAGGATCTTGTGTTGCTGGTTCGCGATCGCTTGGGGATCAAACCCCTGTATTACGCTGTCCAACCTGGCAAAGCGGGGGCCGCCCAACGTGTGCTCTTTTCTTCAGAACTGCCGTCACTCCTGGAAGGACTGCCTCATTGGACGATTCGTCCGCAGGCCATCGCTGACTTCCTCTCACTGCTCTATGTTCCGGGCCCTGATACGATCGTGGAGGGCGTCTATCAGCTCCGACCCGGCGAGGCACTGAAGATTGTACGGGGTCGTTTGGAGTTCTGGCGCTATTATCGTCCGGCGAAAGAAGCGGGCAATCAGGTTGAGACTCCGCAGGGCGACCAACGAGCGCAGTTTCTGAGTGCGCTGCGTAACTCTGTCCAGGCGCATCTCGTCAGCGACGTCCCGCTCGGTCTATTTCTGTCCGGTGGGTTAGATTCGGCGTCGATTCTGGCCTGCATGCGCGAGGCGATTCCTGGGTCGATCAAAACATTTTCCCTCGGGTATGACGCGCCGGAAGACCAATCATTCAATGAGCTCAAAGCTGCCCGGCTCCTCGCGACACACTTCGGGACCGACCACACGGAAGCCATACTGCGCCCTGATGCGGTTTCATTGCTGCCTCGCGTAGTGGCCGGCATGGGGGAACCATTCGCCGACTCCTCGGCCATTCCCACGTATTTGGTATCCGAGGTGGCCAGACAGTCCGTGACGGTTGCGCTATCCGGCATTGGCGGCGACGAACTCTTCGGCGGCTATCCACGCTATCTTGGGCTACGAACTGCGGCTCACTACGCATCGCTTCCTGTGGGGGTGCGTTCATGGATTGCCTCTCGCGCTGTCTCCTGTCTATCGGATGGGGCAGGGGGCCACGAGGTTCGTGGCCGCATCAAACGATTTCTCCTGGATGGCCATCGCCCGTTAGGCGAGCAATACCTCCGTTGGACGACGTTTCAGCCTGACGGTTGGGATGCGCCGTTGTTTGCCGATGGACTCCGCTCTGCCGTGTCCGACGACTCGGCACGTCACCGTGTTCGGGAACTTTTTCAAAAATGGCCTTCAAGCGACCCATCCGATCGTGCAATGGGTGTTGATCTACAGACGTATTTACCGGACGATTTGTTGAGGATGGGTGACCGTATGAGTATGGTCCATTCGCTGGAACTACGTGTCCCTTTCTGCGATCACCATTTGCTGGCCTTTGCCTGTTCGTTGCCGGCCTCGACAAAATTTCAAGGATGGAAGTTAAAGGGATTTATGAGATCTTCGCTGCAAGGCATGTTGCCTGCAAGTATTATCTCAGCAAAAAAGCGCGGCTTCATGCTCCCGCTCGCACGATGGCTGAGAGAAGACCTGCGCGAGATGAGTCAGGACTTGCTTTCTGATGAGGCCATCCGCCGACGGGGGTACGTCAATCCGGCCTATGTGCAGTGGCTGCTCGCAGAGCACCACAGTGGCCGGAGGAATTTTACGGATCAACTCTATGCGCTCATGGTGTTGGAATTATGGCATGGGCAAGTGGCACAGTCTGTCTCTTCCTATCCAATGGGAGTCGGCGCGGCATGAACGTCGTCTTACTTGCAGAAGTCACGATCGAACAGGTCATCGGCGGCGCCGAGCGAGTGCTTCGGCAACAAGCGCTGGGGCTTGCCAAGCTGGGCCACAATGTGCGCGTGCTCGCGCGAGCTCCCTTTGAGTCTGCGGAAGCCAGCCTGGTGATCGGAAATGTGAGCGAACAGCGGTATCCCGTCATGCGAACCAGCGAGCCTGCTTTTGTCTGGTCTTCAGTACAGAATTCTCTTCGGACATTTGACCGCATGATGCAGGCTTCCCCTGTCGATATCGCCATGATTCATCAATCGCTGGCTGGTCTCGGTCCGATTTTGTTCCGCTATGGGATGGTCAGTCGCTGGGTCTACGTCTGTCACTCGTTAGCGCACGAGGAATATCTCACCAGAGCGGAGCGGGCTGCGACGACGCTTGAACGTGTCAGGCGACGGCTGAGCGTGCGTGCCCGGCGTTGGATTGAACGAATGGTGATCCGCCGCTGTCATCATGTGATCGTCTTGAGCAAATTCATGAAGCAACAAGTCATGGCCACGCACGGCATCACTCCGAAGTCCATCACCGTGGTTCCAGGCGCAGCCGATCCAGCCACGTTCTACCCACCGCACGATCGGAATGAGATCAGACGGGAACTTAAATTACCGGAGAGCCGCACGATTTTGTTTACCGTTCGCAATCTGGTCCCTCGCATGGGATTAGAGCATCTTCTCGATGCCATGACGATGCTCGGAGAGGAGCAGCAGGATCTGCTTCTTCTGATTGGTGGGGAGGGCCCACTGCGCTCGCGATTGGAAGAATATATTTGCAGCAAGGGATTACAAGATGTAGTCACGTTGCTCGGGTTTGTGCCGGAAGATCAATTAGCGAAGTACTACCAGGCTTCCGATTTGGTTGTGATGCCGACGCTGCAACTCGAAGGGTTCGGTTTGGTGACGGTTGAGGCGTTGGCCTGTGGTACGCCGGTCATGGGAACGCCGGTCGGCGCGATCCCAGAAGTGTTGAGCACGGTCGATCCGGTGTTTGTCACAGAAGGGACAGACGGAGCATCTCTCGCAAAAACATTACGACTGGTATTGAAGCGGTTTCGCAGTCAACCAGGTGAGCGAGAGCGCTTGTCGAAGAAAGGTCGCGAGGCCGTGGAGCGGCGATACAATTGGGCAGCGCATACGGCAGACCTTGATCGATTGTTCGTGAGCTTGTCGAAGAATAGACCGGCTGTGCGGCATCAGTCGGTCAGAGCGAGGAAGGTGATTCATGTCATTACGCGCCTGGATCATGGCGGGTCGGCCCAAAATACGATGTTGACCGCGCTCGGTCATGACCGTACGCAGTTCGAGCCGTTGGTCGTTGCCGGGTATCCAGGTCGTTGGGATGCGCAAGGCGGGCAGGCTGCAACTGAGGAGAATTGTCGCCGACTTGATAAGGCGGACGTGCGTTGGATGTTGCTTCCAGCACTGACGCGAGAGGTCCATCCGATCAAGGACGCACAGGCCCTGTGGGAATTGATTCGTCTGTTCCGACAGGAACAACCGGTATTGGTCCATACTCATACATCGAAGGCTGGTGTGTTGGGCCGAGTGGCGGCTTGGTTCGCAAGGGTGCCGGTCATCGTTCATACGCCACACGGCCATGTGTTCTATGGCCATTTCGGTCCATTCCGTTCCTGGCTGTTTCTTCAGATCGAACGAGGGCTGAGTGTATTGACGGATCGGCTCATTGCGCTGACAGAATCGGAACGGCAGGATCATCTTGATCGAGAGGTCGGTAAGCTCGACCGGTTCGCTGTGGTCCCGAGCGGGATCGACCGTGAGCGATTCAGGAGGGCAAGAGCTCAGGGGAAACAACAGCCGGACTGGTTTGGCTGTCCAGCTGGGTCGCAGATCGTTGGATCGGTCGGATGGCTCACCGACATTAAAGGTCATCAATACCTGATCGAAGCCGTCTCCAAGTTGAAACAGGATTTTCCCTCCCTTCATCTTGTGATCGTTGGGAGTGGAGATCGACATGATGCACTTCTTCAGCAAGCGGAGTTGGCCGGTCTTGGTGATGCGGTTCATTTCCTAGGTCACCGGGATGATGTCGAGTCCTGTCTGGCCGGGATGGATCTGTTTGTGTTGCCTTCGCTCAATGAAGGGATGGGGCGTGCGCTGGTCGAAGCTATGTCTGCCGGGTTGCCGGTGATTGCCTCCCGTGTCGGTGGTATTCCGGCCGTCATCAGCCACGAGCAAACTGGTTTACTGGTGCCTCCTGGCAACGCCGGTGCGTTGGCGGATGCCATACAGCGATTACTCGATCAACCGGATTGGGCTCAGCAATTAGGCCTGGCTGCGGGCCGTAGCGTAGACAGCCGATATGGTTCGCGTTCAATGGTTTGCGCGATTGAATCAATTTTTGCAGAGGCGCTCAGTGCTCGCGGGTAAGAATAAGGAACAGATAAATCGTACCTGTCGATTGATACTGGCACTCGTGATCATGGCGTCATCGCTGCCAGGTTTTGGTATGCGAGCGCAGGCATCGGAAGAGCGGCAGCCGTTGCTGGCTACGGTGCACGTCCATAGTACTGCCAGCACCGGCGAACTGACCGTTGAGGCGCTGGCCGAACGGGCGGAAGAACTCGGCTTGGATGCGCTGATTCTGACCGATAATTTTTCTCTCCGTTATGAGTATGGACTGTGGCCGTTGCCTGGTCTTTTAAAACAACACGTCAGTTTTCCCTCTGTGCTGGAGTATGGAATCGAACGGTACTTGGACGAGATCGCGGCAGCGCAGCGCCGTCACCCGAAGCTGATCATCCTACCCGGAGTCGAGGTCGCCCCCTATTACTATTGGACCGGCTCGATTTTGGAGCGAACGTTGACGATGCATAATGCTCAACGCAATCTTCTGGTGATCGGTCTGACCAAGCCGGATGATTACCGATCCCTTCCTGCGAGCGGGAATACATCGTCCTATACTTTCGATTGGCGAGGAGCGGTCAATGGTGTGCCGATGTTGTTGGCTATTCCAGCGGTCTGGTTGTGGAGGCCGCTCCGGCGCGATACCAATCGGCGATCGCTACGGCGGGCTATCGCCTGTGTTCTGATCGTCCTTGCCGTGGCGCTGGTGGCGAATGCCTGGCCCCTGAGCCAGCCTGCGTTTAGTTCGTATGATGACCGATTGGGGTATCGTCCCTACCAGGCCCTCATCGATGATGTGAGGGCTAAAGGTGGGCTTGTTTTTTGGTCGATGACAGAGGCGCGAGACTTTCATGAATATGCTGCTGGGCCACTGGGAATCGTCACCGTCAAGACGGAACCCCATCTTGAATCCTTGCTGCAGACGACAGGGTATACCGGATTTGGGGGGCTCTATCAGGATGGACGAACAGGTATCAAGCCGGGTGAACTGTGGGATCGGTTGCTGCAATTGCCCACAAGTGAACAGCGACCGATCCCTGTGCTGATCGGGGAACTGGCGTTTCATGGATTTACGGATGCGGGGAAGGACTTGCATCGACTTGTGACGGTGCTCTGGGTGAAAGATCGGACAGCGGCCGGTGTTCTTGAGGCGCTTCAGTCCGGTCACTCCTATGCGGTGGGGGATGGCGATCAGCATGTTCAACTTCGATTAGATGAGTTTCGAGTGGTATGCCAAGGTGGAACCAAATCGGCATCGGTCGGTGATAGGCTTGATCCAGGCGGGGCACGCGATCTCATGGTCCGCCTCGCTGTCACGGCAGTCGATCGTGGCCGCCATCCTGTGAACGTGAGGGTGATCCGTTCCGGTCAGGTCCTCGCTCAGTTGGCTGGTGAAACACCGTTTCATGTCGACTGGCCTGACACAAGCGTGCCAATCGCAGAGCGGATGACCTATCGAGTGGAGATCACCGGCAGTGGTGAACTCTTGAGTAACCCGATCTTTGTGGAGCCGATTCTCGCACTGCGGGCAGCTCGCTGAGGCTCATTGATGCGCGTCACGATTCATCAACCACAGTATCTACCCTGGCTTGGGTATCTGGACAAGATCGATCAGGCGGGTCTATTTATCGCCTTGGATTCAGTGCAGTTCAAGAAGAACGAGTGGCAAAATCGCAATCGAATCAGAACGGCGAGCGGTTGCCAATGGGTGACCGTACCAGTCCTTCATCGATTAGGCCAATTGGTGAAAGATGTTCAGATCAACCAAACTGTGAATTGGCAACGCCAGCACCGACATGCCATCGAGATGCAGTATGCGCAGGCGCCATTCCGTGACCACTACCTTCCGGAATTGCTCAGCCTCTATGCTCTGCCATGGGAGCGATTGCATGAGCTGAACATGAGAGTAATTCGCTGGCTGCTTGGGGCATACGGAATTACAACGCCTGTCCGTTGTGCGTCTGAGTGGGAGGCGCGCGAAGAGCCTACCGATCGATTGATTGATCTTTGTCATGCCGCCGGCGCATCGGGATATCTCTCCGGTCCGGGCGGGGAGCAATATCTGGATGTTATGCGATTTGAATCGTCGGGATTGAAGCTGGAGATGCAACAGTTCCACCATCCGATATATCGGCAAGTCTATGAACCATTCATGCCGGCGATGTCGGCCATTGATCTGTTGTTCTGTTGCGGCCCGGACGCGCTGACGCGACTGCGTGGTGCACGGGTAGGTCAAAACGTGGTTACGGCAGCGTAGCTCCAAGCGAGGGGAATGAAATGGCAAACGAACGTAGAGCGCCAATGCGGATCCTGGCAATCGGCGCCCATCCGGATGATATTGAAGCCGGGTGCGGAGGAACATTGCTCAAGTATGCGCAAAAGGGGCATCGTATTTTTCTGATGGTCATGACGGCGGGTGATAAGGGTGGCTCGAGCGGCGTACGAAAGCTCGAACAGGAGCAATCGGCGAAGCAATTGCAGGCCGAGAAAATTTTCTGGGGTGGGTATGAGGACACGGCCGTTCCGATAGGGCGCGAATTAATCCAAGAGATTGAAGCAGTGGTGAAAGAGGTTCAGCCGCACTTCATCTTTTCGCACTACCACGATGATACCCATCAAGACCATCGGCACCTCGCGATGAGTACGATTACTGCGACCCGTTATACCCAGAATGTCCTGTTTTACGAAGGACCGACAACTCAGAACTTCTCGCCGACTGTCTTTGTCGATATCGACCAGGTGGTCGAGAAAAAGGTCAAGTCAATCGAGGCCCATGCCTCGCAGGTGAAAAAGACCCACATCGAAGGTCTGAGCATCGTGGATGTGATTCGGGCCGAGGCACATTTCCGCGGCATCCAGGGGCGGGTGAAAAACGCAGAAGGCTTTGTTCCACTGCGATTGTTTATTAATATCGGCCTATGACAACTGTGGCGACAATCATTCCCCACTCACGGCCTGCGATCGACGAGGAGGACTTGCAAGCGGCAGCCGAAGTACTAGGTTCTGGGCAGATTGCCCAGGGGCCTCGGGTTGAGCAATTCGAGCGTCACATGGCCACTTTCGTCGGCGTGCAGGGTGGGGTGGCGGTCAGTTCAGGGACTGCGGCGCTGGAGCTGGCGCTGCGGGCGCTTACGATCGGA
>JACMLT010000221.1 GCA_014379455.1 Nitrospiraceae bacterium
CATCGACAATCTGGCTGCCGCACCGGATATCAAAGACCCCGTGAAGCTCCTTCAGCCCAAAATAGTCTACATCTATGCTGATCCTGATCTTGAAGGGCGCTCCATAGGCCAGAGGATTCTCATGCGGATAGGGAGCGATAACGAGGCGAAAGTCAAAACCAAGCTGCAAGATATCAGACAAGAGCTGTTTCTGAATATGCATGAAGAAGAAGTAAAAACTGCCGAGTGAAAAATCGGCAGGCCGATTGATCTAAATTGCCAGTACGTTGAGCGCAGGCTTGGACGCCTTCACAAGAATAAGAGAGGAATTGAAAGGGGTCGGGAGTATTTTTTGACTCCTCCCACACCGACGCGTGGTCTGCAATTTAGGATCAGATATTGGCAAATTGGGGTTGCGTCTTGTAATCGAACATTTTTCGGTGCGCGGCTGGCCTGCTGGTCTGTTCGTCGTTCGGCGCTACATTACGGGGTTAGGCAGCACTCCTCCCTCCTCTTCTAAGGGTGTGCCCAGGTTGGCTTTTACTGCGCGCATCCGATGATTTTCCCAAGCTTGCTTGTGTTTCTCTCCGCTGGAATGAGAGCCGTATTGGTCTCCCTGCGGCCGTCGAGCGAGGCCCTTTTAGGGCGCGCGCGCCTTCTAAAACATCATGCTCCAGCGCCAGCGGCCCGATCTTGGCGTGGAGAACCTGAAGCTCGAGCGCGTCCATCGTGGCCTTCGTCGTCCCGCCACACACGCCGACGGCTTGTGTCAGCAACTGCAGCTTCCATTCCGTGGTCTGGATGGGAGGCACGCCAAATTGTGGGGCCAACTCCGCCAGCGTCTTCTCACCTTGGCCCGCGGCGAACGCCACCTGTGTCTTGAAGGCCGCCCCATGATTGCGTCTCGTTCGCTTCATCGTCTCGCTCCTTGGTTCGCCCCTTGGGGCGTCGGTGAAGCAAGGCGACCACGTACCCCACTGTCCGAATTTCCTGGTCCCCCTCTCCCCGGAGGTATTCAGGAACAACAGCGTAATCACGGGAAATATACGTTACTCCCAAACGAGGGTGTTTCGTGAATCATGCGAAAATGACATGAGGCTTCTACCATTTCGCCCATCGGCTTGTACAAAAATACACGGTGCGTATGGCTAAATCTGTACAGGCATAGACCACCTCAAGCCTCTCCCACACATACATCTCGAGCAATGAAGCGACGACGACCCATGAACCTGCTCTCCCAACGCAGTTTTTCCTGTTTCCAGGAGAGGAAGACACCATCAGGACGATGAAGTCCGACCATGCAAATTTCCGAAATAGGTTGGCACAAAAGGTGCTTTTGTCTTACATTCTCTTGAGACTTCTGAACATTGTAATACACATGTAGCATCCACTGAGCCAATACAGTTTCCTTCTGCCTATACGCCTAATAGAGTATAATCACATGATAATGCCTCTTGACCGATCTGACCAACAAGCCCTCTTCGAACTCAAACGCGTTCTGATCGTTGACGACGAAGAACCGATCCGCCGACTGCTCGGCTACATGCTTCAGACCCATGGGTACGAGACAGTCCTCGCGTCCGATGCGCGTGAGGCACGGACACGGCTGGATGAACAACCCTTTGCATTAATCTTGTGCGATGTGAACATGCCCGGTGAGTCGGGTATGGATCTCGTTCGCAATATCATGAACGAGCATCCCCACACCGCCGTCATTATGGTGACCGGTCTCGATAGCTCGGTCCTGGCGAACGCGGCGCTCGACATGGGTGCCTTTGGATACATCGTCAAACCCTTCGAATCCAATGAAGTCATGATCGATGTCGCCAACGCGCTCCGCCGCCGTCGGCTTGAACTTGAAAATCGCCTGCACCGGGAGAACCTGGAAGATGTCGTCAGGACCAGAACGATGGCGCTCCAGCAAGCGCTCGAATGGCTCGAGCTCCGTGAAAAAGAGCTGCGCCTCTCACGAGAGGAAACGATTCAACGACTCGCGATCGCCGCCGAATATCGGGACAGTGCAACAGCTCAGCACATTCATCGCATGAGCCATTACTGTGAATTGCTCGCCAGGAAGCATGGGCTTTCAGTCGAACAGTGCGATTTGATCCGCACCGCGAGCCCCATGCACGACATCGGAAAAATCGGCACGCCAGACCATGTGCTCCTGAAGCCCGGCAAATTTACACCGGAAGAATTCAAGGTCATCTCTCAACATGCGGAGATCGGCTATCGAATCCTCAGCGGATCGGATGCGGAAATCCTCAAAGTCGCGGCATCGATCGCCTGGACCCACCATGAACGGTGGGATGGCAACGGATATCCGCGCAAGTTGAAGGGCAATGCGATCCCGGTCGAAGGACGAATCGCCGCGATTGCCGACTCCTTCGATGCCCTGACCACACAGCGGATCTATAAGCCGGCCTTCCCCCTCGATCAGGCCGTGGAGCTCATGACCAAACATCGGGGGGAACACTTCGACCCCGAGCTCCTCGACACCTTCTTTGCCTCGCTGAACGAGATCAAACACATCCATGATCAGTATGCCGACCAAGTCCGCGCACTATGATTCGAGAATCGTAGGGAAGCCTTTTCACCATTTCGTTGACCGTTTTTCCACCCACCGATATACTGGCCTCATCTGTCAGGGACAGGCCGATCCACGCATTCCCAGCCCTGTCCTCGCAACAGTCGCGCTTTTGAAAGGATTGTGGACCGTGTTGAACAAGGCAACGGTAGCACCCACACAGACGGCAACGCGCAATTGGATCGCGTATCTGTGCGAATCCTTGGTGACGTCCGGAGTGATGCCGACCTGGGAGGCTGCGACCTATCTCACCGAAAATTTGTTCGGAGAAAAACCAAATCCTCGCCTCTTATGTGCAAGCAATGCCTACGAAGTGACGTCCCAATTCCTTCAGTGGCTGTACCATCCCCTCGTCGAAGCCGCCTCCCGCGACATCAGCTTGCCGGAGGGCTCCACGGTGCATGTGTTTACGGATATTAGCCTCACCGGCAACTCTGCAGTGCTCGTCGTCTACGCGTCCGACGATGGTCTCCCACACCAATTGCTCATGCTGGATGCGACGAAAGCCTGGGATCTGGTCTTTACTGATTCAGAGGACGTAAACCGCTGGGCAGAAGAACGATATCGGCGGGTGAAGTCGGCACTGACTGCCGTGATTGGGAAACCAGTTCAACAACCTGTCCTTGCAGAAGCGTCCTAGCTGGTCTCGCGACGCAGACGTTCGGGCATGCTACAGAGAGATCTCCTACCTTCCACTCGGTTCGTAGTTCAGGTTCGGTCCCAACCATCGTTCCAGCACTGAAAGAGGCATCCCCTTTCGCACCTGGTAATCAAGCACCTGATCTTTTCCGATCTTCCCCACCGCAAAATATTTGGCCTCCGGATGGGAGAAATAGAGCCCACTAACCGAGGCGGCAGGCCACATGGCGAAACTTTCCGTCAGAGTGATGCCGGTGTGCTGTTCTGCGGATAAGAGATCGAAGAGCAACCGCTTCTCTGTATGATCAGGACAAGCCGGATACCCTGGGGCTGGACGAATGCCGCGATATTTTTCACGGATTAAGTCGTCGGAAGTCAACGCCTCGTTCTTACCATACCCCCACACGTCACGAACCATCTTATGGAGATATTCGGCAAAGGCTTCGGCCAAGCGGTCGGCTAAGGCTTTGGCCATGATGGAATTGTAATCGTCGTGATCGCGTTCGAACTCTTTACACAACACATCCACCCCGACTCCCGTCGTCACGGCAAAGGCTCCAATATAATCCGCGCGGCCTGACTCTTTCGGCGCCACAAAATCCGCTAGCGCAAAACTGTTTTGCCCTTGAGGCTTTTCCGATTGCTGGCGTAGCGTATGAAAGGTCGTCAGCACCTCCGTGCGACGATCATCGCTATAGATTTCAATATCGTCACCCAGGCTATTGGCGGGGAAAAATCCATAGACCCCGTTGGCGGTGAAGAGTCGTTGATCGACAATCTTCCGGAGCAAGGCCCGCGCATCGTCGTATAACTCTTTGGCCTTTGGACCCACGACAGGATCTTGAAAAATGGTCGGGTAGCGTCCGCGCAATTCCCAGGTGTGGAAGAACGGCGACCAATCGATATAGGGAATTAGCTGATCCAGCGGCTGCTGCGGCACCACTTTCACCCCCGTGAAGGCTGGCATGGGAATATCGACCTCAGCCCACTTGGATTGGAATCGGTTGGCACGTGCCTTTGTTAACGTCCAGAGGGATTTGGCTCCCTTGTCCTGATGGGTCTGGCGTATCTGATCATAGTCGGCACGAACCTTCTTGGCGAAGTCAGCTCGCACGTCGGCATTGACCAGACTGCCGACAACACCCACCGCTCTGGAGGCATCCAGCACATGCACCACGGAATGGTTATAACCCGGAGCGATCTTGACAGCCGTATGGGCTTTGCTCGTAGTGGCGCCGCCGATGAGTAACGGCAGATCGAAGCCCTCGCGCGTCAGCTCGCGTGCCACGTGTGCCATTTCGTCTAGCGACGGGGTAATCAGCCCGCTGAGCCCAATGATCGCGACCCCATGTTCGCGTGCTGCTGCCAAAATCTGTTCACACGGCACCATCACGCCAAGATCGATCACCTCGTAGTTGTTACATCCCAGAACCACCCCGACGATGTTCTTCCCGATATCATGCACATCGCCCTTGACGGTGGCGAGAAGGATCTTGCCATTCGAGCTCGACGCACCCGATTGTTGCTTCTCCGCATCCATGAATGGCATGAGGTAGGCGACGGCTTTTTTCATCACCCGGGCGCTCTTGACCACTTGAGGCAAAAACATCTTGCCGGACCCGAACAGGTCCCCGACGATGTTCATCCCGGCCATCAGTGGTCCCTCGATCACATGCAGGGGCTTGGCATACTGTTGTCGAGCCTCCTCAATATCCTGCTCGATGTAGTCGGTCATGCCTTTCACCAATGCATGGGAGAGGCGCTCCTCGACCGTGCCTGAACGCCACTCATCGTCTTTCACCGCCACTTTGCCCTGTTGCTTGACGGTCTCGGCAAACGTCACCAATCGTTCTGTTGCATCAGGCCGGCGGTTCAGCAGCACATCTTCGACCAGTTCCAGGAGGTCCTTGGGAATCTCCTCGTACACTGCCAGCTGTCCGGCGTTCACAATGCCCATGTCCAGGCCAGCCTTGATGGCGTGATAGAGGTCTGCCGCATGCATCGCCTCGCGCACGCGGTTGTTGCCGAGAAACGATATTGAAATGTTGCTGACGCCGCCGCTGACTTTTGACAACGGAAGATGCTGCTTAATCCAAC
>JACMLT010000222.1 GCA_014379455.1 Nitrospiraceae bacterium
AAACGATTGATGATCCCGCCGATCATCATTATCGTCACGGATGACCCTTCGCGCGACGACCAGGCGGCCTGCTCTCTCGCTGGGGCCAGTTTTTATCTCGAGAAGGCCTCGGAGGGTCAAAAGATCATCCAGACGCTTCATCTTCTGTGTGCCCCGCCTAGCCAGGTCGAATCGGCGGCATCACCCGTTGCCACGCTGGCTGATTGATCAACGTTTCTCTACGGTCGCCGTGACGTCTCTCATGACCTCAGGGCTGTCGTTGGAATTGACAGCCCCCTTCCTCGCCCACTAGGATAGCGCCCCGTGAGTCATTCCGATTCTTCAGAACCCCCAGCCGTGAAGCACCCGCATGCTCCTATCAACCGTGTCGAGCACCTATTCGAAACCATCGTATTTGCCAGCCGGTGGATTCAAGCGCCGCTCTATGGCGGCCTCATCGTGGCCGAACTGCTGTACGCATATAAGTTTCTCGTCGAACTGTGGGAGATGATCTGGCATATCCATCAGCAGCAGGAAACCGTGTTCATGCTGGGTGTTCTGGGGTTGATTGATGTCACGATGGTGATCATCGGCGGCTACGCCACCTTTGTGAGTAAATTGGATTTAGAGGGGCATCCCGATCGACCGGAATGGCTGACCCATATCGATCCCGGCACCATCAAAATTAAACTTGCAGCCTCTCTGATCGGCATCTCCAGCATTCACCTGCTCAAATCCTTCGTCAATATCGAGCATGAAAACTCTGAACATATTAAGTGGAAGATCTTCATCCACATGACCTTTCTTGCTTCGGCGATCCTCCTCGCGTGGACCGATAAAATCATGCAGAAAGATCGCAAGCACTGAGACAGGGGCATATGGCAACGCGGTAGATTCAACCGCGGAGGAAGGGTCTATTGCCAGGCCGGCGTCAGTACACCCTTCCCATCCTGCCAATGAGGTGTCCAGGCGAGGGCCACGAGTTTCACCGTGATGTTGGCTTTGGTGGGTTTAAGAGAGACGGTTTCGAGTGGCTCATTGAGAGGATCGATCGCGGCAGCAAGGGCATCGGTCTCCGTCTTAAACTGGGATTCGAGGTCGGCCAGTTGCTGCTGGAGTGCTGAGACGTTCTCTTCGGCTTGCCCCACATCCTGCGATTCTTTAATCACTCGACCAGCTCCACGAATCGCCGTAGTTGCCCGGCCGATGTTCGTTGCGCTGATTGTTTTTCTTCCGAGAAACGCCCCGAGAATCGAGGCACCCACAGAAATGGCCGCTTGCATTTGACTCGAGCGAGACTCCGCTTGCTGCCGTTCGACCATTTGTCCTGCACGCCTGATCCGATCTTGCAAGGCGGCAATCTTCGGTGCGTACTTTTGGCGCAGGCTATCCGATTGTTTGTCCCGTGCTTCCCGGCCAGATTGTTGCAGTCGCACACGGAAGTCTCGCTCGGATTCGCCGGGCATGGAAACGGTTTTTGCACTGGGGCTCTTCAATAGCTCGACTTTCTGCGTGCGGAACAACCAGCCGGAAAAGTCCTTGTTCCAGGTCTGATAGCTTTTGGCTTTGCTTGCCGTGCTGGGCACAACACCGAACTGCGCACCGTCTGAGGGCGATGACTCCAGATCGGCCAGGGCCAAACCTGCTTCCACTGCACGATCCCAATCCACCGCTACCGCACCCTCTGAGATCGGCGCCAGCACAGTCATATCCTGAGCCACCTCGACACCGGCCTTGCTGTCCGATACCCCCACCTGCGCGGCACCGAGCAATATCGGCTGGTAGATCAAGGTGCTGCCACTTGGTTGGTTCCCTCGGACAGGGATAAAATGCTGCGGCACATCGGGTGGGAGCATAGGGCGTGAAAGGTGAGACGTAAAAGGTGAAACGTGATGCGTGGGTTGCGAAGACTCAAGATCCACGCCAGCAGTATTACCTTTTACGTTTAACCTTTTACGTTTCACGGGCTCCATCAGCGTCTTGATCTGGATCCGCGTCAATGGCCCTCGAAGGTATGAGAGCGTCCATCGTGTCTGAAAGACTTCCGGTGCATCTTCATGCACATTATTCATGAGAAAGACACGATTACCGAGGCCCGCGAGAAGTTGTTCCATCCCCTGTTTATCGAACTTCTTTCCGCTACTTGCGGCGGCGCCCTCCAGTCCTTCCACGACACGCGCCTTGTCTCGTTCAGTTTGCAGGCGCCCGATGAACCAGGTGCCGGTATTGGCCAAGCCTTTGTAGTCCAGATCGACGGGGTTCTGTGTCGCCAACACCACGCCCAGGCCGAACGCCCGCGCCTGCTTCAGCAACGTGAGCAAGGGCTGCTTGGACGGCGGATTGGCGACGGGCGGGAAATAGCCGAAGATTTCGTCCATGTAGAGGATGGCGCGGAGGCTGGTTGTACCGGACTGTGCCCGCACCCAGCCGAGCGTTTGACTCAGCAATAAGGTGACAAAGAACATGCGCTCCGCATCATTCAGATGCGCGATCGAGAAAATGGCGAGCCGCGGCTTACCGCCTGGCGAATGGAGCATCTGTCCAACGTCGAGCGCCTCACCTTCCAACCAGGCAGAAAATCCCGGCGATGCTAATAAGTTATTCAACTGCATGGCGAGGGCAAAGCGTTCCTTCGAGGGATAGAACGAGTCCAGATCCAACACACCGATCTTGGCAATCGGCGGTGTTTGGATCTGCTGGATCAATGTAGCCAGATCCAGATCCTGTCCCGCTTTCCATGTCTGGCCAAGAATCGTCGAGAGCAGAATGTGTTCGCGACTCTTGATGGGGTCGGCCTCGACGCCGATGAAACCCAACAGACTCGTCACCGTCGTGCCGATCCGTTCCCGCAGCATCTCAGGGTCGTCCAAAATTTCTTGCGACGGCGCCGCGAACGATTTGAGGATAGATACCGGAATGCCTGCGTTGCTGCCCGGCGTGTAGACGACGACATCGGCGGTATCGCGGAGCTTCTGAATTCGTTCGCCGCTCTGGCCCCAATCCCCCAAGCCTTTCTTCCACATCTCGGCTTGTTGGCTTGCATAGTCCGTTGGGGAGAGACCCTTCTTGCGCGCATCATCCTCATTGATCCATGGTGCGAAATCTTCCCCGCGCAGTTGCGGAAAGTTCAGCATCAGATTGGCGAGATCGCCCTTCGGATCGATGATAAGCGCAGGGATACCGTCGATGGCTGCTTCTTCGAGGAGTCCTATGCAGAGGCCGGTTTTACCACTTCCGGTCATTCCGACGCAGACGGCGTGAGTCACCAAGTCTTTCGAGTCGTAGAGTAACCAGCCGGGCTTCGCCTGTTTCGCGGCCAGATCGTACGGACGACCTAGATAGAATACGCCGAGTTTTTCAAAATCTTCGGCAGTGCCAGCCGCTTGAGGAGATTCCGTTGATTTGGAGGCTTCCTTCGTCTGGCCGCGTTTTTTTTCTTTAGACGGCATAGACCACCACGTCCTTGATGTCAGAACGCAGCGGCTCCGGGTTCTTGTTCGCCTGATTGACTCGCCGGTGACAACAAAAGAAGCCGGATTGATTGGAGCTCTGCATGGTCGGTCCCTCCGCAGAATCGACAAGATCCAGGCGGCATTTTACGGATTAGCCATGGCTGCTGCAAGCAGAAAGGGGAGTGGGATCTGTCACTTGATCGATGTGCAAGGCTGCCTGCTATAGGGGTTGACTCCATTGACCACATCCTAGAATGAACGCTACTATTGCCTCGCGAACGCAACCAAACTTTCTAGGAGGACGTATGGCCGAAACCCCTGATGTCTATGCCGACCAATTTCAGCTCAACCTCGGGCCGCTTGGATGCACACTGAACTTTCAAGTTTCCGGAGCGAATCCAGTGGCGCCTGGTGTTCCGCCGCCCATTGAACGGGTTGCGACGGTTCGGCTGAGTCTTCAGCATTTAAAAGCCATGGCGTTCATTTTGCACAAACAAATAGTGGGGTATGAAGCCCAGGCTCAGGTCTCTACTGGTCTTCCGGTCGATGTCCTTCGAGCGCTGCAAATCCGGCAAGAGGATTGGGAGGCCTTCTGGCGTCCTTAGCCCCCATTATTCATGAAGCGTCTGCTGCAAGCGCGGATACGCTGCTACGACAGGCAGTCTCGCCGCTCAGCCCTTCGACATACTGCATGAGTATGCCTCAGAGCCTTACGGCTCCGAGTGCCCGTCTCGCGTCGCGTCTGCACGCTTTCGCAACGAACCTTCATGAATAATGCGGGCTAAAAGCCTGTCCGACATTGACCGTTC
>JACMLT010000223.1 GCA_014379455.1 Nitrospiraceae bacterium
CTCCAAGACGAACTCGGTGTCGTACGGGGCGGCCTCGTCCGATTCGGACGTGGTCTCCTCCACGAGATGCTCCGTCAAGCCGTACCGGCCCTCGTGCAAATGATCGCAGGTAACCGCCGAGAACGGGCCCCTCGGTCCGAGTACGACTCAACGCGTCAATAAATTTCGTCTCTACACCGTGCCGCTTGCTGAATTCGACGTCGGCCGGGGGGCTCATCACCGCTGCAATCGCCTAGCCGCTGCCACGACGAGCCCGTCGCCGGTGCTCGCTCTCGGACTCTTCATTCACGAGTTCGATTTCTCACGGCTCCCCCCCCAGTCGGTCTCGCGACACGTCTCAGCGATTTGTCTACGAACCGTTATGAGTACTGCGGACTAGGGTACAACCCAGTCTTATACCTTCCTTGGCTGCGGCATAATCAGGACTGCGAGAGAAACAATAGCAATAGCAATGAAGCAAAGGGAGGATCCTCATGTTCACAAAATCTCAGGAAGCTGGCGCATCATCGGTGACGGATATGCTTCGGGAGGACCACAAGAAAGTGAAGAGTCTCTTCGAAGAATTCGAGCAGGCCGAAGATAGCAAGACAAAACAGCAGATCGTCGAGACGACGTTGATGGAACTAGAGGTGCATAGCAAGTTGGAAGAAGAACTCATCTATCCGGCCATTCGCGCTGAAATCGATGACGATGACCTGATGGATGAGGCGCTTGAGGAGCATCATGTCGTGCACGGGCTGCTCGGGGAACTGAAGAAGATGAAGCCCAGCGACGAACGCTACGATGCCAAGTTTACCGTGCTGGCCGAGAACGTTCGGCATCACATCAAGGAAGAAGAGGCAGAAATGTTTCCGAAGGCTGAAGACTACGAGATCGATTGGGACGCACTTTGTTCCCAAGTCGTGAAGCGGAAGGAGCAGTTGACGGCGAAGAAGACCCCCAAGAAGAAGTAAGACAACTAGTCCGTCTATGTGTAACCGGGGCGCCGGGAGACAAGCATGCTCTAGGCGTCTCTTAGTTGCCGGACTCTGGAGGAGCCTATGGGCCTGAACGTGATGTGGAAACTGCTGAGCGCCACCTACACAAAATGGACTGCAGATCATGCCCAAGGCCTAGGCGCCGCCTTGGCATTTTATGCGATCTTTTCTCTGGCGCCTCTGCTCCTTATCGTCATTGCGATTGCCGGATTAGTGTTCGGACAGGAGGCGGCGCAAGGCCAGATTATCGGGCAGATTCAAGGCCTCGTCGGCGACGAGAGCGCGAAAGCTATTCAAAGCATGATCGAAGAAGCCAGGAAGCCCGCCGCCGGCATCATTGCCACGGTCCTGGCGCTTGTCGTGCTGCTACTCGGGGCAACCGGTGTATTTGCTCAACTTCAGGAAGCGCTGAACACGATTTGGAGGGTCGAGGAAAAGCCGGGGGAGGGCATCTGGCAAGCTCTCAAGAACCGCTTCATTTCACTCCTGGCGGTTTTTGGAACCGGATTTCTGCTGTTGATCTCCTTGGTCATCAGCGCTGGGTTATCAGCGATAGGCACGACCCTGGAACATGTTCTTCCGGTCCCAGGATTCCTGCTGCAACTCATCAATTTTTTCGTGTCATTTGCCATCGTCACACTCTTATTCGCCATGATCTACAAACTGCTCCCTGACGCGTCCATTCAGTGGAGCGACGTGTGGATCGGCGCGATCATCACGTCGCTGCTCTTCACGATCGGCAAGTTCTTAATTGGCTTTTATCTGAGCAAGAGCGATGTCGGCATCGCCTACGGGGCGGCTGGGTCCCTCGTGGTCATGTTGATTTGGGTCTACTATGCGTCGCAGATATTTCTGTTCGGAGCCGAGTTCACGGCGGTGTATGCAGAGTCTCGTGGTTCCCGGTTGGCTCCATCGCCGGACATACAAACGAAGCCCATGGTCAAATTGGTCGGCGCCACGAATTGAGAGATTGGACCGTTCCGCATGACAGGCTTACGGGAAGTCATCATCATCGGCGGCGGCTTGGCGGGGTTGTCTGCGGCCCTGTATCTGGGTCGGAGCCGCCGGGACACACTGCTGATCCATTCGGGCCGATCGATGGCCAAGTGGGAAGTGAACGTGCAGAACTACCTTGGGTTTCCCGACGGCATCGACGGTACGGATCTTCTCACGCGCGGCCACGCGCAGGTGGCTCGTTTTCACGTGGAGATCATCGAGGATGAGGTTCGGACGCTCACAAAGGATGACGACACGTTTCATCTCCAATGTCAGCAGGCGGACTATTATGCGAAACGAGTCTTGATTGCAACGGGACTAACCCACCTTCCACCGGATATTCCCGGGGTCAAAGACTGCCTTGGGAAGAGCCTGTTCTTTTGTAAGGACTGTGATGCGTATCGCGTTCAAGGGAAACGGATCGTCATCATCGGACGAAACAATGAAGCGGCGGATTATGCGCTGGCCATGTTGCTTTTCTCACCGAGCGTGATGATCGCCACCAACGGCCAAGTGCCCACATGGGATTCGGATCACACCGGATGGCTGAAGGAGTATCAGATCACGATTCGTCAGGATCGAATCTGCATGGTGGAACATGACGAGGGACATCTTCGAGACTTGACCTTCGAGCAGGGCGACCCGATGAAGCTCGATGTAGCCTTCACGACCCGAGGTGACGTCTATCACAATGACTTGGCTGAAGACGTTGGAGCCTCGATCGATACGGAGGGAGAGATCATCGTCGATGCCTCGCTGAAAACGAGCGTAGCCGGTCTCTATGCAGCAGGCTGCGTGACTGCGGCGAACTGTCAAATGATCATCGCGGCGGGACAAGGGGCCATCGCGGGACAGGCGATCAACCGGGACCTGTTCGACGAAAGCCTAGGAAGGCATGCATTGCCCCGTTTGGGTCAACCGGTTCATCAGATGTAGGATTGCGAGCAAGGGATGCTGCGGAATGAACGACAAGGCTGAAGCCAACCAAAAACATATGATGGAGGGCACCGAACGTGGCTAAAGGGAAAGAGAACGAAAAGAATCAGAAGGACAAAGATCTCGCGATGTTCAAGGAGGACGCTGCGGAGGAATACCTCACGACAAATCAAGGACTCAGAATCAACGACGATCAGAACTCGCTGAAAGCCGGTGAGCGCGGACCATCGTTACAGGAAGATTTCCACCTGCGTGAGAAGATCACCCACTTCGACCATGAACGGATTCCTGAGCGTGTCGTGCATGCGCGCGGTTCAGCCGCCCATGGGTATTTCCAGGTGTATAAATCGCTGGCCCCACTGACCAAGGCCGTATTTCTCCAGGATCCGTCGATCAAGACGCCCGTCTTTGTGCGGTTTTCGACGGTCGTCGGCTCGCGCGGCTCATCCGATCTTGCCCGCGACGCCCGAGGGTTCGCGGTGAAGTTCTATACACAAGAAGGAAATTTCGATTTGGTCGGCAACAATATGCCTGTGTTCTTTATCCAAGATGCACTCAAATTTCCCGATCTCGTGCACGCGGTGAAGCCCGAGCCGCATCATGAGATGCCGCAGGCGGCTGCGGCTCACGATACCTTCTGGGACTTCATCTCCCTGATGCCGGAATCCATGCATATGATCATGTGGGTCATGTCGGATCGGGCGCTCCCGAGGAGTTACCGCATGATGGAAGGCTTCGGCGTTCACACCTTCCGGTTGATCAACGACAAGGGGCAGGCCCGCTTCGTGAAGTTTCATTGGAAGCCGCTGCTCGGTCTCCATTCGGTCGTCTGGGATGAGGCGCAGAAAATCTCGGGGAAAGATCCGGACTTTCACCGGCGCGACCTGTGGGACGCGATCGAGGGCGGAGCGTATCCCGAATGGGAATTTGGAATACAAGTCGTCGAGGAAAAAGACGAACAGAAATTCGGCTTCGATCTGCTGGATCCCACAAAACTCATCCCTGAAGAATTGGTCCCCGTGCAGCGCATCGGCAAAATGACTCTCAACCGGAACCCGGACAACTTTTTCTCGGAAACAGAGCAAGTCGCGTTTCACCCGGGCCATCTCGTGTCCGGGATTGATTTCTCCAACGATCCGCTCCTACAGGGACGTCTCTTCTCGTACACGGATACGCAACTGATCCGGTTGGGTGGTCCAAACTTCCATGAGATTCCAATCAACCGTCCGGTCGCGCCTGTTCACAACAACCAACGCGACGGACATATGCGGCAGGCCATCAACGACGGGCGAACCAGCTACCAGCCGAACTCACTTGGCGGAGGCTGCCCCATGCAGGCGAAGGCCGACCTTGGTGGCTTTGTCAGCTACGCGGAAAAGATGTCAGGGACAAAAGTAAGACAGCGAAGTCGGAGTTTCTTCGATCATTTCAGCCAGGCCTCGCTGTTCTGGCACAGCCAATCCGAACCGGAGCAAGCTCATATCGTGAAAGCCTTTCGATTTGAGCTCGGCAAGCTGGAAGTCCCCGCCATCCGAGAGCGCATGATCGTCATGCTCATGCAGGTCGATCCCTCTTTGGCCAAACGTGTGGCACAAGGACTGGGACTCAGCGTTCCCACGAAGTCCCCTACGCTGTTGAACGAGAGCGTGCCGGCGGATGGAAACCCCGCAGAGTATCAGCCTAAACCCAACAAAAGCTCAGCGAGCCGCTCATCCGCGTTGTCGATGGCCAATTCCGTGAAAGGCGGGATCAAGACGCGCAAGGTCGCGATCCTCGCCGCCGATGGAGTCGATGACGCGGATCTTAACGGTATGAAGAAAGCGTTGATCGAGGCCGGCGCTCAGGCAAAGATTGTGGCTCCTCGCCTTGGAATGTTGACCAGTGCCAAGGGAGCGGAGATTCACATCGATTTCAGTTTCCTCACCTCCAGTTCCGTCCTCTTCGATGCCGTCTATATCCCAGGGGGGGACAAGAATATCCAGGCGCTCCAACAAGAGGACGACGCCATCGAATTTGTGAAGGAGGCC
>JACMLT010000224.1 GCA_014379455.1 Nitrospiraceae bacterium
CAACTCCTTGGGCCACGGTATGAAGATCCTCGACTCGTCCTCTTCACCGGCGCAGTCCAATCTGCGTGCGGAACCGCGTCGTCGGCTGTCGGTCCCTTCTACTGCCCCGGCGATCACAAAGTCTACCTCGACCTCTCCTTCTTCAACGTCATGGCCCAGCGACTTGGCGCAGCCGGCGACTTTGCCCAGGCCTATGTGATTGCGCATGAAGTCGGCCATCATGTACAAAATCTCATGGGCACTGCGGAGAAGGTGACGCGCCTCCAGCGCCAGGCCTCTGAACGAGAGAGGAATGCCTTGTCGGTGCAAATGGAGCTGCAGGCCGATTGTTTCGCCGGCGTCTGGGGCCACCACGCCAAACGAGAGCGAAACCTGATCGAACCGGGCGATTTCGAAGCAGGGCTTCGAGCGGCAGCGGCGATCGGTGATGATCAAATCCAGAAAACATCCAGCGGGTCTGTTAGGCCGGAAAGCTGGACTCATGGATCGTCTGAGCAACGGATGACATGGCTCCGCAAAGGATTGGAGACCGGCGACCCCAAGGCTTGCGATACCTTCGCGAACAACCGGCTCTAGCAGGATGCTGAAAATGTCCGCCAGCAGCGTTCTCGCATCGTTCAGACCCTCAACGTACTCCAGAGGGTACGCCTCGGCCCTTCACTCGCTGCGGCCTTGCTGAACGGCCATTTTGAGCATCCTGCTGATTATTCGACACTACTACCTTACGTGTTAGACAACGTCGAGTCGTGCAAAAATTGAGTTATTCAGCAAACTCTAGACCGCTTCATGATATGGACATAGACCACTATCAGGAGCCGCCACACGAATCGGCCTCCCAGGGAATATGGGCAGCGCTTCTTGCCGAAGCGCCCTGGAATGCAAAATCCGTCATCGCCGCTGGGATTGCAACCGGCGCAGGCCTCGCCTCATGGGCAGCTCATTGGTCATCGCCCGCTGTGGCAGGCATCGGGGGCAGCTACCTGGCAGGGTTTTTCATTGGTTGGGCCTCCCGGAGATTTCTGAAAATGGCTGCGCTGCTCACCGGTGCGTTACTAGCCGGTATCGCCGTATTGGAAGAGACCGGCTGGATCAACATCGACTGGACGTCCGTGGAAACACAAATCCATCACGCCATTTCAGCCGCACACCGGGAAGCTGAAGGGCTCAAACACCTCCTCTCCGGGTATCTCCCGTCAACGGGAGCATGGGCAGTCGGCATGTTCTTCGGATTTAGGAAAAAGTAACCATGTGCGGCGGTCAGAAAGGCACAGGCCAAACCTTGCCATCTCGCGGTAATTCAGGAATGCGGCCCCGCGAAGCACACGACAGGGAATGTTTAAGTTCAACAACACGACGGGAGACCCGCGATTGAGGGCCAGAGGATTCTCGACGAAGGTCGGAGGGTCTCGATCCAGAAGCGACGCGTGGAGGTTGGCTCCAACGTTTCAGATTGTATCGGCTGGAAATCGAACACCCTTAGTGCGGTAAACTCTGCCCTGGCAACGCTTGATACCACCCATTGGCTTGGACCAATGATACCGAGCAGTCGAACAACGCACTGAGGTTGGTTTCTGTGAGAATCGCGCGTTTATTCCCATCCTGCAGAATTTTTCCCTGCTTCAAGAGCACCACACGCTCTATTTCTGGAGGAATTTCGTGAATGTGGTGGGTCACCAGCAACAGCGTTTTCCCTTTATGCATATGCGCCCGCACCAGATCCAAGTAATGAAACGTCGCCGTCAGATCAAGTCCGCTCGTGGGTTCATCCAGCACCAACGCAATCGGGTCATGCACCAACGCACGCGCCAGCAAGCAACGCCGCTGTTCGCCGGTCGACATCTCGGAAAATTTCCTGTCGGTCAAGAACCCGACACCGAGTTCTTCCAGCACGACACGGGCCCGAGCAATCTGGGCATCGGCAAAGTCTTGGTGACCATATGTCCCAATGCTCGCATAATAGCCTGACAGCACGACTTTCAGCCCGGTCACATGTTCCATGTACTGATGCTGAAGATCGTGCGACACCATACCCAATCGTTTACGCACATCCCAGACGTTCCACTGCGCTTCGCCGAACACACGAATGGATGTCTCATCCTTGGGAAGGCAATGCACTTCACCGGACAGCAGTTTGAGGATCGTCGACTTGCCAGCACCATTGGGGCCAAGGATCGCGGTGTGAGCCCCTGCTGCAAGCATGAAGGACAGGTCATCGAACACGCAGGTGTCACCGCGATAGACTGTCGCGCTCTTGATGTCGAGGATTGGATGTGAACTAACCGGACAGACCGCCTGCGCAACGATCCCGCCGACTGCCTTGCCGACGCGACGAGACTGTTCAAGGCCTGCACGAGCCAGTGCGTCCACACGTTCGTTATCCGGGTGGCCAGAGTGTCCCTTAACCCAGCACCATTCAAGCCTGTGACCGACAGCCAAGGCATCGAGACGGCGCCACAAATCTTCATTTTTGACCGGCTCTTTGCTGGCAGTTTTCCAGCCGCGTCTCTTCCAGTTATGGATCCATTCGCTAATGCCTTTTTGCACATACTGAGAATCGGTGTAGACA
>JACMLT010000225.1 GCA_014379455.1 Nitrospiraceae bacterium
ACTCCCTCCCGTTCTTCGAGCAATTTGAGACCACTCAGATGTTTCATGGTTTAGTATAAAAACGTTCTGGATATGGCCCCTGTCTCACCTTGCTCCGCCACCACGACAGACACTTGCCCAACCACTCGTCCGTCTTCGGTTTCCACGTCCACACGCCAGTCCCCCGGATCGAGCCGTTGTTTGAACGTGTATGCACGATACCCGCCTTCGCGACCGCCGGCAATCTTGATGGGAATTCTGTCGGCATGGATGAAGGGTGACCCGTCGCTCGGACGAAAAAACCAATGGTGGTAGACCGTCGTGTTCAGCGCGACTGGGGCAAAGACGGCAGTGAAACAATAGACAGGCTCATCGGCTGGAAAAGGATTCTGTGAGCGTTTCCACACCTGATACCATTCGCGATCGAAACTGAGCACAAACCGGTCGTCCTGCTTCTGCACCTCGCGATACATGCCGCCGAACTTCATTGAAAGGGGCACGGGTGGAATCCAGTTGAAGAAATAGAACCCGATCAGGAGACCAATGAGGGCAATTGCTGGTCCGCCGACCGATACCACTTTCTTCTGCGATCGGTCAGGATTTCGTCGATAGATCAGCTGCACGACGAGTAGCGTCACTCCCACACTCAGCGCAGCTCCGAGCAGGAACACCCAGGTTCCGATAGTTCCGACCATGACAGGCAGAAAGAAGGTGAAGAAGCTGAAGCTGGCCAAAGCGAACAATGCAACGAGGAGGCGTACATTCAAGAGGCGATCGCGCAAGAATTCATTGGCCATCAGCAGTAGAACCAGCAGGCCTAGGAAGACTCCGGTGCCCGTGAGTGTCGCACTGCGTGAGTAGAAGACGGCATAGGCACTGAAGAGTCCACCCAGGAGAAACTGCATCGCCATCGGATAGTAGGGACGGGCCTTGATCAGGACTCTGGCGAAGGATGAACCTTGGGGTTCAAGTGCGGCCGGCTCCACCGCCGCCACGACAAGACGCCCGGTGAGCACGACGAGAAAGCCGAGTGCGACGAGATAGAAGAGTAGAATCAGATTGTCTTGCAGACGATCGATGCGCGTCAGGGTCAAGGTATCGTAGAGAACGCCTGAGACAAAGAAGACCGCTGACATGAAGGGTCTGGCGAGAACGGATTGAACAGTGGCCAGCGGGCTCATGCCCTCACTGTGCGAAATTTCCCTAATTTGTTCAATGAAAAGTTGGATTTAGGAACGGAAGCTCGACCGCACTACCTTCTGTATTCGTGGCTCGCTAAGGGAGGCATCACGGCGATCACACAAATGCAGGCAAGGGGGAATAGGTCACTGGGTGACCGATGAGTCGCTCCACCCATTCCGCCATGGCCTCGTCTTTCAGCGGTGCTTTATTCAAGCGGGCCTCAATGCCGAAGCCTGTGTGCGACCCAACCACGCCGATGATCGCTGAGGCGTCATCACATTCAGGGAGCAGTTCCTGTGTTTGAAACTCACAGAGGGTGCTGTAGAGGCGGCCGTCCGGTTCGATTACAGATCGAATCTCCGGTAAGTCGCCGAGCGGACAATGCACCGAACAGCGATAGGCGGAGCGGGCGGTGGGTTCAATCGCTTGAAAGTCAACGAGTGCTGCTTCAGAAAAACCCGTCAGGTATGCTCGGACGCCGGCTAGTTCGGGTGCAGCAGTCGCCGCTAATTTACTCGCCGGTACCAGGAACTCATAGGCGTCTGCTGTGTTGTATTCAAACTGACAGGGCCCAAAGGCATCGGGCCAGGAACAGAAAAATGGCACGGAGGGATCGACGGATCGCAACACCAGCTGCTGATTATTCACCGATGTCTCGATGGGAAGTTCCAACAACGTGATCGCTTCGAGAAACGACGTGCGGCGTTCCTCCAGCCACTGTGCCCGCTCGGTATCGCCCCTCGTCTCGCCGGGAGTGATGACTTCTTTTGTTTGGAGTCGAACGCGGATAAACGAATGGGCATGGCGAAATCCAAGCCAGAGCATGCTGCGGGGGTCGTGCAATTGCAATGGATCGCGAATGCGCCAGGGGTGACTGATCGAACAGTAGGTGCCTACATCCTGATAGCGCTGGTAGACCGTGTGGTAGGCCCCGGCCAGGAGAAAAAAATCGCCTCGCCAGCCTTCTCGAACTTGAATGAGGGTCACATCTTCTGTGGACCAGGCATCGAGCTGGTCGAAATCCTTAGGTGAGTCGATCGTCCATTCTTCGACATAACAGATGACATCCTTCGAAGGCCCCGCTGGCTTCAACCCTAACGCAGTCAGTCGCTCGCCCACGGCAAGTACCTGACCGAAGGTCAATGGGGATGTCGTTTCCCAGCGACGCTCACGCATGGTGTGTCATCTGTTCCCTCGGCCTGATCAACGTGTCGACCGTAACGTGTTGTGCTCGATCGTCGTTTCAGCGAGGTACCGATCAATATCGTCCCTCAGGGTTGCCGCCAGCAACTTTTGTACATCGTCTTCGCTAAACCAGAACAAAGTTTCACGTTGTGCTCCCTCGATACTTCTTGTCGTCGAGCTCTGGTCGAGCAAGTTTCTGGCAGTGACCACCAGCTTGCTGCCTGTGGTCACAACCGTTGAGAAGAGTCGGCTCTTGGCGTTGGCGGAAAAATCGAGCAACTGTCCGCTGATTACAATGTCTGCATGATTCAGATTCGTCGTGAGCCCGCTGGGAGTCACCTGTACAGCCCAAGCCCGATCCTTCCATCCTCGCGTTTTCAGACGATCTGCGAGAACCTGAGCAATCATGTCTCCTGGTCGCCCTCCCACGACATTGAAGTAGGTCGCCCCGCCCCACAAATGGGTTCGCAGACCGAGTCGATTCTTGTCTGGACGCCGATCTTCGAAAGATTCAATGACGATTCTGACTGATTCCGGCTCCATGAATTGAGCCGCTTCATGCTTCTGCTGGAGATCGAGATTGACCGTTTTCCCGGTACCTCCGCACCCCGTTCCAATCAGCAGACTTGTTGTGAGCATGATCCCGACACCCAGTTGGCCCATTGCCTGTTTCACGACATCGCCCTCCTTACAAATGGACGCTGCACTATCGAAGTTGCCCAGTGTACCCAAGTTACTGATCAGAGACAAATGCCGAGTCTGGCAGGATGCTGAGGAATGTTTTCCTGTTGTGCCACATGCGCAGATCATCGAAGTTCTCATATGCCACAATAGTTTTCTGGAGGCTGCTAGGGGGTTACGATTGGTAGGATAGCCTGAAAGGTTTCACGGCTGAATTCAGGTATCAGGCCAGACTGAACTCGAGGATCGGTGAAAGGGAGGAAACGGACAATCTTCACAAAAGACCGTTCAGCCAACACGGCGGCAATTTGCGCCTTGCGATCGTGAGTGATCGGCAACGTATATCCCTCGCCACGCTTCCATTCCCACAACGTCGGAGCCAACGACAGTTCCAGCCCTTGTCCGGCAAGCTGATGAAACCGGTTCACAATCCGTACCTTGTGCTGCTTGATCCCTTCCCCCTCCAACAGCAAGGCGCACACGACGTGGTGTCCCCACCAAAAGAGTGTCCGAAAGGCAAAGGCGTTCGAGTTATGGAAATGCTTCGGGAAGTCTAGGTATTGGTACGGAAAGGATTCGAGCGCCTCTCCTTTCACGAAGTGGCAGTTGGCGGGATCGAAGTCCGGTGGAGTGACGAGAGCAGCCAACGCGACATCCTCTTTCAAAGCCGCGTGCGTCACTCCGAGCAAGTGGCGCACCTTCACCATGATGTGTGCTTTAGCGAGGAAGAACTGTTGATCGGCCATCAAGGCCGCTTCTTCGTGTGTAAACTGTGATGGCATGGTCATCGATTGGCTAGCAGAATGCTGAAAAAGTCCACCAGCGGCGTTCTCGCATCGCTCAGAAGCTCAACGTACCGAAGCGTACGCCTCGCCTCTTCGCTCGCTGCGGCCTTGCTGGACGGCATTTTTGAGCATCCTGCGATGCGTTCTTGCGCCAGCATCATTCCTGCGATCACAGTAGGATTTGAGGATAAACTGAATGTTTCCGCAACTTACTAGAAAAGAGCTACCCAAACGGCGCTGGCTATTTCTGATGCGTTTCGAACTGGGAGACCGTCAGGTCGAACTGTGACCGGCATTCTGCACAGCGGACCCACACCGCGTCTTGAAACACATCCATCTCTCGAACCGATAGGGCGGGAGCATGGGTGCTCAAACAGCTCTGGAGCGCCACGAGACCATCCGGTTGCGCAATCACTCTTGCAGGCAAGGATGGATTCCCTGTCGATATGTGTGTGGTGATCGCGCCGGTGGTCACCCGATGCACCATGCGGCAGGAACTGCACGTCAACACCACTATGCGCTCTGGTTCGATGCGCTTGACCGTTAAACAGAGCGGATGCACCGACCAACATTGTTGGAGAAACGCTCCACTTCGGATAATCTCTGCCATCGACCATCCTCACGCCAAAGATACAAACCGGACTATCGCGCCCAAAGCGTCACTACTACTACCACGCCGATCATGTAGGGGAGCAGGCAGGAATAGGCCAGCGCGGCCCATGCATGGCTCGGCGTCGCGTGGCGTGACCGTTGCTCCTTGTAGACGAATTCACGGGAGAGGATTAAGACAATAAGCATGAGCGCAAACGTTTGACTCGTCCGTGGCCAGGTGTAGGCGCCGCTGAGGATAAACTTCGTCGTGAAAAATCCGCTAAAGAAGAGAATGAGCGGCGCGAGGACGAACCGGACTGAGTCTGAAAAAAAAGCATGACGCCAGCCCTGATGGGCCTCCACGGGGCTGGATTGTGTGTGGGGCGTCACGACCCGACGGCCACCGGAATCACTGTCTTCGGCAGAGATGACGGAGTGCTCTCTTGAGCCGTACGGCAGACCTTGCACACACGAGGGCGGGCTTTCAAAAACGAGACTTTCCCGTTGGCTAGGCAGCTGTAATGGACAAAGTCCTCGCACAGGGCGCAGCGAGACCAGCCGCCGCTGAAAAACGTTTTGTTGCGATAGAGCTCTTCCTTACAGACCTTGCAGTGCCGGGCTTCAATTCCCAGCAGCATCGGCTCCCAGTCCCCACCAGCGTTTCGTATACTCATGCCAGGGAGTATATCGACGGCGCGTGGCGCGAGGCAAGGGGCGCGAAACACCCAGATCCAGAGATAGCGCGTTGTCGCTGTTCGTTGGGAGATTGCCGATCTGAGGGTGAACCCGTTTCCCCCGTTTCCTCTTGCCAGGGAAATGCTGGGCGGTTTCAAGTTCCAAGTGCAACGGGTGAATAATGACGCAGTTGCGTAAAGACTTCCAGGGGCGTGGCAAAGTCCAAACATTTTCGTGGGCGTGTGTTCAGGCGCTGGGCGATGGCGTTCAGCTCGCGCTGGGTGTAGCCCGACAAGTCCGTGCCTTTGGGCAGGTATTGGCGCAGCAACCCATTCGTATTCTCGTTGGTGCCACGTTGCCACGGGCTGTAGGGATCGGCAAAGAAGATCCGGATCGCCAGCCGCTCCGCCAAGCGCTCGTGCTCGGCCATCTCTTTCCCTCGATCATAGGTCAGCGTTTTACGCAGCAGCGCGGGCACGTGCCGGAGTTTCTTGGTGAAGCCCTTGCGGGCACTCCGCGCATCCGTTCCGTCCATCCGAGCCAGAATGACCAGGCGCGTCGTCCGCTCCACCAGGGTGCCAACGGCCGACCCATTGCGGGCTCCCTTGATGAGGTCCCCTTCCCAGTGGCCTGGCACGGTGCGGGTGGCCACCTCGGCCGGGCGCTCGGCAATGGGCGTCATGTTAAGGATGTGGCCCCGTCGATCCGTCCCCCGTGCCCGAGGCCGGCGCGCCTTGCGCGCCTGACGCAGCGCCACCAGCAGTTCGCTCCGCAGCGTGCCGCGGGGCAACACATACAGGCCCACATAGATCGTCTCGGCCGAGAGATGTTTCCGCATGTCGTCAGGATACGCGCGTCGAAGACGTCCGGCAATCTGTTCGGGCGAACAGCCCTCAGCCAAATGGGTCCTCACCTACTGCCACAGCCAGGGGTCCAAGAGTTTGCGCGGTCGCCGTGGCTGACGAGCCCGACCGGTCGCCAACGTATGCGCCGTGCAGGCCCGATAGGGTCGGCCCCTCGTCGCGTTGCGGGCCGACTCGCGGCTCAGGGTGCTGGGTGCCCGTCCCAACACCGTCGCCATCGTCCGCAACGAATAGCCGTGGGCCAGGCCCAAGCTCAAGGTCTCACGTTCTTCGGCATTCATGTGTCGATAGGATCTTGTTGACATGGCAACACCGTAGCCCATCAGGGCTGGTCGTGTTGCACTTGGAGTTAGAACTCAAGCTTCATAACGACCGATTCATGGAAGCGATTGGTCATTTGGAGGTGGAGCTAAAAGGACAACTCAATTGTCGCCTACGGGTCACTATACCGTTCGGTTCCGTGCCAACCGGTATATCTTGGGATGGAGTTCGAGACCGGTTACGAAGCTGGATTCTTCATGACGTTCCGCAGCTTCCCTACAACGATATTGTGCATAATATTAGAATTGAGGGAGTTCCTTTCCCGCTCACTGTACAAAAGTCTAATTCTGCCACGCATGGTTTATTTCTCGCGCGTAGTGTGACCGAAGATTCAGATTTCCCTCAGCGGCTCCAGTCACAAATAGATCGCAAGGCACTAAAGTTGGCGAAATATAGAGACAGCTGCGATATGCTGATACTTCTGATAGAAAATGACGATATTGCTAACATGAATCGAGGAATAATGATCAGAGCAGTCGAGGCAGCTTACTGCCAATACCTGCCAAGTGGTCTCGATCGAATCTGGTATGCGGACAGTTCGATTCCTGAGTCTACTCAATTCTGGAATATCACGCCTGCTTCTAGAGCAAACATGATCGCCATGAATGCTATGGAAGAAATAGAAAGACCTCCAGAGTAAGTTGCGAGCTGAAACAGGTTCCCGGAACCATTGATTTCCCCGAATCAACCTCTATTGTACTGCGCGCCACATTCTCACCCACCCGAACACGTTAAAACGCACTCTTCACCCAAGCGTGGGCCTTCCGACTCCCTTCATCGCACTTTAGGGGAGTGGCCAAGGCTGCCCTTTACTGCGCGCATCGAACGAGCACATTCTTATCGTGCGCGTTCTGCGAGCAAGAAGGGCACCTGGCCGCTCCCCTCCCCCTCACTGCCACCCCGACAAAGTCTTTTCAGTTATCTTCTTCTCCCTCCCCAACTCGTGGCGGGATGGAAGGGGGAGCCCTCAGGTGCGCGCGTCGAACGAGGGCCTTCTGAGGCCGCGCGTTGCGCGAGCACAGAAGATCATCAGGCTCCATCCCCTCCTCTGTTCCGCGAGCACAGAGGTCCCCCCTCCGTCTCGCACCTCCCCTACTGCCACCCCGTCACGTCATACCCCTTCTCAATCAAACACCGCACCACCGCATCGGCGTAGGGAGGATCAGGTTCAAGCGGCCTGTAGGCGCCGCCCACTGAACCGATGATGACTCCGAGCGCACCGCCGACCGCCGCCCCAATCGTCACACCCGGCAGTCCACCGATGAGCCCACTCGATGCTCCGACTGCTGCGCCGCTGATCAGACCCAGCCCGGCTCCAGCCGCCACGTTGCCACTTCGGCTGCCGGTGCCAGGCTTTAACCCGGCTGCTTCGGCCTTATGTTGGCAAGCGGCCGCTTCAAGCTTCGCCGCCTCCCACCCCTGCAGCTGAACCTTCGCATTCGACCGCAACATCGGTTCCGGTCCCGCGCAAGCGACGACACTCAAGACAGACACAGCCAGAACAATTTGATAGACGGATATACAAACCTTCTTCCACACTCTCCCCCAGTCACGGGATGGGTACCCCGTCCTCATCGTGGGATGGCTCGGTTGGGCTTCACTACGCATCCCCTTCTCACTCACCCACTCCTTTCCCCACCTTGTGACGGGATGGAAGGGGGTGACCTCAAGTGCGCGCGTCGAACGAGCACCTTCTGAGCGTGCGCGTTCCGCGAGCACAGAGGTTCCCCCTCCGTCCCGCCCCATCTTCACTGCCATCCCGTCACCTCATATCCTTTTTCTTGCAGACACCGATTCACGAAGTTCGTGTAGGCCTGATTCGGCTGCGACGGACCAGCAAAGGCATGGTAGAGTCCAGTCAGCAATCCCCACACCGCCCCGGTCGCAGCTCCGATCATGGAACCACTGCCGACAGATCCAGAAATGGATCCGCCGACCGCCCCTGCTGCTGCACCGACTCCAGCCCCCACCGCAGTGCCCGTCGCAACGCGACCGGCCTTCCCACTGCCTTCCTCAGCCCCTGCAGTTTCGGCCAACTGCTTACAGGCTTCGATATCCTGGGCCGCTACTTCTTTCCCCACAGACTGCACATGGGCATTGGGATACAGAACAGGATGGGCGCTGGAACAAGCGCTGAGGAGAAGTATTCCGCAGACGAGGCAGCCTAGCTGATGGTTCATCATGTCACGGATCCTTTTGAAGTAAGCACGCCGTCACATACGATCCCGTCACACCAGATAGACGCACACGCTTATGTCGTCCGCTGGTCCCAGATTCAATGTGCACCGCCGCGAGAGGAAGAGACAACGTCCGCGCTAAAAATCGGATCAATTCCTCATTCGCTGCGCCATCGACCGGTGGGGCGGCCACTCTGATTTTGATCGCGTTGCCGTGAATGCCCACGCACTCTGTCGTAGACGCTTTTGGTTGAATATGAACGGTAAGGATCGCGCCGTCTTTGGTGTCCTGCACCATCAGCGAGTTCATCCGTGACAGGGACCAACAATGCAGAGGTTAGAAAATGGCCTTCACCAATTCCTGAATGCTGCGCTGCATATCGGGGTCGTCGGTGATCGGACGAGCAATCGCGACGTCGCAAGCTCGGTCGGTCGCCACACCTTGCCTGATGAGTGTCCCGGCATAGATCAACAACCTGGTGCTCACCCCTTCTTCCAAGCCATGGTTCTTGAGGTTCCGCACTTTTCCGCCGAGTTTCACCAAGCTGGCCGCAAGATCACGGCTGACCCCCGCCTCCCGCTCGACCACGGTCGTTTCGACGTCAGGCGCCGGATAGTCGAACTCAATCGCCATGAAGCGCTGCTTCGTGCTTTGCTTCAAATCCTTGAGCACGCTCTGATACCCTGGGTTATAGGAAATCACGAGGAGAAAGTCGTCGGCCGCTTCGAGAATCTGGCCTTTCTTTTCTATCGGCAAGAAGCGACGATCGTCGCTCAGGGGATGGATGATGACCGTCGTGTCCTTCCGCGCCTCGACGATTTCGTCTAAATAGACGATCGCGCCATGCTTTACGCCGAGCGTCAGCGGCCCATCGGCCCACACCGTCTCTTGACCCTTGAGCAGATACCGCCCCACAAGATCTGACGCAGTGAGATCCTCGTGACACGCCACCGTGATTAACGGGCGGCCAAGCCGGTAGGCCATATGCTGGACAAATCGGGTCTTGCCACACCCGGTCGGCCCCTTGAGCATGACCGGCATCTTGCTGTTCGCCGCAATCGTGAACAAACCGATCTCGCCGCGCACCTCCGCATAGAACGGCTCCTGCGTAATTCGATAGTGCCCAATGTCGAGTTCGCGTCCCTGCTGCATCGCTGTGTTTCTCTGATCTGTCTCGTCTATTTGGTTATTCCGGTTCAGTGAAGCCACGATAAACGGAACCGAGGCTGAAGATCAAGCGATCTGGCTGGAATAACCGGATGAGAACGTTTCCGCAGGATGCTCAAAAAGGCCGTCCAGCAAGGCCGCAGGCGAGTCGAAGCCGGAGGCGTACCCGCTCGGGTACGTTGAGGATTTCGATGAACCGAGAACGACGCTGGCGGACTTTTTCAGCATCCTGCTTAGGCGACTTTCACACTGTCCAAGACTTCGCGCACTTTTTGTACCAGCGCAGGGGGTGAGAACGGCTTCTGCAGAAATACAGTCTGGTGGCTCACGCCGTCCTGGTCAAATACCGGATGGTCCGGATATCCTGACATGTAGAGCACTTTGATCTCTGGTCGAGCAATCTGAATCTTTTCTGCAACTTCAGGCCCACTCATCTGCGGCATCACCACATCTGTCAGCAACAGATGGATCGGCCCCACGCATTTTGCGCTGGCAAGGAGGGCCTCGATGCCATGACGTGCGAGCAGCACCGTATAACCCTGAAGCCGCAATGTCTCATGCACGAGACCGCGAACCGCCGGCTCATCCTCGACTAAGAGAATCGTTTCGCGGCCAGGTGCCGAAACCATCGTTTCAACACTCGCCCCCACCGCTGATGCCTCTTGTTCGACCCGTGGGAAATAGATCCGGAATATTGCGCCCTGACCAGGCACGCTCTCCACCGTGATGCTCCCCCCACTCTGCTGGACAATGCCATAGACGGTCGACAGTCCCAATCCTGTTCCTCTGCCTTTCTCCTTTGTCGTAAAGAACGGCTCAAACAGGTGCGATCGAACCTCCGCATCCATCCCTTCACCGGTATCACGCACCGCCAGCAATACATACGATCCTGGTGCCACCCCCACGGCATCGAGGCGCACCTCTTCCCCAATCGTCACATTTCGGGTCTCGACCATCAGGCGTCCGCCCTTGGGCATCGCATCACGCGCATTCACCACCAGATTCATGATGACCTGCTCGATCTGTCCGGGATCCGCCTTAATAAGACAGGTCGACGGATCGAGTTCAGCACTGAGTTCGACCAGATCTTCGCCGATAAGACGACGCAGCATGCCATCCATATTGGCCACGAGTGTGTTGAGATCGAGGACCTTCGTTTCAACAAATTGCCGCCGGCTGAATGAGAGCAATTGACGGGTCAGCCCGGTCGCGCGATCTGCCGCTTTTTTGATCTCTTCCGTATCTTTCCGCATGGCGTCGGCAGGTCCCAGCCGGCCCAGGAGCAACTCGCTGTATCCTCGAATGACCGTGAGGAGGTTATTGAAATCGTGCGCCATACCGCCGGCCAACCGTCCCACCGCCTCCATCCTCTGCGCCTGTCGCAATTGGGCTTCGGTTTCCCGTAAGACCGTCTCCGTGCGGGTCCTTTCGCCAAATTGGCCGATCTTCAAGCCGATGTCTTTCAGCATCTTCAACAACTCGTCATCGGGCTCCAGCACCTGGCGGCTGCAGAATTCGATGACACCCTCGATCTCATTCCCTACGAGAATAGGAAATCCAAACGTTCCGTGGAACCCACCCTGTCGATCCTGCGCTTCAGAGGGGGAATCGGAATCCATTGAGATGTCCGTCGTCCAGACCGGCTTGCCGCTGGCCCAAATCCCTCCGGGTAAACCCTGGCCGCGTGTCAGCGAGCGCTCCCACGTGGCATGGATAAAGGGGTCGTTCGTCACGGACTGGGCACTCCACAGATCAAGACAGCGCAACACCCCGTTCGCCTTATCCACTCGCCAGAAAATGCACAGGTCCCATTCTAGGGTTTCTCCAATGGCCTGGAGGATCTTCGGAGCCGCCTCTTCCAAGGTCGTCGATTCGGAGAGCACTCGAGTCACTTCATACTGAGAGATAAGGCGTCGTTCAGCCCGCCGTCGCTCGGTGATGTCCCTGATAAAGGCGCTGAAGATGTACGCATCCCCAATTTTTGCAGGTGACACGGCCAGCTCAACGGGAAACTCCCGACCGTCTCTGTGGCGGGCGACAATTTCAATCCGGCGGTTCAGAATCGCGCCGGCCCCTGTCCGCAGAAATTCACGGATGCCCTGCTCGTGCGCCTGACGATCCCGCTCAGGAATGATGGTCTCGGAAAGAACCCGTCCCAGCACGTCTTCGCGGGCCCACCCGAAAATTGCCGTGGCCTGCGCATTCCAATCGGTTACAATCCCTGTCGAATCGATGGTGATCACCCCGTCCAGCGCGGTATCGACGATGGCCCGATTTCGTTCCTGGCTCTGGAGCAACGCGGCTTCAGCAGCTTTCGCCCAGGCACTTTCCTGCTGTGCCTGCCGATGTTCTCTACGTAATCGTGCCGTGGCCCACAGCAACAACCCCATCATGGGGACCCAGATTGCCGCGCCGATGATCCCGACTTTCCAGAAGTAACCATGGATAGGCGTCAGGATGTCCTGTCGTTCCATTCGCACGAGAACCGACCAGTCCAGCCCAGGAAAACCTCCAAAGCCTTTGGTCTGCGCATAGCCGGTCACCACCTGAACATGTCGGCGTAGATGCTCTTCTTCGATAAACCCCGGTGCGCTGGTCTCGCTCAGCCGAGCGGAAGACAATCCGAGTTCTTTGAGATTGTTATCCCCTTTTTTGAAGGACAGATCAGAGGTGGCAAACACCTTGCCCTGCTTCGTCAACATTTCGTACTCGACTCGCCCTCCCATTTCTGGTCGAGCCTCAAGTGAACGGATCGTCCTGGTGGTCACCGCAGCCAAAAATGGGACCCCCACCCGCGAGGTCACGACGCCCAGGAATGTCCCTTGCGCATCAAGAACCGGAGCCGTAAACGCAATCGTATCGACGTCACTCTCCTCCACTTCCAGCCCCACGACGTCGGCAATGTCGAGTCGACGCGTCGCACGCGCAGCAAGAAACGACGCGCTACGGCTATAGTCGCCTCCGATCAGCGAGGACTCCGTTGCCGCCACAACAATACCCTGAACGTTCGTCACCGCTAACGACAGGTAAACCGGGGTGTAGTTTGTCTTCATCCACTTCAGATACTCGGAGAGATATTTCGGATCGGATGGTCGCAACGACACGTTTCGAGCCAGCATGAGCACATCGCTTCGGCGTTCGAACAGCATCCGATCGAGTTTCTCAGCCACTTCTGTCGCAGCCAGCTTGAGTTCTCCTCCAGTCGCTTCCACAAAACGATATTCGACGAACCGAATCAGGGCGATACCGGCTGGAATCGCAATGAGGGTCATGCCGATCAGAAGATACGGCATCCATCGATAGCGGCGAGGAACGTGGATTGGTATGGCCTTTGTCGTCTTCATGATTCACGCGCAGGAGCGGCAACGAAGTTGGGAATCAACACGGCAGGGTGATAGGCCAGCTTCGACGAGCGCAGTCCAGAAAGGCCCGCATCATCCATCGCATTGATGTACTCGGCCCCTTCCGCCAAAGCCGTTCGACAGGTCTCACGAAAGAGGTACTGCGCCAGACCCGGATAGGTACGGTCCGTGACCTCTAAGAGGACACAGAATGTTACGCTCGTCAACCAATAACCGAAGGTATAGGCGCACAGCCGACCGCGAATCCTGACGACCCTCCCCGTGAGTCCAAGGGCTGACGCCTGTGACCACACGATTTCGTGAGCCGACGCCGCATCGGCCAATAACATCACTCCGAACGATTCAAGCCCTTCTGCCTGCTTCTGCCGTGACCAATCCGCAAGAAGGGCGCGACAGTCCTGGCGGTCGCTGATTCGATAGATATCCACTTCAAAAGATTGTTCTCGTTCGAATCGATTGCACAGCGCGCGTTGAGATTTATATCGGTCGCCCGCCAAGGATACGAGATCCGCTGCACGATAGAGATAGTCGGGCTCCTTAGGCGTCACACGATATCCTGCCTGTTCTAACTCCGGTACGAGCTGAGCAGGCACATTCTCGACTCGGCTGACCGGCGAGTCGCCGTTCCAGCGACGCAGCAGCCCCATCGCGACCGACAGGGGTGCGTCGATCGAGCCAGCCCCGATCGGAGGCAGAGGCATGAACCAACCGTCCGGCGATTGCGCAAAGAGGCATACGGCCCCCTGAAGCTCCACCCACCAATAGGCCAGGAGTCCATTCCATATGTAATGATAAATCGGTGAACAGGCGGCGAGCGATTCAGCGCCACGCCGTCCTGACCGATCCAAGGCTGTCGTCAGGCGTGGGATATCGTCCAGTGTAAACCGATGCAGCGGTGTAGGCCCCCACTGACTAGCCACGGCACTGGTGAGGTGGGGAAGACGTGCGAGCACAACCACGTCCTTTTGAAATTGCCCGATGAGGCGAGGATGTGCGACGATTCGCTCACAGAGGCCCGGTTGATCGAGCAAGGCCATCACCCGGTCGGCATGCCGCTGAATCTCCTCCGGAATCTCTTCTCGCATGAAGGGACATTTCGTATCCCACCCCAACAACACCTGATCGTGCCGCGCCTCCCACATCAGCGCCAGGGGATAGAGCTGACAATCGAGCGGGCGCTCCTCGTAGATGCGACATGTTGAGGTTGTTGCATCGAATGCCGGGCAGAGATACCCCTCTCCATCGGAAGCGGGAACCAGGATGACTTGTGACCCTCGCCGA
>JACMLT010000226.1 GCA_014379455.1 Nitrospiraceae bacterium
GTGGACTCTCAAGAATAGGCCGTGGGCCTCGGAGGCTTTGTTGCAGCTCACTTAATAGTTAAGCTCACCCGAAAGAGCCTTGAAAAGGAGAACACGATGACGACCCAGACTCCAATGGCATTCCTGCTCGTGAAGTTCCAGGGCAACAAAGACGAACCAATGACCAAAGCCGATGCCGAGCAGATGTTCACCACGGCCGGCAGCGGGACCATGAACGTCATCGACTGGTTCCACGACAACACCCACGGGCATATCGACATGAGCGGCAATGCGGTGTTTGGATGGCTCCAGCTCACCGAGACCGTCGACGGTTACACCACCAAGCGAACGAACGGAACGTATGGGCGCACAAAGATTATCGACCTGGGCCGCGCTGCCGCTGCTGCTGCCGGAATCGACCTATCAAGGTTCACCGCTGTCGTCGTGGTCACCAACGTCGAGGTCGACCTGTTCGGAGGCAGCGGAATCGTGTGCTGCACCGCCGCCACGGCAGGAAAGCAGTTCTGGGAAAGGCAGACTGCTCCGTCAGTGCTCTGTCAGGAAATGATCCACGGTCTCGGCGTTTACACCCACGCCCGCCGACACGGCTCCAACGCCGACTACAGCGACCCGTACGACGTGATGAGCATGTTCAACGCCTGGCCGGGGCATAACCCGATTGATGTAACTATCCCGGTCGGCCCTGGACTGAACGCCGCGTTCATGAAACGGTGCGGCTGGCTCGACTCAACGCGGGCCGCGCCTATTGGACAGGTAACGCTCCGGCCGCTCCACCGACGTGACCTTACCGGAGCACTGTATTCTATGGTGGGTGAGTACTACGTCGAGTATCGCCCCTCCCGCCGCTGGGATACCGGGTTCTCAAGCGTCGTGCTCGTGCACTACATCGCGGATGACACCTCGTATCTCGTCGCCGAGCTGGGCAATGGGTCCGACTTCTCGTGGGGTAACCCGCTGTGGCCGTTCGAATCGCATGGCTCGATCAAGGTCGACGCCATCGATGATGGAGCCGAGACGGCGACGATTACGACGTCATACAGTCCAGCTCGCCGGATTCCACTTGACGGCCCTGCTTGGTCGGTATTCGGAGGCGAATTCGCGGATGCTGGTGGACTTGTGATTCTTGGCGGACGGATCATCAGAATCCCGCCTCGCTCACCCGAACTCAGGCTCGTCGAAGCTGCTGCGGCACTGGCGAGCATTAGCGACGTCCAACTCACGCCGACGCTAAAAACTGCCGCGCGCGCCGACATTTACGCCAAAGTCGCGGTCGACATCGACGAGGCCCACGAGCACATTACTGGTGTAAGCTCACCGCTCGACCACCTCACAGCGGAGGAAGCTCGCAACTTCCACCGCCATGATAGCGCGAAATAGGGGTCTGATAATACGTACTCCTGGCTCCCAGCTCGGCGGTCATTAATAGTGCGCCAGCGCTTAACCCACCAGTAAACAATGGCTGAGAGCGCCTATTTTATACGGGAAGCAGTGGATATTGGATTGGCTTTTTCAGTAGAGTTGGTGCCGACGTGTTGAGTTTGATGGGCTGGCAGCGCCTAGTCAGCTCAGACCACTCCCCATTTTTAACAGGAGGGAGGGCTCGCGATGAGTACGAAAACACTCTATGAACGTCTCGGAGGCTATGACGCAATCGTTGCAGTTTCCGGGGACCTGTTACCACGCCTGATGTCGGATTCACGGCCGAAACGTTTTTGGGAACATCGAGGACAGGACGGCATAGACCGCGAGAAGCAACTCCTGATCAATTTTCTCTCTGCGAGTTCGGGTGGTCCCATGTATTACATCGGGCGAGACATGAAGACTTGTCATAAAGGGATGAAGATCAGTGAAGCCGACTGGACGGCATTTTTTGGCCACGTCAATGCGACGTTGGACGCCTTTAAAGTTTCCCCGACTGAGCGGGGCGAGGTCGTCGGCTTCGTGCAATCATTGAAAAAAGATATTGTCGAAGCGTAGGTGCTAGGCAAGGGACGTGAAACTCACGCCCCTTGCGGAAAATATCGCGGAACTTCGATAGGCTGTACACCTGGGAGAAGAGCAGAACACTCACGCAGGATGCTCAAAATGGCCAGACTTCTTACCCCGCCCAACCCCGGCGCGCCAAGACGCGCCTTTTCCCTAGCGCGGCCGCAGCGAGTGACCAAAGATGACCTCCCGAGATCGCTCGTTATCTTCTTTCAAGGGATGGCCTGGCTTGGTCTCCAACTGCGCACGTCCAACGAGGATCCTCCGACTTCATATACATCTCTTAAAGGGAGCGGCCAAGGCTGCCCTTTACTGCGCGCATCGGACGAGCACATTCTGATCGTGCGCGTTCTGCGAGCAAGAAGGGCACCTGGCCGTTCCCTCCCGCGCTGGCGGACTTTTTCAGCATCCTGTTAGAGCGTTTGGTGCGTGCCGTCGCAATACGGCGGGGTCTTGGTCTGCTTGCACTGGCACAAGGCGACTTCTTTCTTTTCAGTTACTGTAAACTCAACCGGCTCGAACCCGGTTCCTTCATGGGACCCGTCACAGAACGGCTGGTCCCTCGAGCGTCCACATAGACACCAATGGTAGGTTCCCGGGTCTAACGAAATCACTGCCGGCTGCTTGGCTGCAATGCGTGGTTTCTCCATAAACGGCCCTCCTTGTTAGATCACAAATATAACGGTTTGATCGGCGCGAGAACGGCAGCGGGATTATTTTTCCACACTGACTCGTCTGCGTCCACATAGAGCTCCACTTCGTTTCCGTCAGGATCGCGCAGATAGAGACTCTGGCTCACAGTATGATCGCTCATGCCGTCGATCGCCACACCGGCATGCTCAAGCTCTCTTTTTGCTCCGCGCAACTCCTCCAGACTGTCTCCAACCTTAATGCCGATGTGATAGAGCCCAAGTCTCCTCCCGGACGGTGGTCCCGGCGCGTCACCGATCTGGATCAGCAACAACTCGTGATGCGTGCGGCCCGATGTCAACGCCGCTGCCGCGCCGTCAAAAATTCGGCCCACTTCCTGAAATCCCAGCAAGCCACGATAGAATGCCAATGACCGTTCAAGGTCCTTGACGTAGAAAACGACATGGCCGAGGTAGTGGGCTTTCATTTCGACACCATTGTGAAACGTGAAACCTTAGCCCGCATTATTCATGAAGCTTCTGCTACAAGCGCGGATACGCGGCTGCGACGAGCAGTCTCGCCGTTCAGCCCTTCGACATACTGCACGTATGCCTGAGGGCTTCACGCCTCCGAATGCCCGTCTCGCTTCGCGTCTGCACGCTTTCGTCACGAACTTCATGAATAGTTCGGGCTAAGGGCTTGAAGGATCACTGACCGATCCCTCACACTTTCTATATTCAACATTACACTTTTCAGCTGCCGCGCCGTCGGAGCGCGAGTGGCAGAACGATCTGGCCATTGTCGTGCCGTGCATCGCGTTAATCTCGCAGACGGCCCGCTCTGCGATTATGGTAGTAAGCTCCGGCGTAAGCAATGGCTCCTCGACTATGAGTCTCGAAGCCGTTCTCCAGCTTCGTAGCGGACAGTAGAGCCGTACGGGACGAACTGTCATGAACAATGGCTAGGCGGCAGGAAGCACTTTCAATCCGGCTTTCGTAAAACTTTCTTCAATGGCAAAACGGAGGTCGCTGGCCACCTCATTTGGATCGACATCCAGCCGAATCTCAAGCCAGTAGTTCAAGCTGAATATCCTGGCTTGGCCGCCGAACTCTTCCAGCAGGATCTGCGGCCGAGGGGCTTTGAGGATCTGCGGATGGTCCCCGGCAGCCTTGGTCAAGAGCTCGATCACGCCCTGTGTGGACGAGGCGTAGGGAGCTCCGACGCGAAGAGAAAATCGACTGTGTTGGCTCGGATAGGTCCAATTGGTGAGATGCTGTTCGAGGAAACTGCTGTTTGGAATCAGGGTTTCCATTCCTTTGGCGTCCCGCACAGTTGAGGAGCGAAGACCAATCGTCGTCACACGGCCCCGAACATTGTTGACCTCGATCAGATCCCCGACACGCAACGGACGCTCAATCAGGACGAGAATGCCGCTGATGACATTCTTCAACAGATTCTGTGCACCGAATCCCACGCCGATTGCAAAGGCCCCGCCCAGAAACGCAAAAATGGTCAAGGGAATTTTCACCGACACCAAACTGATGACGATGAGGACTGTAATAAGGAAGGCCTGACTCCACTGGCGCAGAAGATTGGCGACGCCCGCCGACATACCGAGTCGTGTGACGGCCAGACGACCGAGCAGTCTGGCCAGAAACAAGCACAGCCAATACCCAACCACGAGGATGACCAGAGCGCTGACGATCTTTCCCAAGGTCACACTTCTTTGCCCCGTAACCTTATTCCCCTCCACTTCAATCGTGTCCTCGGCGGAAAAGACCTCAAAGGTCCATCCTCGTTTCACACCCTCCCATGCTTGCTGGCGCCAGTCCTCTATTCTGGCAGAAAGGGGCAACTCTCTCCGTTGTTCCTTGAATTCGGATTTCCACCGTTCCAAAAACCTGGACGCTTCGTCCGTTCGCTGAAGCGAGCGGTTGTAGACCATTTCCCGTTGCCGATTGATTTGCAACAGTGAGGTCAGTTGACGACGTTCTTCCACACTCGATGCATGTTCGAGACGATTATCGAGTTCGCTGATCCGACCCGACGTGGCGACAAGTTGCTGACGCAGGTGATCCCGGAAGGCGCGAAAGTTCGCAAAGAGTGGCGCGAGTCTGGCATAGGTTTCGCGGGCGCGGCGGGGGTCCGGGTCACGCGCGACCGCAAATCTGCTCTCCCACAACTGTCGCTCGCCTTCCACGACGTCCAGCAACTGCCGAAGAAGGTCTCCCCGCACAATCAGGTTGTCCTGTTGCGCCCGCTTCAGTTCGACGGCCATAGTGGCCCGTGTCATCTCCGCGACGTTCTTTTTGAAGGACACGGCCGAGAACTGTTTGGCCAGTTGCGCTTCGTGCCGCACACTCGTCTGTAGCGTCTGAGATTGTGCGCGGTGCTCGACAATGGTCCGTTCCAATTCCCCTTCGAGTGCTTGTCGTTCTTGTGACAGCCGTTTGCGGACTTTCTCGATATCCTCTTCTCCAAAACTCACCTGCTGTTCAGCGGCCTCCAGTTGCCGCTCGGCGAACGTCAGGCGTGCATGAGTTTCCGCGAGCTCCTCTTCCACGCGTTTCTTGGCGATTTCGGCGGCGGCCACCGTGACGGCGGCCGCGCGTCTCCGCAGTTCTTCCAGATCTCGCTGCTCTCGGTGGCGCACGGCCTGTGACGGATCGGTGACGGATTCTAGCTCCTCCGATGCTTGTCGAACCCGACTATCGGCTGAACGCAATGATTCGCGCGCTCGGTCGAATCTCAACTCAATCAAACTGAGTTGCGATTGAAGACCCTCGACCGCAAGTCTCAGGGAGAACGCGGTATCCCAGAGTTGATCGACGAAAAAGATGGAATAGGGGGGAGATTCCACAAAGCCTTTCCATTCGACGCTGGAACGAGCCGTATCCGCGCGACGTTGACCGGCTTCCTTCAGGCGTTGGTGATCATCAATCTGCTCGTCATAGCCTCGCACCACCTGTTCAAGCAACGCTCGTTGTTCGAGAAGTCCCCCTTGAGGGGCTGAGGAAGCGGCGTGTGTCGTCACCGCTTTCGATTCTGTTTCAGCCTTCGCGCGTTTGGCTGCTAATTCGGCAATCGCCGATTCCTCGGACGGTTCTTTTTCCTGGGAGGGCTCGTTCATGGGAGCGATCGGAGTCGGAATGCCGGCGATCTGCGCATGAGATACGGTTAACACAAGGGTCGTCATCAGGCAAAGACAGACAACAGTCTGCGCACCCTGAATATACACAGACTTCATGTACTGTAAGACTCCTCTTTCGGTGTCCATTCACTCCACCTGTTACTGGTACTGATACTGGATGCCTCGGAACCGGCAACTTTGCGGCTGAGGCGGAAGAGCCTGCGACCTTGGCCGAAGAGCCTTTGATCGAGGCCAGCGTGTGAGTTTTTTTACTTCTGCTCCCTATGGCTGATTCGATAGATCACTCCCGCCGAATCGTCTGAAACAAACAGGGATCCATCCGGCATGACGAGGATATCAGCGAGGCGCCCCCATGCCTTTTGACCCTGAAGCCATCCTTCTGCAAATACTGAATATCGGAGTCGTCTTGCTCATCTCGTGACACGAGTGTGATCCGATAGCCGATTTTCTCACTCCGATTCCACGAGCCATGCTCCGCAATAAAGATTTGCCGCTGGGACTTCGAGGTAGGTCCGGCTCGCTCTGCGGTTACGGTGGCAGGCTCTGGCGTAAACAATGGCTCCTCGATCACGAGCATCGCAGCCGTCTTCTCTCTTCGTAACGGACGGATAAGGAGCATGCCGAGACGAACTAACTCCTGGCTTTGTGCGCCTCCTGATAGGGGATCACCAGACCAGCAATTCGGCGGCGAGTGCGAATACCCTCATCTGCCATCTGCGGAGTCGGCGGCCGATTGGGTGGGGCAGGATAGGGTGGTGGCTGAGGCAGCGGCGGATTCGGAGAGGGAAAAGGACTAGGGCCCGGTGGAATGGGTCCGGGATCGGGGTCTGGATTGGGATTCGGAGTCGCAGCTTTTGCCATCCACATAATAATCTCCTTGAACATTCTCATTTACAGGATGCCGAAAATTCGCTCTTCACACCCGCCACAACCCGACGCGCCAAGACATTCCTTTTTTACAGCCGCGGGCACAATTTCGAAGTTCCTGAGATTGGCGACTTGTGCCACGAGCCGTCATAGGCCTCCTGTGCTCTCCGGTATTCCGCTTATTACCTCCGATTCATAATCTGGTGTCACGACGCGGCGGAACCGAATGATCGTTGAGGATCCTTCAGTGGAATCGATATGGAGTGTCACGTCTGCTCCCGCCTTTTCGACCATTACACGACAAGGTTGAGGAATGCTCAGGTAGACATGTTCTTGCGCCACGTCGGCCTTGCGCACAAGGATCGACAACACTTCGTCTGCGTGATCGAGATGAAGAGTCAAGGCTTGAAATGGAAGCCCATTGGCTTCATGTGAGGCGGTATTGCAATGGCTTTGCCCCGCGACATACACCAACCATTCCTGGTGGTCTTGGCTGAATTGTTGGAAAAAGGGTTCCCATTCCCCGCGAGTGATCTCGCGCCCTTTCCTCGTTTCAGTCGTTTCTGAGATTTTGCTCATTTTAATGCTCCAGTGAAACAATGGAACAGACGTCGTCGCGCCGCATGACATTTGGCTGCGTCACGAATGCGAAGACCTGTTTACGGCCATGAACTGGGCAGGACTACGCCTCATTATTGATCATAACGGCGATATGACGTATGGGTAGCTAGGATATTCCCTAGCCATCACGTATTCATGACAGCTCGCGGGAGATAGCCGAAAACGCATTCTCCGTAAAACGGATATCCTATTTCGTAGATTGCAGCAGGAGCGCTCAGGAATAATGCCGGCGGGCTGTCGATGAAGCCCCCTCTGCGGCAGGAGCACCGGAAAGCAGTCTGACTAGAGGAGGAGAGACGTTTACTCTCCACTCCTCATTGTTACGTTAACTGCGTATGGCCTTCATTGAATTAACGCAGTCGGTCACGTTTCGGTCACAGGGGCATCAAGGTTTCAAACGCGCCAACAGACGTGGGATTTCGGTGTAATCTTCCGACAAGGCGATCATGTGGGGATTGGTTTCTTGAAACACTGGTCTTTAAGTCAGTCAGTCGTTCGACGCGAAACCCTTGAGCCGACGGCTTCACGCATCGGCCACAAACTCAGGATTGACTACGCCTTTCATGCCTAACGCTTAACGTCTTACAACTTTCCCACGGTGTCGTAGTAGAACCGCTCGTGGACGATCTTACCGTTCTTCCACTTGGCGACGACAACCTGCTCCATGTGAACCGGCTGGCCACTGGTGGCAATGAAGTCTATGTTGCATTCGTAGAACGTCACATTGTCGCCGACACCTGAGGCTGTGACGTTGAAGCCCTTCCATTCCTTGACGCCGCTCATGAACTGCTTTTCCCGCTCGACATTGGCGGCCAACCCCACCGTGGGAGGATTGGCATTATCCTGCATCACAGTTTCCTTATCATAGAACTCACTCATGGCCTCAATGATCTTGCCTTGCCGGATGTAGCCGAAGAGATCGTTCAATCGCTGTTGTAGATTGATTGTGCTCATGATCGTTTCTCCTTTTGAGGTTTGCTGGTGAATGTAATCCCGGCCTTCTGCACTTCCTGGTAAGGGAGGAGCCAGACAAGCGATTCATCGCTCAGATCGCCAACCTGAATACGGTTCCCCCAGGGATCGCGGAAATCGCAACGGAAATTCGGCTGCAGCTGCAGTTTGTACTTCTTGGTGAGCTTCTTCCGCACTTCCTTGATTTGTTGCGCGTCTCGGACCATCAAGCCAAAATGCTTCACGCGATCCGGTTGCAGCTTGTCGACTTCGAATATGGCCATGAACTGATGCTCGCCCAGCTTGCACCATGCCGCGCCTTCGCCGCCACGGAGCATCGTCAAGCCGAACACGTCTGAATAAAATTTCACTGCTTTCTTGGCGTCGGTCACCTCAATGACAATGTGGTTACAGCCGTAGACTTGGACTGCCATTATGCCCCTCCCTTTCTTGCATGCTGTTGAAAAAATCCGCCAGCATCGTTCTCAGCTCGCAAGAATCCTCAACGTACCCCTGAGGGTACGCCTCCGGTTCTTGCTCCGCCTGCGGCCTTGCTGGACGGTCTTTTTGAACAGCCTGCGGCTATGCCTAGATCTGTACCAATAGGAAATACTCCGCAGGTGTATTGTCGAAAACAGCGTTCTCCATGGCCTGCTAGATCTCTTTCTCCGCCTGCCGTAAGGCCGACACAAAAATATCGGGAGGCTGCGCGCCAGAGATGGACACAGTGCCGTTGAGGACGAAATAGGGGACCCCGCGAATACCGAGTCGCCGACCGACCGCTTCTTCGGCCTTGACCTCCGCGGTCCCATCCTCACTGTGGAGAAATGATTCGACGGCCGCAACATCGAGGCCGGCGCGACCCCCCAGTTGACCGAGGACCGACATTGAGCCGATATCTGCCCCTTCCGTGAAATATCCCCGAAACAGCGATTCTACGGCGGAGTCTTGGCGACCCAGTTGCTCGGCATACCAGACCAGCCGATGGGCTACAAAGGTGTTTGGCGTCCGCTGAATCTTCTCAAAGGCAAAAGGAATCTGTTCATCAGCGCCGGCATCGAGGAGCTGTTCTTCCATCCGGCCAAAAGCCTCCAAGCTCCCAAACTTGGCTTTCAGATACGCGGTCCGATCCATTCCATCAGATGGCATCGTTGGATTCAATTGAAATGGACGCCATGTCACCTTTACCGTCATCACATCCTTGAACTCATTCAATGCTCGTTCCAGTCGTCGCTTCCCGACAAAGCACCAGGGACAAACGATATCGGAGTAAATGTCGATCTGCATCGTAGTGCCCCTCCGCCTCCTGCGGCTATCTCAATTCAAATGACCCATCTTGCCTGCCTGATAGTCTTGCATCGCTTGCATCAGTTCGGCTTTCGTATTCATGACGAAGGGGCCATAGCGCGCAATCGGTTCTTCGATCGGCTCCCCGGCCATGACCAAAA
>JACMLT010000227.1 GCA_014379455.1 Nitrospiraceae bacterium
CAATACATTCCTGATAATGCTTTGTCTGGGTCAGACGATCTTTAGACATACGCACCTCCGTTTCCCGTGTTGAACTCCTGTATGTGTGCTGCTCTTTAGTGAGAAAAGTAAGCGTGTGCCAGCCAAATTTCTCAGTAAACGATAAACTCCTCGGTGCGAATATCGCCCTCAGCAACTCCGGTCTTATTGCGAGGCAACATCATCATAAGTGAAAACCTCTCTTCTGCCTGTTCAATATTGCTCACTGCGAATTGAACCTATCACTCATATGACGCCCCACCCCGGCTGAGTGCCGCGAGATGGTTCCAGAATGACGTCTTTTCATTTTGCGAGAGACAGAATCGAAGTCCTTAAGAAGATGCCAGGTCTCGGCTGTATGTCCACCAAGGGCATTTCTGAGGGAAATATCCCCCAAGGGAGATTTTCGGCTGCGGAGCTTCAATACCATTCTCAACTTCCTGGGCCAATTGTTTGGGGAAGATCCCGAGTACCACGTCGACAAAGATCCGCAGACCCCAACGATCCACGAAAATCCCGTCCGCACCATGGAACTCGTGCTGCCGGATGGAGCGCACAGAAAAAGAACTTGTATCGGCGATCAACTTTATCGCACGCTACGCGCCGCATGGGCATGTCCACGACTTCAGCGACGAAGAGAACACTCCTGGCCGGTGCAGTCGGCAACGTGCTGGAGTGGTATGACTTTGCACTCTATGGTTACTTCGCGCCCGTGTTCGCCGCCTTGTTCTTTCCGTCCAACTCTCCCTCGGTGTCGCTGATCTCTGCCTTTGGAGTCTTTGCCGTTGGCTTTCTCGCGCGACCGCTTGGAGCCATGCTGTTCGGCTATTGGGGCGATACGTTGGGACGACGCAACGCCTTGGCCTGGTCGATCCTCCTCATGGCTGTTCCAACTTGCCTAGTGGGGCTGCTGCCGACGTACGAGACCATCGGAGTGATCGCCCCCATCGCCCTGATTCTCTGCCGGTTCCTCCAAGGTTTGTCGGTCGGCGGAGAATTCACCGGGTCCGCCACGTTTCTTGTCGAACATGCGTCCGCTTCGCAACGCGGCTATGTCGGGAGCTGGGCAGGTTTCAGTGCCCAGATCGGCGCACTGTTAGGATCCGGCGTGGGGGCGCTGGTTGCCTCAAACCTTGGGGACGACACACTGCATCAGTGGGGCTGGCGGATTCCCTTCATGATGGGCGGCCTCATTGCCGTAGTGGGATGGTACGTGCGGACCGGGGTTCCAGAATCACCCGCCTTCGAAACCATTCGCCTGGCAGGAGGACTCGCCTCTTCCCCCATCCGCGACGTGTTCATGACGCAACGGCTTGCCGTAGCCAAAGTCGGCGGCCTCGTGTGGCTGCATGGCGTGGCGTTTTATCTCCTCTACGTGTATCTCACGACCTATCTGACGACGGTGACACAGGTTCCCCTCGCAACCGTACTCGTGCTCAATACGGGATGCATGGCGCTGCTGGCCCTGCTGATCCCTTTGATGGGTGCCTGGTCGGATCGGATCGGACAGGTTCCCCTGCTGATGACTGGAGCCGCGGGAATCGCGCTCCTGGCGTATCCGTCCTTTCTTTGGCTCACAAGCAATAGCTTGCCCCGTATGATCGCGGCACAAGTGCTCCTCACCCTGTTGGTCGCCTGCTACATGGGACCATTCTTTGCTACTGTTGCCGAACTGTTCCCCACCTCGCAACGCTATACCGGTCTTTCAGTCGGCTACAACATCGGAGCAGCTCTGTTTGGCGGCACCGCCCCACTGGTTGCCACCTTCCTCATCGAATGGAGTGGCAACGTCTTGGCGCCCGCTTTCTACTTGAGCTTCTGCGCGACGGTGTCCCTTGCGATCCTACTCACGCTTCGGAATAGACAGTCGGTGCAGGCGGCATCGGCAAAGGCAGGTTAGCCAAGAGGATAAAAAAATCTTGACCCCGGGCAATTAAAAACCGCCGCCGCGCGCGGACGTGCGGTACAATTATCCAGACCATGCCTGCGCCCTGCATAGAGCACCGAACTTTCCTCCCTCCCCAGCTGTTGCTGGCGACACTTGCGTGGCTCGTCTGGCCAAGCGTGACACATGCGGTCGACTACGGTAACGAGGTCACCGTCCTGATCGAACCGCGCCAAGCCGTCGCTACTAGCCTGATGAGCGGTCGTCGAGCAATTCCTCTCAACACACACGAGACCGTGATCGGCTCAGATGCAAATGGAATCAACGCCGTTGTCGTCACCTCGCGCCGGCTGCTGGGTTTTTCTAGCCGTACCCTCGCCTGGAGCGAGACTGATCGCGATCTCAATGAAAAGGTCCTCGAACGGCGGGTGCTGCCCACATTCAGCGTGGTGAGAACGAACAAACATTTGTACGGATTTCGTGGAGCGAACGGAGTCTGGCTCGATGAACCCCTCGGGGTACGAGAAGCGGTCAAGCGCACCCAGACGACTGATTATGGAGTGGTATTCGTCACGAACGAACGGCTCGTGGGCTTTGCCTCTCTGCTCGGCGACTTCTCCACAAAGGCACTCGGCATCCACGAAGACATCACACGATTGGACAACGAGAACGGCCTCATCATCGTCACCACCAGCACCCGCACACTCGTGTTCGGAAGCCGCTTAAGCGGATGGGATGAATTCGAATGACACGTGTTTGGCCGTCCGCTCAGTGCCGCCGCAACCCTCATCTTAAGCGCGGGAAACACTCACGATTCAAACCACGGGTGTTTCTTAAGCCAGATCGCATCTCTGGGGGAAGGATGAGGGAGGGCGATGCGCCCGGCAAGAGATCCTTATACGCCTCGAACGCATAGTGCCCAAGATAGACAGTGAGCTTCAACGATCGCAAGAACGGAAACAGTTTCCCATGCCATTGAGGGGCACACTCGGCAGGGGGAGCGATGTTGCACTGACACCCAGTGCCGGGAAAACAGAAGTCCATCGGGATAATTGAGACAGCGGTGCGATCATAAAATCTCTCACGGAAGATCCCAAGTCAGGCGCACAAGCGGTCGCCGCTACAGTCATTCCACGGCACCCATGACTCGTGGACGGCGCGCCCTGGCGCTTGGCCGATCAGGACAATCTGCGAGGCCGGATGCACTGCCTATAACGGTCGTGGCCCTAGCCCGCATGATTTATGACGGTTCGTCGAACGACAACCTGCCCGCCAAAGGCTCGTCGCAGCAGCGAATGCGCGATTGCAGCAGGAGTGCTCATGAATCATGCGGGCAAGCAATCGGCTCATCCACAGGTCAGCATCCCAATACCTTGAACGATGCCGCAGCCATATGGCTGCGGCGCGAAGAGACCTGGAAGGTTCCTGTTGCTGATTTCTCACACAGAGTTACGTTGACTCGCCCTCCGACATCAGAGACTCCAGCTCGTCTTCATTGCATGTCAAATAAACAGAACGGGATTGAAGCGCGCCGGCACTGCCCCATTTGCGCGCCGTGTCCGATTTCCGATCGTTGAGCCTCTTTTGAGAGCGCGCGCTGTCCTTTTCATAGCTTTCTCCCCTGTTCAAAGGACTCCTCATAAGATTTGACCTTGAACTTGCGCTCCGCAGCTGCACGGTGAATGATCCCCGTACTGACAAGGGTCAGCTGCAGTTGATCCTCCCGGCTCAAGCGGCTTACCTCCAAGAGCACCGCTTGCAAGGGAAATTCCCAGCAACTCAACACCAAGTCATCAAGTTTGCAATCAGGAGTGCCACGCATGACTTGAAGAATGCGGTCTGAAACAACCAAGTGACGAGCCATAGTAGAGCCTTTCTTGCCGCGCAGGGCCTAGTCGAAGAGCTTGCTACCCCCGGCCTCGTATCGCTCGCACGAACATTGACGATTGCAGCAGACACATTCATGAATCATGTAGCCTGCTAAGACGACAGATAGTGACAGGGGCCAAAAATCCGTCGACAGCCAACCAGGTATAGATTTCCGAACGACTCCACCTGAACAGGCCTAATCCACCGGACATCGAAGACATTTATGGTCTTCCCCCATCCGGAGCGTGAGGTATGCACTTCGATCAGTTGCTTCGAGTGAGGGGCTTGGCGCATGAAGAGGAGAATTCCTTCTGCGCTCCGGTTGAGGGCGACGGTCTCTCCTTGCTCGATGATGACGGATTCTTCCTCGATGGCCTCGAGCACCTCATACGAACACAGGCGTCGATAGTCCGTGCGCGCCTCACACCGACGCCTGTGATCGATGGCCGCACCTAGCACCGCGGCTGACGTGTAGTCGGCGTCTGCATTTTCTACCTTCTGTTTTTGCTGTGGGAACACCGAGGATTGGGGGAGGGTTGATTCAGAACTGTGCTTCGCCATGATTTGGCTTGCAGCCTCATCGGAGGAGAAATGAGTCGACGCTGCACTACATTTTGACGCTCAGCCCCATGACAAACTGGTCAAAACAGCCCACGACTTAAAAGTATTTTCAGGCCGGCGTCACCCCATTTTCCGACGACGCTGTTGAGAAAGGATGGGAACCTACACTTTGGCCTTCACGGCTTACCTGTTACGGATCATTTGCGCAACGAGTCGGTTCCGGTCGTAGAACCCCGCCTGAAATTTAGTGTTGGCCTTTTTCACGGTGTTCTCCCTCGTTCAAAGAATCCGTCACAAGTCTTGATCGGCATTTCTCATTCAGCAACTGCATAGTGAAGGATCCCGTGCTGACAATGGTCAATTGCAGTTGGCCCTCCCGACTCAAGCGGCTTACCTCTGAGAGCACCGCTTGCAAGGAAAAATCCTGGCAGTTCGACGCCAAGTCATCCAGTCTACAATCAGGAATAAGTCTCACGACTTCAAGAATGTGGTGCCGAGCCATAGTGGAAGCCTTTCTCACCCCGCAGGGCCTAACCCGCATTGTTCATAACAGTTTCCCGAATAACCGTATGACCTCTAGCCCCTGTGCCGGCACCTTTCATCTACACATCGACGATTGCAGTAGATACGTTCATGAATCATGCGGGCTAGAACGACATATAGTGGCAGGGCCCGACAATCCGTCCGCATCCAACGAGAAATCGACGTTCCGGTGAGTCCACCTGTGCGGGTCTAACCCAGTGGGGCTCAAAGATGCTTACGGTCCTACTCCATCGAGATTCGAGGCTGTGCACTTCGAGTAACTGCTTCGCGTGAGGGGCCGTGGCCATGAGGAGAAGTATTCCTCCCCTGCTCCGATTGAGTGCGAAGGCCTCTCCGTGCCCGACGACGACGGATTCATGCTCTATGGTCTCGCGAGTTTCATACGAACACGGGCGCCGATCGTCCTTGCGCGCTTCAGACCTGCGTCCCGGTGGAATGGCCGTGCTTGGCATCGTGGCAGGCGTGTGGTCGGCGTCTGGATTTTCCATGTTCTGCTTTTGGTGGGCGACCGTGGATTCAGATGTGTACTTCGCCATTATTAGGCCTACAGTTTTATCGGTAGGAGAAGGCTAGCCCTAGGGCCGGTCCTCTGGAACATCCGCTCTTGAGTCAGTACTGTCCCACAGAGTGCCACATAGTCCGATATCAGACTGTTCAAAACTGCTCACATTAAGAGGAATATTCACCAGCGGGTTTCGCGCCCCTTCACGCAACGCTACAAGGAAACGAGAGGAGACCTAAGCAGATACCGATATTCAGGAGGGAGCTGCGCACGGTTAAGCCACCGTTGTATAGACCGACTCTCGAGAAGAACGAGTAGGATCGAATGTTGTGAGGGGTTTTGGTGTACCAGCTTGAATTTATACGCAAATTATATCGGCGCACAGGACGTGCGCTCATCGTCTTCAGGATTCCAGAAACTATCCGGACA
>JACMLT010000228.1 GCA_014379455.1 Nitrospiraceae bacterium
AATCGTGTGAGCAGCGAAGGGCATTACATGCTGCTCAAACACGCAGTGGAACAAGAGACGAAGGTGGAGGTGGTTGGCTATATGCGACCGGATCAGGCGATGACAATCTCCGATCGCCATCTAGGGCTTGTGACGGCGATGGAACAGGGGACAGGTGAACTCTATGGTCGGCTTGCCAAGGCAGCGGCCGAGACGGTCGATCTGGATCGAGTTGAGGCGTTGGCCCGCTCGTGCAGAGAGTTGCCGATGGCGTCGCACAGTATAACCGGATCGAATGGTCGTCGGGTTCGTATCGGCGTGGCGCAGGATCAGGCGTTTTGCTTTTACTATCCTGAGAATCTTGAGTTGCTGGAAAGAGAGGGGGCGGAATTGGTGAAATTTTCGCCGTTGAACGATCGGGTATTGCCGGATGCGGACATGCTGTATTTAGGCGGAGGCTATCCGGAACTTCATGGGAAGCGATTGGCTGGGAATGTCGCCATGCGAACGGCAATCAGGAAATTTTCTGAACGAGGCGGGACGATCTATGCTGAGTGTGGTGGCATGATGTACCTCACGCAGGCGATTCGTGATCTTGAAGGGAAGTCTTATGAAATGGTGGGCCTGTTTGAGGCAAAAGCTGTAATGTCCAAGGCGCGCATGACGTTGGGGTATCGTGAACTCCAGATCTCACAGCCTTGTGTGCTTGGCGAGGTCGGTATCACAGCACGAGGACATGAGTTTCATTACTCTCTGGTCGAGCCGAAGGGGCAGTTGCAGTACGCCTGTACGCTGAGCGATGCACAAGGCAAACTCAAAGGGCAGGATGGTCTCGTCGCCGGTAACACCGTGGGGCTCTACTCGCATCTGCACTTTGCCAGTCAGTCGAAGATCGCAGCATCATTGATCGCATCTGCTCGCATGACCACGCGCCCATCGGCTGCAAGCTTGGGAGGTGTGAGATGACGGAGCAAGACGAATACAAAGCGAAGATGGAACGGCTCAAGGCTTCCGTGGATCGGCGTATTGAAGCGGCACAAGAAGAGAAAGGGCTGTTGATCGTCTATACGGGCGCAGGCAAGGGTAAGACCACGGCAGCGCTCGGTATGGCCTTGCGATGTCTCGGTCATGGCATGAAGGTGGCGGTGGTGCAGTTCATCAAAGGCGCGATCGATACGGCGGAGGAACGGGCACTCAAATCTTTCGGCGACCGCGTCACCTTTCTCCGTATGGGCGAAGGATATACGTGGGAAACCCAAAATCGTGAGCGGGATACGAAGTTCGCTCAACAGGCTTGGGATGCGGTCTGTGGGTTTTTACACGATCCCTCCTATGCGATGGTCATTCTCGATGAATTTAATATCGCTCTTCAGCACGACTATGTTCGACTTGAAGATGTGTTGCCGGTTCTGCGGGGCCGGCCCCCTATGCAGCATGTCGTGATTACCGGGCGCGGGGCCAAGGAGGCGTTGATCGAAGCCGCCGATCTGGTGACGGAGATGAAACAGGTCAAACATCCCTTTCGAAAAGGCATCAAAGCGCAACCGGGGGTGGAGTTTTGAGAGGACCGGTCACGAAAATCTGTGAGGCCTGCGGGGGTGCGTTCGAATGCGGCGGGTACCAATGTTGGTGCGGGAAGGTCGGAATTACCGAGCCGCAGATGGATTGGATCGCCTCGCGGTTTCAAGATTGTTTATGTCCGATATGCCTGAAAAAGGTCGGAGCGGGCGATGTGGGACTTGTTTCGCGTCCAACGCAGGCCGAGTCTACGGAGTCATCATGACGGTGCGTCAGGATGTGAAAAGTGCCTGCAGCGGAAAGTTTTCCGACGATGAGCGGGAGGCGGTCTACCGCGTGATTTTCGAGCGGCGGGATGTCCGACGAAACTTTGTGCGAAAGCCGATTGCCGATGAGGTCCTTGCGAGGATTTTGACCGCTGCGCATCATGCCGGGTCGGTCGGGTTTATGCAGCCATGGGACTTTGTCGTCATCCGTCAACGCGCGACCAAGCGCGCAGTCAAACAGCTCTTTACGCAGGCGAACACGGAAGCGGCGAAGCGGTATGACGGTATCCGCTCGACGCTGTATCGGAGCTTGAAGCTCGAAGGGATCGAGGAAGCGCCGATCAATCTCTGTGTCACCTGCACCCGTCAGCGTGGAGGCCGACATGTCTTGGGCCGTTCCACGGTGCGAGAGACAGACCTGTACAGCACCTGTTGCGCCATTCAAAACCTCTGGTTGGCCGCGCGAGCGGAAGGCATCGGAGTTGGATGGGTTAGCATTGTGGATCATGGAGCCTTAAAACAGGTGCTTGGAATTCCGAGACCGGTTAAAGTCTTGGCCTATCTCTGTCTCGGCTACGTCTCAAGCTTTGCGGCGCAGCCTGATCTGGAGACGGCAGGGTGGCGAGCCAGGATTCCGATTGAGGAACTCATTCACTATGAGTCGTGGGGAAAGAAGGGACAGGGCAACAGGAGGAACGGCGATGCGCATCACGAAGGTGTACACAAGAACAGGAGACGCGGGAAAAACAAGGCTGGCCGGAGGGCAGCAGGTGTGGAAGGACAGTCTTCGAGTGGAGGCCTACGGCACCCTCGATGAACTGAATGCGGTGGTCGGGGTCGTGCGGGTGATGAATGCCGAGATGGTCGTGAGCCATGCGCAGGCAGCGCAACTCGAAGAGGATCTCCGGTGGATTCAGAATAAGCTGTTCGATCTCGGTGGGATTCTTGCGACGGTTCCGGGCCAAGAGTTTAAGAACATGCCGCAGGTGACGGGGAACGATGCGACGAAGCTGGAGAAGATCATCGATCGTTGTCAAAAAGATTTGGCTCCGCTCAAAGAATTCATTTTGCCTGGTGGAGGGAAAGTGTCGGGGTTTTTACATCAAGCAAGGACCGTATGCCGTCGTGCTGAACGGATATGCGTGCATCTCTCGCGGGAAGAGCCGGTCGATAAGGTGAACATCAAATTTGTGAATCGTCTGAGCGACACGCTCTTCGTGTTGGCGCGTTGGGCCGCCCACACTCAGGGAGAGCCGGAGTTTCTCTGGCAGCGTGACGTGAAGAAGGTGGCAGGTTGATCGTATGAAGCGCGTGGGTAAGGGGCAATCGAAACTGATATTCATACTTGGCGGCGCAGCATCCGGGAAGAGCCAGGCGGCACTTGATCTGGCAGGTCCTGGAGGGCCGAGGGCCTTTGTAGCCACAGGCCAAGCCTTAGATCGGGAGATGAAGGCGAGGATCGAGCGGCATAGGGCGACTCGTTCATCTGACTGGGAGACGGCTGAAGTTCCCGCAGATCTTGCCAAGTGGTTTAGTGAAAATAAGCATGTATATAAAGTAGTTGTGCTCGACTGTCTCACGCTATGGTTGAGTAATTTGCGAGGCCGTCGTTTAGATGGCCTCGCCGTATCTGAAGCCACGGAAGATCTTCTTCATGCGATTCGGGAGACGATAGCCCGTGTTGTGATCGTCAGCAACGAATTGGGTCTGGGGCTGGTGCCTGCGACGAAACCTGTCCGAGCGTTTCGTGATCTAGCTGGGCGGGTCAATCAACAGGTGGCAGCAGAAGCCGATGAAGTCTATCTGACGATCAGTGGAATACCATTACGATTGAAATAGAGGGAGTTCCAGGATGCTGTCGCACGAAACCATCGACCGGATTCAGCCGACCGAGCTTCGCCTGCTGGCACAGGCGCAAGCGCGACTGGATCGATTGACGAAACCGATCGGCAGCTTGGGCCGTCTCGAGGAGTTGGCTGCCCGTTACGTCATGATCACAGGTGAAATGAATCCGAAAGTCCCGCGTGGCGCGGTGTATACGTTTGCCGCCGATCACGGAGTGACAGTGGAAGGGGTGAGCGCCTATCCCTCTGCGGTGACGCCTCAGATGGTCTTGAACTTTCTTCGTGGTGGCGCAGGTGTGAATGTGCTTGCGCGCCATGTGGGTATCGAGGTTCGCGTTGTGGACATCGGTGTGGCATTTGATTTTGAATCGGCGCCAGGGCTCATACAGAGGAAGGTCATGCCAGGCACGAAGAATCTGATGGTGGAATCCGCGATGAGTCTCGCGCAGGCGGAGCAGGCGCTGCACGTTGGGATCGAGTTGGCGAACGAAGCGGCCCAGGAGGGCATCGGTTTGATTGGAACCGGCGAGATGGGGATCGGCAATACCACTGCCAGTTCGGCAATAGCCGCTGTGATGACGGGCCGATCGGTTGCTGAGGTCACAGGACGAGGAACCGGGATCGACGATGCCGGTCACGCACACAAGATCGATGTGATTCAGCGCGCGCTGGCTCTCCATCGGCTCGATTCGACGCATGCGATGGAGGTGCTCGCCAAAGTGGGCGGGTTGGAAATTGGTGGATTAGCAGGTTTGATGCTTGGCGCAGCGGCGGCTCGCATTCCGGTGGTGTTGGATGGATTCATCGCTGGCGCGGCAGCCTTGATCGCCGTGGGGCTACAACCTCGTTGTAAGGGCTATCTCATTGCCTCCCATCAGTCAGTCGAACGAGGTCATCGGGCGATCTTGGATCATCTGGGGCTGAAACCGCTGCTCGATCTCGATCTTCGTCTGGGGGAAGGCACCGGCGCCTGTCTCGGTATGAGTTTGGTTTGTGCCGCGATCAAAATTCTGACGGAAATGGCCACGTTCGACGAAGCAGGCGTGTCAGAGCGTCGCACATGACCACGTTGCTGCGAACATTTCTGTTCGCGTGGCAGTTTCTCACGGCCATTCCACTCAGCCGTTCGACACATGATGCCAAACCGGATGAGTTGGCTGCCTCCATGAGTTGGTACCCTTTCGTCGGCTGTCTCCTTGGCCTGTTGCTGGTCGCAGTGGATAGGCTCCTGGCGCAGGTCTTCTCTTCTTCCGTCACGAGTATGTTTGTGATGCTTGTCCTTATCGGCGTCACGCGCGGGCTGCACCAGGACGGGCTTGCCGATATGGTGGACGGCTTGGCAGGTGGGCGAACCCCTCAGGCGCGCTTGGCGATCATGCGGGACTCACACATCGGTGCGATCGGCGCAACGGGATTGTTTCTCGCGCTCGGGCTGCGATTCGCCGGGCTCACTGCGTTGCCGGTGGGCGAACATATCGCGTTTCTGATCGGCATGCCGGTGGTCGGTCGCTGGGCCATGGTGGTGGGGGCGTTTCATGTGACCTATGCGCGGGCCGAAGGAGGGCTAGCCCAACCGTTTCTCGCGCATGTGTCTTGGCGACACCTATGTATCGCGACCGTCACGGCAGGGGTTGTGTTGATGTTGTTGTTGGGGCCATGGGCAGCCTTGTGTAGTCTTTTCATCGGAGCGGCCCTCGTTCGTCTTTCGACAGTCTGGTTTCATCGTATGTTCGGGGGTGTGACGGGGGATTTGCTGGGGGCGACGAACGAAGTGGCTGAGATACTCTTTATCGTGATCGTTCCTGCGGTGCTCTTCCGATGACCGGAGGCGAATTGGCGATGGCCTGCGTCCTAGACGCGGCAATCGGAGACCCTCGCTGGTTTCCACACCCGGTGCGTTGGATGGGGTTCCTCGTCGACTGGTACGATCGGCTTGTCCATCGACTGTTCCTGTCTCCCGCCAAACAACGGATGGCAGGCGTGCTGGCGGCGGTCGCCTTACCGGCCGGAGCCTATGCGGTTGGGGCGCTGCTCATGTGGTTGGGCAACTCGATCGATTCCCTAGTGGGGAGCGCGGTCGCTGTGGTGATGGCGTGGACCACGCTGGCGGTACGCGATCTCTTCGACCACGTCGTCTCTGTGCAACGGGCTCTCCAATCAGTCTCCCTAGCGGAGGCTCGATCAGCCGTCGCCAAGATTGTCGGACGCGATACGGGTGAGATGGATGAGTCCGATATCGTCCGTGCCACGGTAGAAACGATTGCAGAAAGCACGGCTGACGGCATCATTGCACCACTGTTCTATTTAGCCCTCGGAGGAGCCCCTTTAGCGCTTGCGTATAAGGCGGTCAGCACGTTGGACTCGATGATTGGCCATTTAGACGACCGATACCGATGGCTTGGCTGGGCGTCGGCGCGATTGGATGATGTGGCAAATTTTATCCCGGCCCGCATCACGGCTCTCTTACTGGTTCTCTCGGCGGGGATCGTGTCCCGATCATGGCCTGCCATGCAACGAGCCTGGCAGATTGTGCTTCGCGACGGAGCTCGACACCCAAGTCCGAACAGCGGCCATCCAGAAGCCGCGATGGCCGGCGCACTCGGCGTGCAATTGGGTGGGGCGAATCGCTATGACGGTGTGCTTGTGGAACGCCCTTGTCTTGGCGATCCTGTTCAGCCCCTGACGAGGGCTCACATCGGCATGGCGCTCAGGCTTATGCTTTGGACCAGTCTCACAGGAGTTCTGTTGGGCATGGGGTGGCTTTTACTGGTGAAGGGATGACGCAACCCACTCATGGCGGGAATGTCTACAAGGTCGCTCACGAGCGACAAATTCCCGTCGACCAGATCGTGGATTTTAGCGCCAACATCAACCCGCTGGGTCCTCCCGCTGTGGTACGTCGCGCGATTCGCGCGGCGTTCAAACAGATCGTGCACTATCCGGATCCCGATTGTCGGCAGCTCCGGCAGGCTTTGGCACAGCAGTGCGGCGTCGATCCAGACATGATCCTTGTCGGCAACGGTTCGACAGAATTGATTTATCTCGTGCCGCGCGCGCTCGCTATTAAGTCCTCGCTCATTATCGGACCCACGTTTGAAGAGTATGCCCGCGCGCTGATGGACGCAGGGGGCAGGGTTCAATACGTCCACGCGAGACGAGAGGACCATTTCCGACCACCGGTGAAAGAGATCCTTCGGGAGCTTTCGGCCACGCGAACGAGAATCGATGCCGTCTTTTTGTGCAATCCCAACAATCCGACCGGGCAGGTGCTCAACAAGTCGGTGATGTGCAAGTTGGCTGACGCGATGGAACGACGACAGGGCTGGTTGATTGTCGATGAGGCCTTTATCGACTATTGTCAGAAACAGTCTGTCGTTTCGATGTTGAGAGCGTACCCCCGCATGGTCGTGCTGCGCAGTCTGACGAAGTTCTATGCCATGCCAGGGTTGCGGATCGGCTATGTGCTTGGCGCAAGCAAGGTCGTGGATCAGCTGAAAGAGCGTCAGCCGCCTTGGTCGGTTAACTCGTTGGCCCAAGAGGTTTCCTGCGCCATATTGAGCGACCACGCGTACGCGATAAAAAGCCGTGCATTCATGGAGAAGGAACGGTCGCGATTCATAAAAGGGTTGCGCTCGTTGCCGGGTGGACGTGTCTATTCGTCGGTGGCGAACTTTGTGTTGATCGAGCTTCCTGATTGGAGTTCCGCCGGCCTGGTGGCTGATCGGCTGGCTGCCGAGGGCCTGCTTGTCCGGGACTGTTCAACACTGCCAGGTCTAAGTGCGCGCATGATTCGGGTTGCGGTCAGGACCGTGAAAGAGAATCGCCGATTAATGACAGCCCTTGGCGTTTGCTTGAAGAAATGAGAGTTGTGAGAGAACTGAACCGGCGCGCGATGCAGACTGCATTTCAAATCAAGCGACAGACGCTTATCGTCGATCTGGGAGGCGTCAGGTCGGTGCTCTCCTCTGCCCCTAGAGCGGGCGGAGTGACACGGGCCAGATATATCTTGAACCATCAAGTTGCAGCCAAGCCGATTGGGAAAGATGATCATGGCAGGGGCACTGGCGCGCGAAATGCCGATCCAGCCAGAGCCCTAAGTCGTTTGGCTATCTCGTTAGGCATTCGCGAAAAGTTCGTCGGCCTTATGACGGCCGTTTTGATGGAGGATGTTGTGACAGTACGAGAGGCTCATGGCCAGATATGGGTCGAAGGATTTGTCACGGTCGGGACGTCGAATGCCGTGCGAGCAGGGGAACCGGTGATACTCAATCAGTCGAACGATCGCGGGACATATCCCGGCACGATCAATTTGATTCTCGTGACCAATGTGCGTCTGTCTGTTTCGGCCATGGTTGGCATGGTGCAAGTGGCGACCGAAGCTAAGACAGCGGCCTTATTCGATGCCGATGTGAAGAGTTGGACTGGCCGCTCTGGGGCGACGGGAACAGGCACCGATGCCGTGGTGGTGGTGAGTGGAGATGGCGCTCCTCAACGCTACAGTGGAACCCACACGGTTCTCGGTGAGCTTGTCGGGCGAGTGGTTGGGACGTCTGTGACAGAGGGGCTTGCCCGCTACGTACGGTGGCATGCGCGTCACACTCAAGAGAGACGCAGAAAGAAGCCATGACGGAATCTTGCCAGCCTAGCCCAGCCCTAGCCATTCTCGGGACCGGCTCCGATGTCGGGAAGAGCCTCATTGTTGCCGGGATCTGCCGACTTTTGTCTCGAAAAGGTGTGCGGGTTGCGCCATTCAAAGCGCAAAACATGGCGCTAAATTCTTTCGTGACGCTCGAAGGCGGTGAGATCGGCCGAGCACAGGCGCTGCAAGCTCAGGCCTGTGGGATCGAGCCGACGGTGGATATGAACCCGGTTCTATTGAAGCCTGAGACGGATTCGCGCTCTCAGGTGATTGTGAGAGGAAAGGTCTACGAGGCATTGGATGCGATCGCATATTTTGAGCGGAAAAAGATACTCTTTGACATTGTTCGAGAATGTTATGCACGACTAGCCGGCGAGTACGAGTATATCGTGATCGAAGGAGCGGGGAGCGCTGCGGAGATGAATCTTCGTGATCGAGATATCGTAAACTGGCCAGTTGTCGAATTGGCCGATGCGTCAGTGGTGCTGGTGGCGGATATCGATCGGGGTGGAGTCTTCGCGCAGATTATTGGGACGCTCGACCTACTGGCCCCGCATGAGCGCCGACGTGTACGTGGGGTCATCGTGAATAAGTTTCGTGGAGATCGTCGCCTATTTGAGGATGGCGTCCGCTTCCTTGAGGCGCGCACAGGTATTCCGGTCCTGGGAGTCGTTCCATTTCTCCGTGGGCTCAGGCTGGACCAAGAAGACAGCCTCGATCTCGATCGCGCACGATCGATTCAGTTTAAGCCGGATCTCACAAACGTGGCCGTGGTGTTGTTGCCTCGCATGAGCAACTTCACAGACTTCAATGTGCTGGCAGCTGAGAAGGATGTGGCGCTTCGGTTTGTCGCTTCGCCGGATGAGCTCCTAGGGGCCGACGTGGTCATTCTTCCCGGGAGCAAGAATACCCTCGAAGACCTCGACTACCTTGTGGCCGCTGGATTCCCCGCCGCGGTGGAATCGCATGTGCAAAGGGGGGGGGAGCTGGTTGGAATCTGCGGGGGGTACCAGATGCTTGGGCGAGAGATTGCCGATCCCAGGGGCTTGGAGCAGGGAGGGACATCAATGGGATTGGGGTTGCTCGATGTGAGGACAGAGCTTGATGTACCGAAGATCTGCCGGCAGGTCCGTGCCACTTCCCTGCTTCATGACCTGGAACAGTCTGCGTCAATCTGTGGTTATGAGATTCGCATGGGGCGTACCAGTCGGGGGGACGTCCGCCCGTGTTTTCAGATTGAAGCATCTGAAATTCTAGGAGGCTCCGCGAGGGGCGATGAAGGCGCGGCAAATAAAAGCGGTCGTGTCTGGGGTACCAGCATTCATGGATTATTTGATCAGGCGAGGTTCCGCAGGGGTTGGTTGAACCGCGCACGTGGCAGGAAAGGACTCCCACCGATGGCACTCTCAATATCTGAACTCGTCACGACACAATTGCGCGCTGAGTTGGATCGCTGGGCCGACCATGTCCAGCAGTATATGAATATGGAGGCGATCTATGCTGTGTTGAGAGGTAGATGAAGAGAGGATTGGTTTGTCGGAATGATCTGTCGACGGGCTGGCTCTCACACGGGCTAATTGTACACGTGCGAGGGGAGCCATGCCGACACTGCCTCGCTCCCCCCGACCAGATCAATCAACATGACCGCGTCGTCTTACTTCCCGCCTACGGAATCGATGGTATTGATGATTTCTCGAGATTTTGGATCAATCCGAACGGCGGAGATATTATTGCTGGCATCCTGGACCTTCACTTCCCATACGACTTTGTTGTCTCGCTTCTCCAGAGTAGCTTTGACCACGTTCCCCGGCTTGACCGTGGTGGCCTTAACGATTGCCTGGTCCCTGGTCATGGTCTGTTGGATATTGCTGCTGACCTGGGCGAGCAGGATGACGCCATCTTCTGAAAATCCAGGACTGGCTACTCCGAGCACGAGCCCAACGGCTGCGATGAAATTGAGCCTGTGAGTCTTCATAGTCCCCTCCATGAATTAGAATGAGCGGTGAGGCAAATCCCTGGGCGATGCTACAGAACAGTATAGCAGACGAATAATGACCCGATATTGCTCAGTAAGTGCGATCAGTTATGGAGTCCGATGCGATGCACGCTTCTCCTGGATGGTAGTAGCGGAAACCTTGAGTTCTCACTCCAAGTGCAACACTGCCAGCCCTGATGGGCTACTGTGTTGCCATGTCAAAACACTGCTACACGCACTTGAGTGACACCGACCGTGAGACCTTGAGTCTGGGCCTCACCCACGGCCAATCGTTGCGGATGATGGCGAAGGTACTAGGGCGAGCCTCCAGCACCGTGCGCCGCGAGCTGGTCGCAACACCACGCGAGGCCACCCCTACCGCGCCTGCACAGCACAGACACGGGCAGCCGCTCGAGCCTGTCAGCCACGGCGATCACGCAAACTCCTGGATCCCTGGCTGTGGCAGCAGGTGCGAACTTAGCTGGCTGAGGGCTGCTCGCCTGAACAGATTGCCGGGCACCTCCGACGCGAGTATCTTGACGACATGGGGAAACAGCTGTCGGCCGAGACCATCTATATGGCGTTGTATGTGCTGCCACGCGGAGCCCTGCGGAGCGAGCTGTTGGCGGCATTGCGTCAGGCGCGCGAGGCACGCCGGCCGCGGGCACGAGGCATAGACCGCCGCGGCCAGATCTCCCACATCACGCCGATTGCCGAGCGTCCCGTCGAGATGGCTACCCGCACGGTGCCCGGCCACTGGGAAGGCGACCTCATCAAAGGGGCGCACAATAGGTCGGCTGTCGGGACCCTGGTGGAGCGGACGACCCGCCTGGTCATCCTGGCCAGGATGGACGGGACGGATGCGAGGAGTGCCCGCGAGGGATTCACGAAGAAACTTCGGCATGTCCCTGCTCCGCTGCGGAAAACCCTGACCTATGATCGGGGCAAAGAGATGACCGAGCACGAGCAGTTGACCCAGTGGCTCGCGATCCAGATCTTCTTTGCCGATCCGTACAGTCCCTGGCAACGCGGCACCAATCAGAACACCAATGGCTTGTTGCGCCAGTACTTGCCCAAGGCACGGACCTGTCGGGCTGCATCCAGTACGAGTTGAATGCCATCGGTCATCGCTACGCCCCTGGAAGTCTATGCGCAACTGCGCCCTCATCCACCCGTTGCACTTGGAACTTGAAACCACCTCATTGGCGCCATTCAGAATACCCACCTGATAGAGGGACCAATCCCCGAACAGTCGCCCATGGATATCGGCGCAGACCTCCGGACTTGAATTGAATAACGACACGGTATAGGGAGACAGATAGTTCCCCGATCGGTCATAGAGACCGTAGAACTTAGTCTCAAACGCGTTAGGTACAAGAGCGGCGCGATTGAGCGTGCAGGCACTAAAGGCGGTACAGGAGCTCGAGGTGCTTTCGCCAACGTCGCTTAACTGTTGGCGCTCTGTGGCATAGGAAGAGAATGTGTTGGGATCGAACTATCCGATTCGAAGATGGGCGAGATTATGATATCCGATGTTGTTAAAGGTCACGAAGCCCCGCTCCACGGCGGCACCACCCCCTTCAATATCATGTCCAACTCCACCATAAATCCGACATTCTTGGACACTGTGCCGGCGGCGAAGAGCACGAAATTTTCAGGGAATATAAACTCGGTTTTATTTTCGATAACTCCGGCATCGGCGCCTGGAGGGTTCTGCTTTTTGAAACTCCAACTTCGGGTCGTGTTGCCGGCTATTCGGCCCCCCAAATAGTTTGTCACGTCATCAAGCGTCACCTCACCTAGCTTTTTCTTGCCGACGATACCGCCGTCTTCTGTTCCAGGCAGGTGATATCCGTTATCGAGGAACCGCTGACCGAACTGATTCAGGATCGGTGGCGCTGTATGGCAGGCGGTACAGCATGTCGTATATGCGAGCAAAGGACGGAATCGCTTGCGCCTGTTCAGGCAATAGGAGAAACGTCAGGATTGCCCCGCAGAGATACTCAGTGCGATGACAATATTGGAGAGACGCATAGCCATACTGAACACTCCTCATACTCTGATGGTTGTGCACACATTTGATAAGCCTAAGAGATGGACTGAGTCCAGCACCACGCAGTAACGGTCTTGAAACAGTAGCAGACAATGTTGTGTTGGCAAGAACAAAGAGAGATTTCGTCAGGAGGAATAGAGTCGGGAGCCGCCACATTGTCTCAAAATGCTTCGTCAGTCTTAGCGGATTCTGCGTACGGATCTCCGTCTCGATCTGCTCCATGGTGTGCGGCAAACTGTCGTGGGTGTTCTAGCGACCGGCGCACGCTGTAGAAAGAAGTTCCTCCTGCACATTCCGATCATGCACCAGTCCAACATGATGTCGTATCTGCCGAACGTGAGTGAACGCCTGGTTTAAGCGGTATTGAAATAAGTGATTCACTTGCCAACGGGGAATGATCGGCTACAATCAAGATCGAGCGACGAGAATATCCCCCCATTGCTGCGACCACATTGTGACGTGATCCAAGGAGAAATAGGAATGCGCAGTCGAGGTGCTCTGGTGTTGGCAATGGGGATGGTTACGATGTCCTTGGTGTGGAGTGTGCCGGTAAAAGCAGAAAATGAAGTGGAAATCGCAGAGCACTTGATCGAGCTGATCAAGATTGGCCGTGTGATCGTCTCTGAGCAGATGGACAATATCAATGATGCGTCGAAGGCTGACAAGGGATTTACCGGAGACTACATGGCCGGCCAGGTTCTAGAGCGGTTTAGGAAGTACACAAAGCTTGATCTCCGGATTCCCAACGTTGTGCCGCAGGCAAATCTTTACCTTGCGTTAGTTCAATCGGAAAAAGAAGTGGTGGACGAAGCCCAACCGGTCATTAACAGGGCAGGGATTTCTTTCAAAGGATTCATCCCTGCCGTGTTTGCCCAGAGAGTGGGAGACCAGTTCCATAAAAAATTCGGTGTCCATGTGAAACTGACATCGATTGATTATCGGAGTGCCAATAATAAACCCGACGATTTCGAGGCGGAGGTGTTACGGATGTTCGGCGACTCACGCCACCCCAAGGGAAAGCCCTATGTGCGAAGTTCGATGGTAGACGGGCGACCGGTTCTCCGGATGATGGGCCCGGAATATGTCAGCCAAACGTGTCTGACATGTCATGGTGTACCGAGAGGCAAGCTCACGGTGGGCGGCATGAAAAAGGATGGATGGAAGGAAGGGGATTTAGCGGGGGCGATCAGTATCGTGCTGCCGTTGAAATAGCGCCAGAAGGCGAAGCAGTCAGAAAGTGAGAGAGCGCAGAATCACGATCTATATCCAAAGGAGCGCGAAACATGAGCAAGATTATCGTCGTTGATGATTCGTACGCCGAATTGCAATTGATTGAAGGATGCCTTAAGGCGGCCAATCATACCGTGGTGTCCTACCCTAATTCTGACAAGCTCGAAGACAAGGTCGCCAGCGAGAAGCCGGATCTCATCGTCATGGACGTGGTGATGCCGGGGCGGAATGGGTTTCAGGCTTGTCGTGATTTGAAGAGCGATGACCGGTGTAAGGGTATCCCCATCATTCTCTGCACGTCAAAAGGCAACGAGAGCGACAAGTTCTGGGGACAGCAGCAAGGGGCCAACGGCTACATTGTCAAACCATTTAAGGGGGAAGATCTGTTGGCTGCCGTGAAGAAGGTGATGGGCTAGCGTCGATGGCGTCCGCACGGCATTCAATAGCTGAAGATCGGGCGCTGACCGCACAGGGAACTTCTTCCCCAGGACCCAGTCGTGCTCAGGCCGATGGGGTCTCGACCGTGCGGGCGGCGATTATCTCCCTGGCAGGGGAGATCTTCACAATCGATCTGAAAAATATACGGGAGGTGTTTGTCGTAGAGTCCATCACTCCGGTTCCAGGGATGCCGTCCGGTTTGGTGGGGGTGACGAACTTACGAGGGACCGTGATTCCATTGATCGATCTTCGGCCGATGTTTGCCCTTAACGCAGACGAGATGTTGCCGTACGCCGTGGTGGTGAAGCACGGGAATTGGCAGATCGCCGTCTTGGTGGATACGGTGCCGCAAATTCGCACCTTCTCCAAGAGCCAATTCCTGCCGGTTCCGACTGGTATGGGGGAGAAGACGTTTCCGTTTGTGTCGACGGTGGTCAAACTCGAGGACCGGTTGCGAGGGGTTCTGGAAACCTCAGCTGTGCTGTCTCATTTTGAGAGCGCAGGCTGACCATTGGTCTTCATCTCGATGTACGATGGGCTTGCATCAATTGCCGGCTAGAAGAAGGAGAGTCTTATGTTTGGGTTCAATCTTGCGCAATGGTTTGACGACTTAAACACGAAGTGGAAGCTGCTGACGGCATTTGGCATGGTCAGTATGATCATCATCGTCATGTCGGCGCTGGGTGTGTGGACGACCGAACGCCTCAGACAACAGGCTGAAGCGAT
>JACMLT010000229.1 GCA_014379455.1 Nitrospiraceae bacterium
GCAGCCTTCATGCATGCTCCGTCTATCGCAGTGTTTCAAAATGAGGAGGATTGTGCCCAGTTAACGCGAGATCGCATTGTGAAGAAGAGTCAAACGCGGGTAATCCGAGGAATGGGAGTTGATACCGACAGGTTCAAGCCCACGGTCGATAGGGATCGAGAGCCGATTGTCCTCTTGGCGTGCCGGATGCTGTGGGATAAGGGGGTGGGGGAATTCGTCGAAGCTGCTCGACTACTGAGTCGACGGAAGCTCAACGCCCGTTTCGTTCTGGCCGGCCGGTGTGATCAAGACAATCCGGCGAGCATCATGCCGAAGCAATTGCATCAATGGCAAGAAGAAGGAGTGGTCGAGTGGTGGGGACACAGAAACGATATGCCAACAGTGTTGGGGGAGGCCGCGCTTGTCGTGCTGCCTTCCTATCGCGAAGGGCTTCCGGTAAGTCTCCTTGAGGCTGCTGCCTGTGGAAAGGCTATCATTGCCACGGATGTCCCAGGCTGTCGCGAAGTCGTGCGCCATCGTGTGAATGGACTCCTTGTCCCACCCAGGAATGCGGTTGCTTTAGCCGATGCGGTCGCGATGTTGTTGGAAAATGAAGAGTTGAGGTGTGAGCTGGGCCGTCGTGGGAGGGAAATTGCGGTGAAAGAGTTTTCTGCGGCTGCAGTGACCGGGCAAACATTGGCTTTGTATCGTGAGCTGCTCCATAGTTGCTCATGATTTCTAAGGGGATTGCCGTTCGTAAAAGATGGGCCATGTGTCAGGCAAACCGATGACATCTTGATCTCTGCGATATGCGAGTTCTGATCACCGGGGCTGGGGGATTTATTGGTGAGCACCTTGTCCTGCGGTTGGCGCGAGAAGGGTATCAGGTTCGAGCCTGCGTGCATCGTCGCCACCCAGAGATTTCGGTTCCATCCGAAGTGGAAGTGGTCGAAGGTGATGTACGTAATCGATTATCAATGAAAGCTGCGGCCTCAGGGTGCGAAGTGATTGTGCATCTTGCTGGAAAGGCGCACGCGATTCATGAGGTACGTGCGGACGAAGATGAATATCACGCCGTCAATGTGGAAGGTACTCGCCATGTGCTAGATGGGGCTGTTGCAGGAGGGGCTCGGAAGATCATTTTCTTCAGCAGCGTGAAGGTATTTGGGGAAAGCTCGCAGGGGTGTATAGATGAATCCGCCTCGCCCCAACCTGCTGCCCCGTACGGGCGTTCAAAGTGGGAAGCTGAACAGCTGTTGAACGAGTATAGTGCACGGGGTGGATTGACATCGTCGAGTTTCCGTCTCCCCATGGTGTATGGTCCCAGTCACAAGGGCAATCTCTTTCGGATGATTGCCGCGATCGATCGAGGGCGATTCCCACCCTTACCGTATATACGGAATCGTCGCAGTTTGCTGCACGTCGAGAACTTGATTGATGCGACGCTTCTAGCCATTCGCAGTGGTAGGCCGTTACGACCTTGTTATGTCGTGACGGATGCGCGCCCCTATTCCATTACAGAAATCTATGAGTCCTTGCGCAAGGGGACTGGAAAGCCGATTGCTCGATGGCGGGTGCCGGCGAAGTTGCTGAAGGTTGCGGCACGTTTTGGAGATGTGCTTGAGCTTATAACTCGTCGATCAAGCCCACTCACATCCCCGATGCTCGAGAAGCTCATCGGGTCAGCCTGGTACAGTTCCGATGCGATCGCACAGGATTTGGGCTACCGCCCGCTCATTGCCTTCGCTGACGCAGTCCCAGAGATGATCCGATTCTATCGCGCAAGTCTACAATGATGCTCATTAGTCTTGTCTTTGGCGTAGGGGTTTTGGCTTGGTGGCTAACCAAGCGGTTGTCTTGCCGTGACTCTTTCTTGTTTAAATTGGATCACCCGAATGAGCGTTCTCTTCATGATATTCCGATTCCGCGCACAGGTGGTGTGGCGATTATCGGGAGTCTTTCTCTTGGGCTTATCGCTGCCCAGGCACTTGGACTTCTGGTTTTGAGAGAAGGCCTATCCCCGTTGGGCTGGGTGTATCTTGAAAGCTGGATTCTTGGCTTGACGATACTGTTGGGTCTCGTGTCTTTCATGGATGACCGTGGGGGTGTACCAGTTTGGTTTCGGCTCGGGTGTCAGTTTTCTGCATCTGCAATTCTCGTTTTTGGCGCGGAGCTTATCCTTCCGGCCATTGAGATCCCACTCCTTGGAACAATTGAACTCAGATGGTTGGGGGAGGCTCTCACTATTTTGTTATTAATATGGTTCACGAATCTCTACAACTTCATGGATGGAATGGATGGGTTTGCTGGAGGTATGACGGTGATCGGTTGTGGGTTGCTCGGGTATTTGGGCTGGCAGGCGCATCATCCCGTGATCTCTTTCATTGCGACCTTGCAAGCCGCTGCAGCAGCGGGGTTTCTTGTCCATAATTTCCCTCCAGCGAAGATTTTTATGGGCGATGTCGGGAGTGTATCTACAGGTTTTCTTGCGGCGGCGTTGATTGTCCTCGGGTGTCGCGACGGGGTCTTTGATCTATGGGTTCCGCTTATCGTGTTTTCACCTTTTATCCTTGATGCCACTGTGACGCTGATACGCCGAGCGCTTCATCACGAAAAGGTGTGGGAAGCTCATCGTGACCATTGTTACCAGCGATTGGTATTAAGTGGGTGGGGTCACCGGCGGACTGTTCTAGCGGAATATGGGGTCATGGCTCTGTGCGGGGGGTTGGCGCTCGTCTATCAGTATGCATCTGAAGAGTGGCGACTCATCGTGTTGGGGGTCTGGGGGATGGTATTTCTCTCCCTTGCCTTTGCAGTGAGGAGCGTGGGGCAACGTATACAGCCAGTCGGTTCTTGAGAGGAGAACAGTGCCAACGACTTCATCAATTGCCATGCCGGCATCAGAGAGGGCGCCCTATTTCGACATGGTTGTCCGTGTGGTGTTGGCAGTCTACATTGCAGTGCTCCCCTTCAAGTCGCTTCTCATTGTGGAACGAAGCGGGTTTATTCTGCTGCTTGGTTTGCTCGTCGGGTGGAGTGCTATCAATCGGCGCCTGTTCTATTCCCGGACTCCGTACGATATGGTCCTCTTGGCCTTTGTCTTGTGGGTTGGGCTCACGATCCCATTTTCCGTGGCTCCGCCCTATAGTGTGATGGAGTATGGCAAACTACTTCAGCAAATGGTGGTCTTCTACGCGGTGATGTATTTTTTCAAGGAGCCACGCTATCGACAAGTTCTGTTGGGTCTGATAGGGGTCATGGCAATGGTTGTCGCTGGATATGGGATCTCCCAGTTCAACCTCGAAAATCCTCAAGCGGTGGTTTCGTTTCTTCCCGCTGAAGTATGGCTGACAACATTTCTGGTTATGGTCATTCCTTTCGGGTTGGCTGTGGCATTAGGGGAGGGGCCTGCAGAAATTCGAGCTGTCGGTGTGCTTGCGGTCGGACTGATGACGGTCAGTTTGATCGCGACTCAGTCGCGCGCAGGCCTGGTTGCTCTTATTGGGGAGCTTTGGGTGATGGCATGGTTCATTCGTTCGGTCTCAGCCAAGCTGGTCGCCGCGCTTGCAACGGTATGTGTGATCACTGCTGTCGTAATCGTTTTCAATGCGAATTCGACCCCTGTAGCAGGAGTGACTGCCGATATCACGACCTCGCTTCCTCTCAAAAGTGGTCTTGGCTCTGTGGTCCATCGCTTCGATATTTGGTGGTTTACCCTGTCCGAGATCACCAAACACTGGTTGGTTGGGATCGGATATGGGAGCCAGAGTTATTTTTTGCTCTATGGCCAGGACCAAGAAGTTGTCTTACCTGGGCATGCTGCCGTCACGCATGCAGGGACTCATAATATTTTTCTCTATCTGGCGCTCCATGTCGGACTCCCGGGGATGCTGTTCTTTGGGTGGTTTGTTATTCGGGTCGTTCTGAAGTCTTCTGAAGAATACCGCCAGGCGCACGATTGGCTGTCAAGAGCGGTACTCGTGGGATCCCTTGTCAGCGTGGTAGGGCTGATGCTACGTCTCCAGTTCGATCAAATGCTGGTCGGGTCATTGGCCGTGCTTTTCTGGGTGCTTTTGGCGATGGCGGTTTTAAGTTATTCGTCATACAATCGCGCAGCTGAGGAAATTCAGGTCCGAAGGTTCTGAGCTGCCACGGAAGTCTCATGCGAAAAGTCGTGATATCACTGTTTCATCGTCTCGTTGGCCGTTATGGACGAGTTGTGCTTCGGTACAGATCGGTCCTTGTGATTTGCACACAGGTTGGCCTGATTGCGGCCGCAAATATGACGGCCTTTGCCCTCCGATTCGAAGGGAATATTTCCCCCGAGTATGCAGGACTGTTCTTGCGAGGCTTCCCCATAGTATTGGCGACTTATGGGGTTGGCCTTGTTGCATTCGGCATTCAGCGCGGGCTCTGGCGCTACGTCGGTCTCCATGATTTAGGGCGAATTCTCTGGGCCTCCGTCATCAGTTCTGCGGTGTTCTACGGTGTGGTGCATGGTCTCCTCGGATGGATCGCCTATCCTCGCTCGGTCATTATCCTCACTGGTGTGTTCAGCGGACTCTTTCTCGCTGGTATCCGATTGGTGGTTCGCTGGTTCCGTGAATGGCTTCACGTAGTCAGCCCTACAGCTCGAAGCGTGTTGGTGGTTGGGGCTGGCAATGCGGGTGAGTTGCTGATCAGGGATATGCTGAGCGATGGGGGCTCTCACTACCGTCCGGTTGGGTTGGTGGACGACGACCCGATCAAACGCAAGATGAAGATACACGGAGTTCCCGTTGTGGGAACTATCGCCGATATCCCGGGTCTGGCGCGAGACCTCATCGCACATGAGATCATTGTGGCGATTCCTTCGGCCTCAACAGCATTGAAGCAGCGAATCCTTGCTGCGTCGGAGGGGTGTAAGGTTCCCATCAAGACTTTGCCGAGCGTGAAACAGTTGCTGGCGAATCCGGAGGCGCTCAGACAGGTTAGGCCAATGAGCCTGGAGGATCTTCTACAACGTGAACCTATCCAAATGGATCGGCAGGAGTTGTATCCGTTACTTGAAGGGAAACGAGTACTCGTGACCGGCGCCGGGGGGTCGATTGGGTCTGAGCTCTGCCGACAGATTGCCCGATACCACCCGGCCATGTTGATTCTCTTAGAGCGCTATGAGAATGGTCTTTTTGCTCTAGACCTTGAACTGCGGGCGCAATATCCTAAGATCACGATCGTCCCGGCTATCGGAGATGTGACAGTCCCTGAGCGAGTGGCAGAAGTGCTGCAGCAGACGGATCCGGAGCTTGTCTTTCATGCTGCCGCGCACAAACACGTGCCGCTCATGGAGTTGAATCCGAAAGAGGCCGTTCGCAATAACGTATTTGGAACGAAGACTGTGGCGGAGGCGTCGTTGGCGAGCGGTGTCGATCGCTTTGTCCTCATTTCCACCGACAAAGCAGTGAATCCTACGAGTGTCATGGGCGCCACGAAACGGGTGGCCGAAGACTTGATGCAGAGCCTGAGCCATAGAGGACGGACGAAATATACAGTGGTCAGATTTGGGAACGTGTTGGGTAGTAACGGCAGCGTTGTCCCGTTTTTCGCGGACCAGATTCGAAGGGGAGGGCCGGTCACGGTGACCCATCCTGAGATCAAACGGTTCTTCATGACGATTCCAGAGGCGGTGCAATTGGTGCTGCAGGCTAGCCTTTTAGGGCAGGGTGGCGAGGTATTTGTGCTGGATATGGGTGAGCAGGTCAAAATAATCGATCTGGCCAGGAATATGATTGTGCTGTCCGGTCTTGTGCCGGATCAGGATATTCAGATTGTATACAGCGGCTTGCGTCCAGGGGAAAAACTGTACGAGGAACTCTTTGAAGAGACGGAACAAATCAAACCTACGGCACACACAAAGATCCGACGCGCCGTCAATGCTTCAGCGGTTCAATCTGATCGTCTTGATCTAGCGATCGCTCATCTTGAGATTGCCATGAGTCATGGAGATGACGACGAGCTGATCCGACGCCTCAATGAGGCTGTCCCGACCTACACCCCGATGTCACCGCGCAGCATTGAGCATATCCATTGAGTAGGTACTAAACGACGATTGCTTGTCTGATTCACAAAGTTGTTTTCAATTTGTCCGTTTGTGGAATCAACGTACAATTCCTCTCATCACGAATCATGCATCACC
>JACMLT010000230.1 GCA_014379455.1 Nitrospiraceae bacterium
CCAGCAGGGACCGTTCCGGTAATCGGTTGGGTACATGTGATGGTAGTTATGGTACCCCTCGCCAAATGTCACGAGGGACACGAGCCAGCTGTCCCGACTGGAGTCTGATGTGCCGTGCGGTTGCCGTCCCCTGAGATGACAGATGGAGTTGATAAAAAACGTCGAATTCAGTACGGCGAATGTGCGTCCGATGCCGACGAGGAGAAAACAGCCGATTCCGCCCATCACACCATCGAAGAGAAAACCTACGAGAAATGTGCCGGCCAGGCCAGCGAGGAGCAGAAGGGGATAGTATTTGTGTTGCCAGATGGCAACGGGATCGTTTGCAACCCGAGTCGCATATTTTGGGTCGGCGTATCGATCAGGAGTAAAGAGCCATCCACAGTGGCTATGCCAGAAGCCTTGTTGTGCATTGTAAGGATCTTTCTCCCCGTCGCAGTGCGCGTGATGACGCAGATGATCAGCGGCCCATTTGATGGCGGAGTTCTGTAGCGCCAAGGCACCTCCGATTAAGAGTGTGCACTTGACCCAGTTCGGGCAGTTAAAGCTCCGATGGGCCATCAATCGATGATAACCGACGGTGATGCCCAAGCCGCTGACGACATAGAGCAATCCAAATAGTGACCAGTCTAGCCAGGTGTAGTGGTAGAGATATCCGTAGAGAGGAGCCCCGGTCATAGCACAGATGGAAATAGCGGAAAAGAGGATGATGGTCCAAATCCCTTGGCGACTGCTGATCTTGATCGCCATACCCGAGGGGGTGATGGCAAATGTAGCTGATTGTGCATTTTCAGGTTGCTGTTTTGTCTGGTTCATGGGCCCTTTTCATCCTAATGAACTGGCATTGGCGGCCTTGGGCTGTCACTCTCCGCGGTCTGTTGATTCGATCAACGTCTGCACCGGCATTCGCGGTCTCCCGACTCTATATATCGGATAAGGGCAAACGTGACATGGATAAATGATACCCGCGGCTTCCTTTATAAGCCGTGTGTGCGACCAGAAGGGAAACTAGAGATCGATCGCGCAGAGTTTAGAGGGAGGGAGTCAAGGCGCGAGGGATAGGGTCGTGACCCCAGCTACATGTGGGGGTAGTTTAACATAGACGGGTTGGCATAGCGAACGTGTCAGTCTTCCATGACACATATTTAGCCAAATATTTCTAGGGTTGACTTCGGTTAGCCAGATGGGTCCTGGTTCACGCGATCTGGATTTTGTGATCCTCATGTACCCATCGCCAACATATCTTGGCGGAAAGTCGTATTTTATGGCGATGGAGGTGTACTAAGGTATTGTCAGTCACACACCACATGCGCGTGGGTGAAGCGGCTTCTTGGTATACATCTGCTTGCTGTTGGCCGGTGACAGAGACTAGGTGCCGATGGGGGACAAGAGTAGGGCTCGCAATGATCAAAAGGCTAGGGCCATCCCGGTGAGATAGGCAAGCACTCATTAGGGGCCAATCGTGTAGCGGCCTGAACTACCGCTCGGAGGGGCTCCAGGCTTTTGGCAAATATGTAGTAATGGGAGTCTCCTTAGCTGCGGCAAATATGTATTTCAGACGACTCTTGCCCACCATGCGTATTCTTTCATCCGTGAGTAAGAAGTGAGGGCTCCGTTTTATAGAGCGTAAGCTGATGAATCTCTGATCTCAATGACCACGCATACGCTCCGGAGAGTACTATTCGTGCCGTCCTTCTCCAGGCGATCAGGCTCCGCTCACAGGAGAGGAAGTGTCTTGATGTAGCCGTATGCCAGGCAACGGGTTGTATGGCCATTTCTTGTTTGCGCATAGGCAAGCCCCCGGTAGCCTGCAGGGTATTCTTGGTCCAGTGATAGGACCGTGTCCGCCATGTTCCTGTTATCAATGCTCGTTGAGATGTTTGACGGTCCAGCCGGTGTGCCAGGTCTCCCCCGCGGCACTATGCGCAGCGCTTAGTTGTGCAGCATCGCACGGGCCGAGAGCCGCCCGATCCGCTGACTTTGCAACTCCTCCGCCACGTCGGCGAATAGTCCAATCCGTGGCCCCCAACATTTCCCTGTTTCCGCCATCATGAGGTCTTGCCTTTCTCGTCATTCGTAGAGCTCCGCAACCCGTGTTGTTGCCACCTTCCGTAGGGTTTGTCATGGTGGCTCTCCTTGAGGGACCACCCTCACCCGGACAGATGATGTGCTCGCTACATTCCCCATTCAACGCGTTGAGGCGGAGAAGAGGCTGTGATACGATCCGCCATTGTGATACGGCGCTCTTCCGAGCCGAACCCCCCTGAACAGTTTCAGCAATGGCTGGACCGTGTTGCGCGTCCAATTGAATTCGCGACACGCAATGCCTTCGCGCATCTACCGACTGTGAAAAATCTGAATCATTTTGTCTCTTCTCAGGTCATGCAGGCGCTGTCTAGTCGTGTCTATCCACGAGCGATTGAAGCGGCGTTGTTCCAGTTGCGTGAGCTGTTTCTTGAAGACCAGCAGCAACTCCCGGTAGAGAGCCAGCAGCGTCGGCTGCAGGAAGCCATGGTCATTCTTAGAGTCTTACGGAAAGCTGTTCCCGATTTGACCCATACTCGGCAGGAGCCGGAGCCTATCGTAGTGCGTGGTCCTGGTATGAGCGAAACTCCATCTCGGGCATGGTGGGAACAGCCTATCCGTTTTGCAAAAGGAGTCGGCCCGAAGCGCACATCGCTGCTGCAACGGTTTGGGATTGAGACTGTCGAGGATGGTCTGTGGACGCTGCCATGGCGCTATGAAGATCGCTCGGTCATGACTCCGATAGGCCAGCTTGTGCCGGGTGTGCAGGCTTCGATCTGCGGCACCATCGTCCGAAGCGAGGCAAAGCGCGCCCGAAGTCGTCGTCTCACGATTCTCGACATTGTGGTGGAGGATTCAACCGGGCGTCTCCAGGCGGTGTTTTTCAATCAGCCGTTTCTCGAACAACTCTTCACCGTCGGGACGAGCATCATGCTCACCGGGCGAATAATAGTATCAGCCACACAGGGCTTGGTGGCAATGAGGATGGATGTTGCGCAATACGAAATCGTGGGTACGGGAACTGAGGCGTTGTTACACGTGGGACGTATTGTTCCGGTGTACCACGAAACCAAGGGGTGGACGTCCCGACAGATGCGCGCACTGATGAAAGGCTTATTGGATGCGCATGCCTCCGAGGCGCAGGAGGTGTTGCCGGTTCCGCTTCGCGCCCGCTACCGATTGCTGCCCATTCAACAAGCCATTCAGGACGTACATTTTCCTCAACCTGGGACAGATGGGGGACAGCTGGATCGAGGTCTTACGCCGGCACATCGACGTTTGGCGTTCGAAGAACTGTTTGTGCTTCAGCTCGCCTTGGCTTCGCGGCAGCGAGTCCTGAAAGAAGAGGTCAAGCAGGTGTCGTTTAATCCGAAGACACCTCTCCTCGGCAAGCTGGGGCGGGCACTACCCTTTCAGTTGACCGGAGCCCAAGAGCGGGTGATCCGTGAAATTCTGTCGGACATGACCTCGAGCAAACCGATGAATCGTTTGGTGCAGGGCGATGTCGGGTCAGGCAAAACCATTGTGGCAGTGCAGGCGATGGTGCTGGCCTGTGGATCGGGCTACCAGGCGGCACTCATGGCGCCGACGGAGATTCTCGCTGAGCA
>JACMLT010000231.1 GCA_014379455.1 Nitrospiraceae bacterium
CTTCAACTCTATACGAACGGGACCCTTTTCACCCGCGCAGCCATCCAGCGACTGCAGGCCATGCCTCCCTTCACGATCGATGTTTCTTGCCACTCGGTGAGCGAGGGACCTTTTGACTGGTTCACACAGGTACCAGGTTCCTATCGCGCGTTTCTACGAGGCATGACGTTGCTCCGAGAGAGCGGACTACCGTTCACACTCAAAACCAAGTTGATGGACTGGAACAAGGATGAGATCGGCGACCTTCGCACTTTTACCGAATCGTTTGGGCAATCATTCGGGTATACGACGTCGCTGTCTCCACGGCTCAATGGCGATTGTTCATCTCTTGCCTATCGAATCGACCCGCAGGATTTGAAACGCGTGGAGCAAACGGATCTCGCCGTCAGTGACGATGACCTCTGTATGAGAAAACAGGAAATCGTCCGGCCGGACAGTGATCGGCTCTATCGATGCGGGTGTGGGACCAACTCCATTCACATCAGCGCCTGGGGCGAGCTCGGCACCTGCACATTGCAGTATGAACATCGGATCTCGCTGCGAACACATTCTTTACGAAATGCAGTCGACAAGGTGTTCGGAGCGGTCCGATCAATGCGCTATCAGAACGACAGCCCCTGCCGCTCCTGTGACATCCACCGTTTTTGCGAAAAGAAACCGACCGATGCCCGATGGGAACAGGGCGCCGCTGAAGCTCCGATCCCTTACGATTGCGATATCGCAATCGTTCGTGCCGAACAAGCTGTTCACCAGCCTCTCATTCATCCGTTACGCAAGCATGCCGTAACCACCGGTGAACATCCCATGACGTCGCTCAATCTCAATGTTACGTAGGAGCACCCACTATGACCGAAAGAAAACCCTATAGCCCTCCGGTCCTGTATGAAGTCCCCCTGGACCACGAACAGGCCATCCTCACCGCCTGTAGTTTGACGACGATGTCTGCGGCGGCAAACAACGTATTCGGGAACGGCTGTCGTGCCAACGGCAGATGTGAATCCGCCATGTGCGGCGGCTCAGCTGGTGGGTGCAAGAAATCAACCCTTGCGCTGGTTTGCGGCGGAGTCACCTGTCACGATTCAGGCACTCGAGCCTCATAGGTTATCCCATGCAGATTGCATTGCAACTGGGCGGACATGTGATTCATCTGCGTGAACCGCATAGTTACCCCTGCCTTGCCTGGCCTATGCGGCCATTCGATGTGTTTCTCGCACAGCCAAACTCGAAGCCCGATTTTGAGATCGACGTCGAGGTTATCTCATCCCTCCCTGATTTGAAGCGAGGGCCCATTCGGTTCGATGCCGCCCATGGCTATTGGACCGTTTTCGAATCCGAATCTGGACTTGTCATCGAAAGCCTGAGCCCACAGCTGCTCCAACCACGTGCCCGGGCACATATCTCTGCTGACTACCGAACAGTGCAGGCGTGGGTCTTGCCTGACTTCCAAATGGGACAAGTCGGTTGGAGCCCTATGCACCTCTTCAATCCCATCGTGGAAGTCTGTCTCCTATCCCGTCTCGCCCTTGACGGTGGTCTCGTGCTCCATGCGGCTGGAGTCTCCTTCCAAGAACAGGGCTATGTCTTCACCGGCGCTTCGGGAACTGGCAAGTCGACGATCGCCCAGCTCTTTGCCGACCAGGGCGCGTTAATTCTTAGCGATGAACGGGTGATCCTTCGACGACAGGGAGCACGTGTCACCGTCTATGGCACGCCCTGGGTTGGGTCTGGGCAATACGCCGCACAGGCTTCCCAGTCAGTAACCGGCCTCTACGGCATCGGCCACGGTGAACATCGTCATCGCCTCGAACCGCTCTCGCCCACGAAAACCATCTCTCTCCTTCTGCAGCAAGCGTTCCTTCCCTATTGGGATCGTGTGGCCATGGAGGCAACGCTCGATTTTCTTGCTTCATTAACTACGCATGTTCCTTGTTTTAACCTTGAGTTTCTCAAGCAAACCGATGTGATCGAGCTGCTCCAGACCCGTCCGGCTTCCGTGGCAACAGGTATCGCATGAAGCAACTCGACACAGGATCGTACTTCGCCGCGGTTTCGTCCAACGCTCTGCAGACCCGCCGGCCCGAAGGGGTGACCTTCGAGTTGACCTACGGGTGCAACTTGCGATGTGTCCATTGCTACAACCCCACGCATCGCGCCCTGCCTCATGAACTCACGACCACCGAGATTTGTGCGCTCCTGAACCAGATCGCCGATCTTGGTGTGCTCTCTATCACCTTCACCGGCGGCGAACCCAGCGTACGCCCCGACATCAGTGACATTCTTCGACATGCGCGTCAGCAAGGATTGGTGATTCACTTGATGACCAATGCGACTCGTATCACCACGTCGTTTACAGACCTACTCCGTGAGGTCGGCGTCAGTCAGATCAACGTCTCAATTTATGGCGCGACAGAGGCGGTCTATGAGCGGATGACCGCAGTCCCAGGTTCGTATCGGCAATTTCGTCAGGGCCTGCTCAACCTTGCTGCTGCCACGCTGCCTGTTATCGTCCGGATGCCGGTGACGACCATCAATTGCGACGAGATTCAGGCGTGCCGGGAATTGGTGGAGTCGCTGCAGATAAAATTCCAATATTGCCTGGAGATCGTGACCACCACCACCGGCGATCAGACGCCATTACAATATCGCCTTACCCCTGAGGAGAAAGTCCGAATCGATCAGGAGCTGCTTCCTCACCGATGGGCTGAGACCTCCGAAGAGTCCTGTTCAGCCAACCAGTCCTTCATCGACTGCGCCTGTGGCCACAGTCGGTTCGCCATTACTCCCTATGGCGAGATGAACCTCTGCACCGCCTTTCCCATACCTCGGTACGATCTCAGGAACGGCACGGTGAAAGAAGGATGGGAACTCCTCAAGCGCACTGTCGATGAGGCCAAGCCGAACGATCGCTACGAATGTCCGACCTGTGAGGTACAACCCCACTGCCGCCTGGGCAGAAGCGATGCGTGGCTCGAAACCGGGAATATGAGTTCGTGCCTCCCGCACTATAAAAAGTGGGCGCAATTGGAGCATCACACCCATGCCCTCCTCGACCCTCGACGACCTCGCTGACGCCTATACCCAGATCAGCCTGATCAACAAACGACTGCTCGATGCGTATGAGATCGTCGGCCAGTCATTCCAGCAACAGGGCATTGAGTGTATTCTGCTGAAAGGGGCCGATCTACTCTTGCGACTCTACGGAATGCGAGGGACAAGGCCCCTCTCCGACGTGGATCTGCTGGTCCATGAACAAGACCTTCCGACTATTCATCGGCTGCTGATAGAAACCGGATTTACCCAACAGATCGACGGCAACCCGGCCTATATCCTACCCCAATCGACCCTCTCCCTCGATCTGGTCTCGAATCTCTGGTATCTCGACGAGGAGGGGCTTGCCGCACTGTGGGCTCGGGCCCAAACACGACCGCTCGGCCAGCTGACGGTCAAGCAACTGGGCTCCAACGACCTGTTGCTCTATCTGACCGCCTACTCGGTCGTCCACCGAGGGCACCTCTCTCCCTCCTTTTTCACCGATCTCCGGTTGCTGATCGAGAAGGAACCGCTCGACTGGCCCACGCTTGTCGAGGAGGCGAGCCGACGTCACCTCAAGATTCCTCTCTACCACGGCCTGCGCCAACTGACATTATCGAACTCCACAAGAGGAGTTCCTGCTATCGTGATCCAGCAGCTTGCACCAGCGACTATGGCTGAACAGACACTGGAGTTTCTTTTTCGACGATTGGTAACAACCCAGCCCCTCCCAGAACTCGGACACTTTTTATTGTGGATCACACAACCACCTGGGCGCAGGCTGGCTTGGCTTCGTCGCACACTCTTCCCCTCATCGGTCTTCCTGACTTATCGGTATGGAGATGAGAGTGTGACGCGGCCCTGGCAGACCAAAATCACCAGATGGTGGCAGCTGGCAAGAGCGGGGAACATCTTGATCGCCCGTATGCTGATCCGACTCGTCGTCGACCAAACAGCAAGGACGACCTCGTGATTCATCTTGTACCTTCCCTCACCTTGGATGGTCGTTTCTCCGCACAGGATTTACCGGACGTACTTCAGCTGCCTCTCCTGAACAGCATGGTTGTGCCTCGAATCGTATCGTCGAGCATGACGCCGACGATTCAAGAAAATGACAGACTTGAACTCAGTCCTCCGACCTCCCTCAGCGTAGGCGCGATCGTGGTATTCCGGCACGACGCCCTGCTCGTCTGCCACCGCATCATCGCTATCAATCCACACGGCACGCTCTCGACAAGGGGCGATGCGACGCAGGGCGCCTGCGAGATCCTTCAGCCAGCCTCTGTGATCGGAGTGGTCACGGGAGTGCTCCGCGAGGGCGCTCACATCTCTCTCGAACAAAGCCCACGCCTGTCATCCGCCGCAGCACAGCCGACCAGAATCACGAGTCACGTTCGGACGGTCGTCGTCCGCTCAGGCATCCAGAGTATTCGTGTCCTTGCAAGATTCTCACTTTTCCAGCACCTGCTGGCCTTGCTGCTCCGATGGGCAGCCACGGTCGATGTCCTTACTCCTGCACCACTTCAGTCTCTCCCCTCCCACTCCAAGGTCGCCTCGTTCGCACTTCGAGCATTTCCACAGAATGCCGAACTCCTCGCACCCTCCAACGGACAGAAACCGACGTGTTACATCGTCCGACTGGGACCCTGGCGGTTGGCGCACTACGACCCAGTTACAGAAGCGCTCGTCCTCCGCCAATCTCTCCAATACGCCGGTCTGGAGTCGTTCATTCGACGAATCTTCGATGAGCGTCCAAGAACCTAGCAGCTACAGAAAACCCATTCAGCAAAGCAGAAGTTCGATGGCCTGCACACGCCAAGCCAAGGGCATAATACTCCCGCAGGATGCTCAAAAAGGCCGTCCAGCAAGGCCGCAGCGAGTGAAGACCGGAAGCGTACCCTCTGGGGCGCACGGTGCGACGAATAAGGAGCACCACGTCTGTGCGCGCCGCCGAGTGGTGAGGCGGCCGGGTCCCCGTTGAGGATCTGAACGATGCGAGAACGCGGCTGGCAGACTTTTTCAGCATCCTGCTAAAACACACATCCTTTTGCCCGTTCCTTCCGTAGAATGCTATAGTCGTGGCGGCCATGAGGTGATCTCGGCTTTCCCTTACGACTTGCTCGCGTTATGGATAAACCTTCACAACACGCCACCTCGATGATCGATCCAACCCTGCTGGCCCGCGTGGTTCAAGGCGATCAGCAGGCGTTCAGCCAGCTCTATGACCATTCGAGCACGCTGTTGTTCACGTTGGCAGTCAGAATTCTGGGGAATCACGATGAAGCAGCGGAGCTCTTACAGGATGTCTATTTGGAAGTCTGGCGGAAGGTCTCCCGCTATGACGTCGGGCGGGGAACCCCTGTCGCATGGTTGGTCACCCTCACCAAAAGTCGGGCCATCGACCGGCTACGGGCCAGAGCCGCACGAGGCTATCGAGCCACGAGTTCGCTGGAAGCCGGAACCGCTGCGCAGGTGGCCGACCCTGGTCCAAACCCGCTTGAAACGCAGGCCGATCAGGAACTGCGCATTGCGATCGGAGCAGCGGTGGCTGGATTGCCCCAGGCACAACAGCAAGCGATTGAACTCGCCTATTACGAGGGACTCTCTCATGCCGAGATCGCCGTGCGGCTGAACCAGCCGCTGGGGACCGTCAAGACCAGGATCAAACTTGGAATGTCCAAACTTCGAGATGGTCTCCAACAGTGGTGGACCCATGGTGAGCTCCAATGACGCACGAAGAACTCCAAGAATCGGTTCCCTTGTATGCTGCAGGGGCACTAGACCGGAGCGAACGACAGGCGTTGGAAGCCCACCTGCTCTCCGGCTGCGTCTCCTGCCACGCTGCGCTGAAGGACTATCAATCCATCGCCGCGCTCCTCCCACTGGCTCTCAGCCCAATCACGCCCCCACACTCCCTGAAAGCCACCATCATGGCTGATCGAAACCCCGCACCGCTTCCAGCTGAAGCGGCACCGAACGAATCAGCCCGGCAGAGTCTGGAGCCTGGCGAATGGATGAACCATCTCTTTCCACCCGTCGCCCCTGCCCGATCATCGTCACTCCCCTGGGCCCTGGGCTTCGCCGCGCTTCTCATCGTGGCGGTCGGCGGATATTTCGCCTGGAGCGTATCGACAGAACGTTCCGTCACGACATCGAATATTCAGCAGCTCGAAGCATCGCTCAAGGAGACGTCGACGAAGTTTGCAAATTTGCAGCGTGAGGTCGGCGACCAAACCCAATCCCTCGCCGCATTACGTAACGAATTGCAGCAAAGAACAGATGAAACCGCTGAAACCAAGGAACAGCTGGTACAGCGTGAGGCTGAACTGGAAGAGATGCGTGTTCAATTAAGCCAACGAGGAAACACTCGCACCGTCGAGACGCCTCAGGACGAATTGGCCACACTCCTTCGAGTTCCCAACGCAAAGACCGTCTCCCTCACCGGATCGGACATGGCGAAACAGGCCGCGGGATTCCTGCTGTACGATTCACGCACCCAAAAAGTCTGGCTCTACTCCATCAACCTCCCAGAATCTCCCGCTGGCACGACTTATCAGCTATGGGCCATCCACGACAAACCCGTGAGCATCGGGACCTTTAGCATTGATACCGGGAAAGCCGCTCACCTACTCGTGAAGAAGGTCCCGAGCTTCGCGGATGCGAAAGCCTTTGCCGTCAGCCTTGAGCCCTCAGGCGGTCGCCCACAGCCGACTGGACCGATCTACCTCTTGAGCCAATCGTAGTCCACGCAACAATCAATGCACAACCTCCCTCCGCTTACCCGATACAACATTTCTCTCGTAAAGGTAGAAATAATCTCTCCACTCGCGTCACTCACACCTCGTCTAGGCACAAGACATTTTCGTGATAAACCGCCATGACAATGCGAGTGAGCTACACGCCTTTTGGCATGATGCCGGACCCTTGCCCATGAGAAAGTCTGAAAAATTTAACGGAAAATTTACAGCATATTTCTACTTCACTGAGGTATAACGCACGTGAAAGTTTTTTGTTGCACGGCAGGAGCGTCATAGCGGCCTCCCTGCAGAGTGAGAAGGCTCGGGAGACCCGTGATGCAGACACGTCCAAACAGGACTATACCCGTACAATGCGCACTGGTCCTTCTCGCCGCCTTCGCTGTCTACTTCTGCCCGGAAGATGCGCTCGCCGTTCGCCCCTTCGTCACGGACGATGCCAGGATTGTCTATAAGGGACAAGTTACGACTGAAACGTACGGCGGCCTGACGATGGTACAGGGAAACAAGCCGGCTATCGAGGTGCGCTCATTGCAAGGTCTAGGCATCACCGACCGCTTCGAACTGACTGCAGGCGGATTCGGTCTCACCTATCAGGACAATCACGCGCGTCCGCTCGATATGCTGATCCAGCCGAAGTATGTCCTGCATAGTTCTCTCGGCGCAATTCCTTCCGTCTCCATTACTGCCGCCTCGTTGTTTCCCCTCAGCGGCAATCGCCAGCATTGGGATGGGTACGCCATGGCTCAGGTCAGCTGGTTTCTGTTTACACCAGATGCCGACACTGACCCCTATGACAATGACTTGGCCCTTCATCTCAACCTCGGCATGAAATCACGGTATGATGCAGGCCCGGCGACGTACCGGAGTAAACTCTATTGGGCAGCGGGTTTTGAAGTGATCACACCTGTGACACGCGAGATACGGTTCTTGGGAGAAATATTCAACGGTGACCCGTTTTCTTTTGAAGAAAAGTTTCCCGCTTTTCAAACCGGCTTTCGCTGGTACAAGAGTCCCACGGTCCAGCTGGATTTGGTCTTTCGGGGCCTACGGAACGGCTCACTGGAAACGCAAGCCCCGACGGGTGCAGAATTTTCTCCTGGCTGGAACTATACGATTCAGGCAGGCCTACGCGTGTTATTCGATGTCTTCAGATAATCACACTGAATTTCGAAGCTGCACGAGTGCAATTGGGCTACGTCCACGATAACGGCCGGAAAATCCCTTTCGGCCTTCCACATCTCACACGCCTCTTCTTTCTCGCCAAACTTCCGTGCTAGGATTTCCCCCCTGAGTTGAGGAGACAATCGTGCCGGGAGACGAACGCACACAGGATCTCGCATTTATGCAGATGGCACTGGAAGAAGCGGCCAAGGCGCCGGCTGTCGGCGAAGTGCCGATCGCTGCCTTGATCGTTCACGATGGCCGAGTTTTGGCGCAGGCACATAATTATCGAGAACTCTGGCAGGATCCCACAGCCCATGCGGAGGTCATTGCAATCCGTGCCGCCGCAACGGCATTGGGCACATGGCGATTGACCGACACGACCCTCTACGTGACCATCGAGCCCTGCTCGATGTGTATCGGCGCTATCATCTTAGCAAGGGTGTCTCGAGTCGTCTTTGGGGCATGGGATCAGAAAGCCGGCGCCTGCGGATCACTGTTCGACCTGCCATCAGAGCCGAAGCTCAACCACCGGGTCGCCGTGACTGGCGGGATACTCGAACAGGAAAGCCAGGCCCTCATTCAGAAGTTTTTCAAGAACCTCCGAGAGGCATCCCCGTCGACAAAACCGCTTTCAACTCAATAGGAGCAGGCAAGCCGTTACCGCTCTGCAGGGTGCTCAAAAAGACCGTCCAGCAAGGCCGCAACGACCGAAGCGGCGAGGCATACGCTTCCGTACGTTGAGCCTCTGAGCGAAGTGAGAACGCCGCTGGGGGATTTTTCAGCATCCTGCGAGGCCGCACTGCGCAACCCAGTCCTTCCCCTGAGCAGCCACAGCCGCTTCCCATCCCTCGTCACAAGAAAGCAGGCGAACCCTCCAATTATTGTAGAGTGGAGAGCCCTCTGGAACCA
>JACMLT010000232.1 GCA_014379455.1 Nitrospiraceae bacterium
GCCATTATCTTGGCAGTGGCGAACGGTTCAGCCGGAGATGTCATCTTGTTAGAACAACAGTTTCCGGTATGTGGATTGCCAAACTTTGGGCCCATCGAAGTGCTTCCCTCTGTCTTCGATGCGATTCAAACCGCAGTGGCGCAAGGTTTTGTGGTGGTAGAAGCTGCCGGAAATGGGGGGGTGAATTTGGATCAGGCTGCCTGCTCTGGCGTATTCGACCGGACCTTGCAGGATTCCGGAGCCATCATCGTGGGCGCAGGGCAACAACCAAGCAGTGGAGTGGACCGCCAACGCGAAGAGTTTTCCAGCTTCGGGAGTCGCATTGATCTGCAGGGGTGGGGATCTGGTGTCGTGACGACAGGATACGGTGATTTATATATGGCTCCAGATCGTCCTGCCGATCCTGGTCTTTGGTATACAGGGGGCTTTAACGGCACGTCTAGTGCCGCAGCGATCGTCGCCGGTGCGGTTGCAAACCTCCAAGGCATTGCGTTAGCTCAGTCAGGGGTACCACTTCCTCCCTTGCAGATACGAACATTGTTGGTGCAGACGGGAAGCCCACAATTAGGGAATACCGCCGAGCCTATCGGCCCTCGCCCTAATTTGCTGAAGGCCGCTGCTCAAATACCATGTGGCCCTCCCAGGTAACCCTCAACACCCCCCCGGTTGCCCCACTCCATTAATACGAAAAGTATAGATGTGATTCCGGTATCCATTCTCACGCCCGAGACTGTTCAGGCTTCCGATGTACACCCAACGACGGTCCGTTTTGGTGCAACCGGTACTGAGGCCGCTCCGGTGTAGTCTACCTTGGAGGATATTGATGGAGATGGAGCCTTCGACATGGTTCTCCAACTCAAGACCAAGAGGAGCGCAGCGCGGATGATCCGTGATGACGTCAAACAGACACCCGGGTATGTTCAGGCTCTAGAACATTGTCGGCCCAGGCAAGACCCTGCGCAAATGAGGAGTATGGGTGTGACCCACGGGAGGCCGGATCACTAGCAGCGACCCTGCAAGTGCTGGGGTACTTGCGTAATACTCCTCCGTTGCATCGGAGGCTGGATCCATATATAAGTTTGTCCCACCAGGGGCTTTAATCAATAAATAACCCTGAAATCAGTACGCGACTAGAACGATCCTCAGCCCCGGAATCAAAAGGGGAAACCAGTTGACACACATGATGCTCACGTTCGTGCCCGCTGGTCGTCCGTTCAAGCTGGATCGTCGGCTGCACCCCTCGCTTCATGTGAGCGATCGCGTTCTGACACATCACAGTGGATAGAGACTGTGCCTCGAACAGTGTATGAGCAAACCTGATTTGTATAAGTCATCCCATGGGCGTACATCCTTATGGTCAAGGGAGGCTAGCGCAGGGAATCATGTCGAAGCATCACATTCTGGTCGGTCTTGTGCTCGCCTTGGCGGCTGTGTGTCCTGATTTCTCATGGGCCGCAGACTTTGTCGCGAGGGTCACCACCGTCCATGAGGGCGATCGATTGACGATTCGTCACCACGGCCGCAACGAAACGCTCTATTTGAAAGACATCGATTGCCCCGACCTGAAGCAGCCCTACGGAAAAGAGGCGAAGCACGCGACTGCGGCGTATGTTGCGAACCGAGACGTGGTCGTGCGAGGCCTCACGCGAGACAAACATGGCCGGGTATCTGCCGAGGTGGTGCTGCACGACGGGCGCAATGTCGGGCGCGAGTTGCTGAAGGAAGGATTGGCTTGGTGGCAACGATCAACCTCCAACAATGCCGGGCTTGAGGTCATTGAGCAACTCGCCAAGGCTTCAGGCAAGGGCCTGTGGGCCGATTCCAATCCTGTCCCGCCATGGAAATGGAAAGCGCCCAAGCAGACCAGCCAGAAATCATCTCATTAGGCCGCTCCATCTGTCATCGGTTCGCGATCAGCTGTCACGACGTAGCGGAACGGCTGGTTGGGTGTGAGCGTGCGAAATGGGTAACAGGTGACGAGAATCAGGTGCCTTCCATCTTTATCTGTATCAATCGAAGCGGTGCGTGAATCGACGATCTGACCATCTCGCACCGTAAAACGATGCCACAGACCTGTTCGAGTTTGTAACAGGAGGGTTTTCCCTCCGTGAAGTCTTTCCAAGAATTGAAAATGCGTATCGCGGTGGCCGGTCAGGATCATGGTTCCAACGTCTCGTGCAGACGTGTGTGATTCGAGCCGTCCAGGCCCGAATGCCAGAGTTCGGCCTTACGCCCCTTCCAGCACAATCTGATCAATCCCTAGCAGGATGCTGAAAAAGTCCGCCAGCAGCGTTCTCACATCGTTCAGACCCTCCACGTACCCCGAGGGTACGCCTCGGTCCTTCACTCGCTGCGGCCTTGCTGGACGGTCTTTTTGAGCATCCTGCGGGGGTGTTCTCCTCCTGTTGCACATGTGCAGACCATAGACTTCTAGCGTGCCAGAGTGGTTTTTTCGCAGCCTGCCACACTCGGCACAACCAAGCGAGCGATCGGCCAGGTATTGGCCCATGGCCAGGCCGCATCCTGGAGAAGCCGATTAGCTTCCCCAGGATCAGACCCAGTGCCGGTTAGCTGCCGGGAGCCGTATCTGTCGTCAGTGGAGACGGATCGGTTGCCGAGGGATCGGCAAGGGAAGGAAGGAATGTGTCTGCAAGTGACCCGTGATCGTCAGCGCTGGCGCCTTGGTCATTTGCCGATTGGATTGGTTTGCTGGTCTTTGGTTCAGTGGCGACAGTCGGAAGGATCATGTGCTCCTGACCGATCGTGCGAATTTCGAGATGCACACGACGATTCATGTTGCGGCAGACATCGCTGTTGTCGAGACAGAGGACACCCTCTTCACCCAGGCTCACCACCTTGATCTGGTGCTCGACGACTCCGGCGCTCATAAGCTCAGCCTTCACAGTCTCTGCCCGCTTCATGCCGAGCTTCATGTTGTAGCTGGCGGAACCCTGTCGATCCGTATAGCCCTGGACGAGAATGCCAAGGTCGTGATCGTTCTTCGCCAAGTCGGCTTGCGTGGCGAGGATGGCCTTGGCGTCGTCTGTGAGTCCCTTGCGGCCTACCTCGAAATAGATATCGGTATGGATGCTGTCAGACTTGTAGCTGGAAGCAGGGACGATCTGGTTGTGCACGATCGGCTCGACCTGTGGGGTCGTGCTGGTCTTGAGTACGTTCGTGACTTGCGCGTTGGTCAGGGTCTCAGCCGGGGCCTTCGAGACGTAGGACTGACCCTGCCCTGAGTAGTACCAGAAGGTTCCGACGACGATGGCAAGGCCCAGGACCACCCCGCCTATGACGTAGACCTCCTTCGCACTCTTATCCGCCCCGACAATGGCAGGGGACATGGTTCCTGACGAGACTGACGATGATGGATTCTGCATGATGGCATCTCCTTCTTATGGTGAAGTGAAACATTCAAAACTCAGTATTCAACATTTGACTGCGGCCCCGGCCCTGCTTCACCCCCTTTCCCATTCGCCGTTCGCTCGCTCATTGGCCACATGCTTGAGCAATGGGAGTGCCAATGTGAGGAAGAGAAAAAAGTTGACGAGAGTTGAGGGAAATTCAGGGGTTCAGAAAGTGGGGGAGAGATGCGATGGATGCGGGGAGATTAGGACCGGCATGGGATGCGGGGAGGGACCCGCAAGAAAGAAGGAGGACCGACACCCGTGCAGCCTTTTGCTCCCGGAACGCGCACGATCAGAATGTGCTCGTTCGACGGCCGCAGTCAGCCCTGCACGGGTGCCGGTCCAGAGAAGATCAAAAGACCAAACTGAGTGGTGGAGAGGGATGGAGCCTCTTGATCTCCTGTGCTCGCGGAACGCGCGCCCTAAGAAGGGCCTCGTTCGACGCGCGCAGTGGGAGACCAAGCAGGCCACCCTCCCGTGAGGGGAAAACGAGCAAGCTTTGAGGGATTATTTTTATGAGGAATGTGCTCGTTCGACGGCCGCAGTGGGATCAGCATGGGTGCCATTCCGTGAGAAAAAATCAGCAGGCTTGGAACGATCAATTTAGATGGGGGCTGGTCGTCCGATGCGCGCAGTAAAGGGCAGCCTGACTACTCCCGTACGGTGGCCATAGACGACCGATAGGTGTGTGGATAAGCGCAGGCGGTTGCAGTAGACTTGCCCGCAACAGGTTGCTCAGGCTACCTTGCCATGATGCGCGGGTGCCCTGTAGTGGGTTTGTTAGCTCACATTCTAGCATGGTGAAAAACCGATGAAGGATTTTCATCCAGAGTTCTCGTCGCTCAGCAAAATCGAAGAGGATTTGCTTGTTAACAAGCTTGATGCGGCGAGGAAGGCTATTTCACACGCTGGTGAAAAAGGTCGCAGTCTTGAGGCTGAGGTAAAGACCCTGTTACGCAGCTTCTTGCCCGAAGAGTACGGCCTTACAACAGGTTTTGTCGTATATCATAAACAGAACGGCCCCAGCCTTTCCCCTCAGCTAGATGTCATAATATACGACCCCGTTAGGAGTGGCCCTATTGCGAGGTTGGCTACGTGCGATGTGGTCCCACTAGAAGCTGTGTATGGGTATGTCGAGGTAAAGGCATCATTACAGAGCACTTCCGATAGTGCTAAAGAGTTCGCTGATAATTCAATTGAGAGGTGTATCCAAACCAATCAACAGTTAAGAAGCATGACTGAACGATGGTATTGGAAGCCAGTTGAAGGCAATCCTGTTCAAGCAGAGTTGGAACTGAAACAATGGATGGCCGTTCGATCTTATGTCTTTGCATTTGAGGCAGAAGGATCGGTAGTTCAAAACCCAGATTCGTTTTCACAACGCATGGCCGATGTTTCTGCCCGTTTCGGTCCCCCTGTCCACTTACATGGGGTCTTCGTAGCCGGACGTGGATATTACACAACGCGACCGATTGACCCCAGGAAAGCAAAATCAGAGGAGTGTACCATGTTGAATACACCACCGACCAACCCTTAGCCGCCTTCAAGTGGTCATTGATCCACAGCTTGGCGCGGTTCCCTAGATTTCCAGAAAACTGGACACCAGCGGTCGATAAGTATCACGAAGACAAAGCGACATGGAAGTCTTGCGCCCCCATCGATGTGAAAGCGATACAATCTGATCATAGAGATTGAGATACGGGAAAGATTCCTGGAACCATTTCCCTCTGACATTGAGCAAGCCCAGGTTTCCGAGCATGGGGGAAATAGTGAAGGCGTTGATGGTGATGGTGACGGTGACGGTGACGGTGATGGTGACGGAGTTGGTGCAATGATCGATGGTCAAACCATTCCGGCAGAAGATATTCAAGGGTAACCGCCATGGCA
>JACMLT010000233.1 GCA_014379455.1 Nitrospiraceae bacterium
CCTGCTCAGATTAAGTCCTGCCGCCTTTGCTTCCCCCTCGCCCTCGTCTCTTTGATTGCAGTATGATACGGCTCATTTTTTAGGCAAGGAGCCGTGCATGCTGGAACAACGCATCGAAGAAGTGAACCAAGCGAACCGCGCATTTTATGCCGCGTTTGGCAGCCTCGATATCAATGAGATGGATAAGGTTTGGGCGCATCAGGAGTATGTGACCTGTATCCATCCAGGCTGGTCCTTGCGATCGGACTGGCCTGAGGTCCGAGACTCTTGGGTTCTGATCTTCAACAATACCTTTTCCATGACGTTTGTGCTGACCGATGTGACGGTGCAGGTGGCGGGCGATTTGGCCTGGGTCGTCTGCGTGGAGAACATCACCACCCAACAATCCGATGCACCTCAGCAGGCGCAGGTACTAGCCACGAATCTCTTCGAGCGCATCGGGGATGAGTGGTTGTTGATCCATCATCATGGGAGTGCGGTCATGGGCTGATGGTTCCCCTGTGCTCCCGGAACGCGCACGATCAGAATGTGCTCGTTCGACGGGCGCAGTGGGGGAACCAATCAACCCATGACCTTAAAGAGTCGGGGTAAAGATCGCGCAACGCGTGGCCTCAGAAGAATAAGGAGGGAGTGGTCATGTGCCCTTCTTGCTCGCAGAACGCGCACGATAAGAATGTGCTCGTTCGATGCGCGCAGTAAAGGGCAGCCTTGACCACTCCCTCCAAGAAAGACATAAGAGACCGGAGGGCTCTCGTTGGACGCGCACACGATGAGAGCTGGCCGGCCACTCCCCCATTGAGAGGGTGGAAAGAGACAGAGCAGAGATGTGGCGGAACGATCTCCAAGTGTTTGCCGTTATTGCCGTTTGGTGTAGAATACGCCCATGAGCTTAAAGGAACTCGAAGCCGAAGCACTGAAGCTGGATCCGAAGGCGCGCGCGCGTTTGGCCGGCAAGTTGCTAGAGAGTCTGGAGAATCTTTCCGAAGAAGAAAACACGCGACTATGGGCCGAAGAGGCTCAGCGGAGAGATGCGGAAATGGATATTCATACTGGCTCCAGTTGCTCGGCGACAGAGGCGCAATAGTTGTCAGTACGGAGGTGACTATGTCAACCGATGTCGCTGAGCTTGAAGCAAAGATTCGGTCCCTGAGTCTCGAAGATAAAACCGAACTGATTCGTTCCCTGATCGCAGGTCTTGATGGTCCGGCTGATGCCGATGTCGAGCGCGCCTGGTTATTAGAGGCACAACGACGTCACCGTGAGATCGTTGAAGGAAAAGTGGAGCCAGTTCCTGCCCAACGTGTTTTTCAGAACCTTCGCGCCCGCCTCAAGAAATGAGACTGGAGTTCCACCCCGAAGCGGAGTTGGAACTCATCGAATCCGCCGTATACTACGAGAAACAGGTCTCAGGTTTGGGTAAGCGTTTTGAATCCGAGATTCGCTACGCAACAGGTCTGTTGCTCGATCAACCGGAGATCGGACCTCTCGTCGATCCCGATCTTCGAAAGTTCATTCTGACTCGCTTCCCCTTCACCCTGTATTACAGCATCACAGCTGATGTTCTGCGCATTGAGGCTGTCGCACACCAAAGCCGCCGTCCCGGCTATTGGAAGCCGAGGGTTGATCTTTAGGCACACGATGGGAAAAGTGGGTGAAGAGACGGCGGTTGGCGACTCGTTTCGAGCGCATCGGGGATGAGTGGTTGTTGATTCATCATCATGGAAGTGCGGTCATAGGCTGACGGTTCCCATATGCTCCCGGAACGCGCACGATCAGAATGTGCTCGTTGGACGGGCGCAGTGGGTGAACCATTCAGCCCATGACCTTGGGAGTAGGGGGAAGGTCGGGCAACGCGTGGCCTCAGAAGAATGAGGAGGGAGTGACCAGGTGCCCTTCTTGCTCGCAGAACGCGCACGATAAGAATGTGCTCGTTCGATGCGCGCAGTAAAGGGCAGCCTCAGCCACTCCCTCCAAGAAAGACAAAAGAAATCAGATGGCCCTCGTTGGACGCGCGCAGTTGAGAGCAGAACCGCCTCAGCCTATTGTGTAAGGGGTTGGGGGAGAAAAGTAGAGTATTGTTTTTCGAAGTTGGATCACAAGGCTAGACCCCCCTATTTTGAGGACACTGGTATGCTTGATGCGGCTCTGAACATAATCGAACAGCTACGAGGCGGCGCTAAGATCTGTTTGCCCTATGGTACGATTCGAGCGTTAATGTCTGGGTGGGCTAAGTACGGTGTGTATCAGGTTTACTCAGTTCCGAAAGAACTTTCTGTTCACCGCGCAAGGCGGTTAGAGAATAAGAAGTGGTTCGAGTTCGCGGAGGACTTGGGACCTCCTATCCCCGAAAAAACGATCAGCTACGGTCGTTGTCACCAACCTAAGCACCCGCTCTGTTACTGCTCACTCTATGAAGATACGGCACTCGCTGAGGTCAACGCGGAAGTGGGAGAGCACTATGCCATCTCGACCTTCACAATGCCGAAAGATATCCATCTCATTCCAGTTGGAGAACTTGATTATTATCGACGCACTGGCCGAACTTATATTGGCGATGAGACTCTACAGTCAGCAGAGCCTCATGAAAAAGCTCTTGGTGAAAAGGATTGGCTCGTAGCGGCACTTATCGATGCATTTCTGGCTGATGAATTCATCAAGCCGGCAACAACCCAAACGGACTACAAGATAACAAGCGCCCTTTCTGACGTTCTGTTAAATGGTGACTTGAAGCCACAGAAACCGATAGATGCTCTCTTGTATCCAAGTGTTGCTTTCCGAGAAGGTAGGAACTTTGCCATCTTGCCTGGACCATATAAGTCAAAAATGAAGCTGGTCGAGGCCGAAACGAAAATCATCGAAATCACTGATGTTCTGGGTTATGGGATTTTTGTTTCCCGGCTGCTGGCTTCGCTCAAGTCGGTCAGTTCTGATGGGCATCTCAAATGGGAAACATCGGACTAACAAGGCAGCAAAAACCGTTTTCCTATGTGAGGGCGAAGAGTGGTAGGCTTTTAGGCGATGCGGGGGTGGGGGCTCCATCATGAAAAATCGTGTGTGTTCTGCAATTGAGAAGGCCCTTGCTGCTGTTGTTATCCTTTTTGTCGGCGGTTGTACGACGGTGGCGCAGGTCACTACGCTATCGGATCAGAATTGCCGTCACACGTTCGTCGATCGGATGAGCTCGATCTTTGTTGAGGAAGGGGAAAAGCAAGATGTGGCCGATAAGCTTGCGGAGTCTACTACTACAGTACTCTTAACCGACTCACTCGGGCCGCGACCTTTTCTGGTGGCTTCGCCCTCGGGAGCGGACTACGGATTTTTTGTGGAGCAGAAGTCTTCGGAGTGTCTGTTGCGGTTGTTCAGCCGACAGAAGGGCTTCACTCGGTACAGGAACAATCTGACTTACATTGCGACTCGTCAACTCGATGGGTGCATATGTGCAGAATAGACGTACGCGTGAGGGTGTTCGCTTGGCGAGGAATGTTAGATTTTAGGTGCTGAGGCGATCGGGACTTCTTCGTTTTGCGGTTCGACAACGAGGCAGGCAAAGGCGATCATCGGCACTTCGGTGGCAAGGAAGGCCACTACGCCTTCTCCACGCCCGAGAAGCTGATCGCCGACTTTCAACGCGATATTGCGAGGTGGAACAATGAAAACAGTCACGCTTGAAGTACGCTCACCTAGAGAAGGTATGAAGGAGTTCGTGCACACCTGGAGGTCAGGGAAAGCGCAGCGGTCGGCGCGCATCGGCTTCGCGACGCCGGAACTCCTTTGGAAGGTGCTTTCGGCTAAACGATGGGAGCTGCTGAAGGTCCTGTGTGGCGCCGGGCCGGTCTCCATACGCGACGTGAAGGCCGTTCACAGCGACGTGACGGCACTTCTGTCTGCAGGCCTGCTCAACCGCACAGAGACCGGCAACATTGAGTTTCCCTACGAAGCCGTAAAGGTTGAATTTCTGCTCCAGGCTACGTAGTCAGTCGGCCAGAAGAATGGAGGCGTGCGTGAATAAGGTGGCCGGAACCGTAGCATAAGCGTGCTGGCGTGGGACGTTAGGATTTCGGCGCGGCGGCGTAGGGACTTCTTCGACGCGAATGGTGCTGGCCTGCGTATTATGCGGAATAATGATTTTCGAGGTGGCTGCGTTGAAAACCTAAGATGTGCCTGATCAATAATTCCTGATTCTGTGTGGTCATCCTGACGAAGCGGGCGTGTAAGCGGTAGGTATTGATCTGGTACGGGAGGGGGTCTAGCCACAACACTTCGGCGTAGGTTTTGAAGATGACCTGGTCGGGAAGGATCAGCGTGATCGACAGGACATCGTCAGGGCGGTAGGCCACGTTGACGGTCACGCTAATGCCCCCGCCGCTGATGTTGACGGATTTTTCTATGAACTCACCTTCTGTTGTGTCCGTCTCGGTCTGAATGCTGATCGATAGGGCGGTGTTGACGCGAAAATACGCGCGGCGGTCTCGTGCGGAAGGTTTCGCAGTCGGTGTATTAGGTTCCATACTATGAAAAAGTATATCAAAGTTCATAGACGACGGTCGGCCAGAATGTGTTGATGAGGTATCCGGGCGCGCACCAACTCCACAGGCTTCTCAGAAAGGCTATCGAGCAAGCTCGCAGTTAGACAATAGACAACGTGCACGCTCTGCCGGACGGGAAGTCTCTGAACGCCGCGAAAATACTGATGAAGGACTGTATCGACAGCCTGCTGCAGCACGCGAGGTCAGGAAGAGGTTTATGGGCTGGTCCGTGGCCGGCGTCGCCGCGTGGGTGGCTCGGGTGAGCAGGCGGATCGGCAACCAAACTGTAGGGTGTCATTCACTCTGATGAAGACCTATACTCGCTGGCTGGAACCAACTGGCAGGACCCATGAGCTTTTGGCCACGACCATTGCGCACCTGAGTCAGGAGCATGGCGGCCCTCTTTTTGACCCACATGTAACCTTATTGGGGGATATTGATGGCCAAGAAGGGATGGTCCTACAGCAGACAGAACAGTTAGCCAACGCCCTGTCTCCCGTCGATCTGATCTTAACCGTTCCCGCGTTTCAGGACCAGTACTTCCAATGCGTCTTCATGCGCATTGAAGAGACCTCGATGCTGTTGGATGCCCACACGCGTGCGCGAACGGTCTTCCACAAGGAAGCTGTGCCACCCTTTATGCCTCACATGAGCCTGTTGTACGGATTGTACCCAACGTCTCTCAAGGAGCATTGGCGCCCTCTCTATATCCTTGAGCGTTCAGTTTTCGTGGACATGGCATACAACAGGCTGCCGACTGACTTTGAATGCGTGCGCTTCGACTCCAGGTGCAACACGACAGGCTCTGATGGAATACGGGTGGCTCATGATCTGCTTCATGATATGCCGTTCCAGCACCTCCCTCAGCTGACGCACCAGGACCTTTCTCGACGAGACCTCGTTCCGTGTTATCCCCATTCCCCTGTACACGCTCCTTTTTCAGTCTGCTCACTTTATTGAGTTTGTCCCCTATGCTGGATACACTGGCCTGCAATGGGAAGAGCCATGCGTAGACAACAGACAATTCTGTGGGCCGGGATCAGCGTGATGACAGGGGCAATCTGTCTTGGGGCGGCGGAGCCACAGCACTCGAAAGCTGGGCAGGCTGGTTCGTCGATCGAGGCAAGTCGAGGCTTGGATGGCGCGCCGATGGTGTTAATCCCCGCTGGCCCTTTTACCAGGGGAGTGACGCCGCCCGTTGGCGCAGGCCCGAGGGTATCAGCCGTATGAGAGAGGGGCAGGCTCAGCCGGTGATGGCGCTGCGTTGCATGACAACTTGCCCGAACTGTTTCTGTGACCGGCTCTATGGCTGAACGATCGATTACGCCGCTCATCGTGGTCACGCTATTACTGGGGACAGTGTTCGCTCTCCGTTCCCTCACTCCCTCTC
>JACMLT010000234.1 GCA_014379455.1 Nitrospiraceae bacterium
ACGAGCGTCGTCTTTCCGCTGCCGCTGCTACCCACAAGGGCCACCATTTCGCCGGCTCGAATCGTCAGGTTGATGTCGTTGAGCGCCGGCACCGATTGGCTCTCATAATGAAACGTCACCTCGTCGAACGTCACTGACTGCGCAATCCGTGGCAATTCCAATCGGCCCTTATCCGCATCCTGCTCGGTCTTGAGGTCCAAGACTCCGAAGACCCGCTCTGCCGCGGCCAGTGCCTGTTGAATCATATTATTAGAACCAGACAACTTCCGAATCGGCGTATAGGCCATGAACATCGCGGTCAGAAATGAGAAAAAGGCCCCCGGCGTCATCGACCCGTTGATGACGAGGAAACCACCATACCAAATAATCGCGGCGACCCCCACGACACCGATCACCTCCATGTGCGACGACCCGAGGGAGGAGACCTGAATCGCCTTCATCGTCGTGCTGAGGAACGAGCGGTTGCTCTGTTGAAACCGCGCCGCTTCCGACTCTTCACGCCCATAGGCCTTCACCATGCGAATGCCGGATAACGTTTCCTGAAGTGTGGACGCCATATCCCCCATCCGCTCTTGACCGCTTGCCGCTAACGCCCGTAACCGCTTCCCCATCCGCACCATCGTGAATACGGCCAAGGGAATGACGATCACCGAGAGACTCCCCAGCCGCCAATTCTGATAGAAAATCACGCCCATCATGGCCAGGAATGTGAGTCCCTGCTGAAAAATATCCTTCAACACTCCCGCCACCGCGTTGGCCATCAAGGTCACGTCGTTCACGACACGGGACACCAGCCGCCCTGACGTATTCACATCGTGGTAGGGAACAGGCAGCCGAATGAGTTTACCGAACAACTCCTGTCGAATGTCGGTGATCACCTGATTCCCGACATAGTTCATGAGATAGTTTTGCCCGTAGTTGAAGACGCTCTTGAGCACCGCCACGGCAAAGAGCGCGAGCGGGAGGATGAGGAGAAGGCTTTCGTTCTTATTGATAAAAATCTCGTCGAGGACCGGTTTGACAAGCCAGGCATAGGCGCCGGAAAAGGCCGCCACCAATCCTGAGCAGGCGAACGCTGCGCCCAATCGAATCCGATAAGGCTTCAGGTAGCGAACCAAACGTATCAGACGATCTAGAGTCGACATTCTGCTAAGACCACTTGAGCCACTCGATGCGAAGCACCCGGCTCTCCTAATGACTGCCGTACATCCAGCAACGCGTGCTTCATTTCATTATACGCCGACCGATCGCGCAAGAGGTGCAAGACTTCCTGACAGAGCCGCTCCTCCGTTGCCTCATCCTGAATCAGTTCCGGCACGATTGATCGACCGGCTACCAAATTCACAAGCCCGATCCATTTCACATTGATCAGCCAACGCGCCAGCCGATAGGTCAATGGTGACGTCTTATATAGCAATACCATAGGTGTTCCCACCACCGCCGCCTGTAAGGTCGCGGTCCCCGACGCAATGAACAACACGTCGGACAGGGCCATCACCTCACTGGCTCGATCGTGCGCCACTCGAACCGGCACAGAGCTGTGCTGCAACAGGGCCTGGATCAGATTATCGTCAATTGAGGAAGCCTGCGCCAGGATAAACTGCGTTCCCGGTTCAGCCGCGGCCAAGTGAGCCGCTGCCTTAAGGAGCACCGGCAAGAGCATTTCAACTTCGCTCCTTCGACTTCCCGGTAACAATCCAACGACGCGAGTGGACTCCTCAAAACCGAACTCCTTCCGAAGTTCCACACAATCATATTGCGGCGCGACCGAATCAAGCAGTGGATGGCCCACGAACGTGCACCGAACTCCAGCCCGGCGATAGAGTTCCGGCTCAAATGGGAGGATCACGACGACATGATCGACCCGACGCTGAATCCACTTCATACGCCCTGGCCGCCAGGCCCACACTTGCGGGGCGATATAGTAGAGCACACGCCGACCAGCGGCTTTGGCCACCCTGGCGAAATGAAAATTCAGCCCGGGATTGTCGATCAGTACGACAAGATCCCAGGCCTCTGCCTTGAGCACCCGTCGAATCGCGCGCACGCGCTGGACCATCGCTCGGATAGCAGACAGCCCGATCAATCCCATCACATCCAACTGCGGGACACCAGGGACAAGACTCACACCCGCGGCACGCATCCCAGACCCACCAATGCCGACCAGCTGAGCCGTCGGGTCGAGCGCCATGATCGCTTTGGCCAAATGCGCCCCGTGGAGATCACCGGAGGCTTCGCCTGTGACAATCAGAATTCGCATGACCTCTTATGGGAGGAACTCGGGAGAAAGAGCCCACGCCTGTATCCTGCTGTCCCTCTCTCGCTATCCCGTTATCCCCCGATCCCTCCACGATCTCTTTATCCCCTGCGATCCCCTATTTCATGGCGAACCGCAAAGGTCTCAATGGCTTGCAAGACCTGGTGCGCGAGACCCACTGCCGCCGCGCCGTCCTCACCCGATACCACGGGCCTTGTACCCGCGCCGGCTGCGTGAAGAAACGATTCAAGCTGAAGCTTCAGTGGTTCTTCATCTCCACCCTGTAGCTGCTCAACCTCGACGGTCGGCCGCTCCCCTGCCCTGACATTGCGCCGGCAAATCATCCCCTGCCTGGTCTGAAAATCGATCGACAGATAATTATCTCGCTGGAAAAGACGCAACCGGCGCATCGTATTCGTCGACACACGGCTGGAGGTCAAGTTGGCGACGCAGCCGCTCTGAAACTGAATACGGGCGTTGGCGATATCGATCGAGGAGGACAACACCGCCACCCCTGCAGCACGCACCTCTTCAACGGGGCCTGGATTCAACGACAACACGAGGTCCAGATCATGAATCATCAAGTCCAACACCACATCCACGTCCGTCCCCCGTTCGCTAAAACTGCTGAGACGATGACACTCAATGAACACAGGTTGCCCGATATAGGGACGCATCAGCGCCATCACTGGATTAAACCGTTCACTGTGTCCCACTTGCAAACAACAGCCTCGCTGCTTGGCCACTTGCACTAACTCCCGCGCCTCTCCAAGTGTGACGGCAATCGGCTTTTCGACGAGGACATGTTTCCCTGCATTCAGACAGGCGTGTGCGACGGTATAGTGGCCTGATGTAGGCACCGCCACACTGAGGACATCGACCTGCGGCAACAATTCATCGACTGTACGAAAGACGCGCACACCATGGCGAGCTGCAACCATCTGCGCTCGTTCGACCGACTGATCCACCACCCCGATGAGCTGCGATCCTGGCAAAGAGGCATAGAGACGTGCATGGTGCTGCCCGAGATGTCCAACCCCGACGACGCCGGCCCTCAACGGTGTCATACTTCGAGCCTTACTTCCTACTCGGTTCGAGTTTCGTGATCCCGACGATCGCGATCCGAGCAGCTCGGGCCTTGGCCAAGACGATCTCGCGATCCAATAGGACCGTACGCCCGGCCTCGATCGCCAATACAGACGCCTTGACCGAGGCCATGACCTCGATGGTCCGAGGCCCCACAGCCGGAAGGTCGAACCGTAAGTCCTGTTGCGGCTTCGATCGCTTGACCACGACCGCACCGTCTTTGGCCAAATCGCCGCCGCGCTTGATCGCTCCATCGGTGCCCTCGACCGCCTCGACAGCCACGACCACACAATCCTTGATCACGACACACTGCCCGATATCGAGACGCCCGATGTCATGCGCCACGTCCCACCCGTACCGGATGTCGTCCCATTCTTTCTCCGATGGCGCCCGCGTCGTCAACGTCCCTTCTTCTGCGAGGATCCCTTCAAGACCAAAGGTCGATTCACAGATGGCGATCCCTTCTCCTTCAAGTTCCTTTGCGAGTTCACGCAGAATGTCGTCGTCTTTCCGAAGCGCCAACCGCGTCGCCATGGCTAAGGTGCGGAGATCCGGCCGCAGGGTGGTAAACATGTGGGTCTTCTTGATCCCACCCAACATCACGGCCTGGCGGACCTTGTCTTCCTTGAACGCTTTGATCAGCTTGCTGAGCTGGCCAATTTTGATCCAATGGATCCGATCCACATGGTCGGCTAACTCGGGTTCCGTCTCGCCTTCGTGCGCAACGGCTGACACATGATAGCCCAGCTTCTTTGCGTTATCCGCGAAGATGATCGGGAACCGACCATTTCCGGCAATGAGCCCAATTCGCTCGCCGTGGGTAACGTGAGGTCTTGTGGCCACGGCGGTTATTCCTCATCCTCTTGATCTTTTCCGACCGACCGGCAGATGCCACGCTTCGTCCCCTCAAGAAACTTCACGACCGTCATGACGTCCGGTTGATCGCCAAACTCAGCCTTGGCAAGCTTGGCGGCTTCAGCGGTTCGATGCCCAGACCGGAAGAGCATGTCGTAGGCCCGTTTCAGGACCGACACGCGATCCGTTGAAAACCCCTGTCGGCGTAATCCCACCGAATTGAGCCCATACATCCGCGCGCGATAGCCACCCGCTGCCCGCATGAACGGTGGAAGATCCTGCCCAAGAGCACAGCAGCCACCAACCATGGAGTACGATCCAATCCGTACGTGTTGATGGATACCGGTGAGTCCACCGATGATGGCATGGTCGCCGATAGTGATGTGACCGGCCAAGCTCGCGGCATTGGCCATAATGAGGTGACTCCCGAGCCGGCAATCATGCGCCACATGCACATAGGCCATCAGAATATTCTTTGACCCGAGCGAGGTTACCCCTCCGCCCTCCACGGTGGCACGGTTGATCGTGACATATTCGCGAAGGATATTGTCGTGCCCGATGATGACCTTGGTCGGTTCCCCCTTATATCCGAGATGCTGCGGCGGGCCGCCGATCGAGGCAAAAGGATGCATGACATTCCGCTCACCGATCTCCGTCCATCCATCGACTGTCACATGAGACAACAATCGGCTTCCTGTTCCAATCGTCACATGCTCACCGATCACACAGAACGGTCCGATCTCCACATCATCGGCCAGACTCGCCTTGGGATGAACAATCGCTGCTGAATGAATCTGCACGCTGAACCTCCAGTGAAACGAAAATTGTGAATCGTTATTTGTCATCTACGCATGTGACCGCCGCCACATGTCTCTTCATCTCACGCTTCTCGTTTCACGTCCTTCTCCTCGGTCACCATAGCCGTTACTTGAGCTTCACAGACGAGTTCCTCCTCGACAAACGCCTTGCCCTGCATCTTCCAAAACGGCGCTCGCTTCTTCACCACGTCGATCTCAAACCGCAACTGATCGCCGGGCACGACCGGCCTTCGAAACTTTGCACCATCAATGCCGGTCAAATAGACCACCGGATGTGTGGCATGCCCCATCGACTTCAATGCCAACACTGCACCGACTTGCGCCATGGCTTCGAGGATCAACACCCCTGGCATAACCGGGCGCCCAGGGAAATGGCCTTGAAAGAAGGGTTCATTGATCGTCACGTTTTTGATTCCGACGATCCGGCGGTCGGGATCCAGCTCCTGCACGCGATCGACCAGAAGAAAGGGATACCGGTGAGGCAAAATAGACTGAATTTCGGCTTGCTCCATCACAGACATCGGCAGAACCTCCTCAAAGGCAAAACCTCAATTGGCATATTCAAATTGAAGCGATACGAAGAATGTTTCTTCCAATCTCTCCTTTGACCTCTCCAAGGATCGGGCCTGATTGAGCTGCTACTGCGCGCGTCCAACGAGGGCCTTCTGAGGCCGCGCGTTGCGCGAGCACAGAAGATCATCAGGCTCCATCCCTCTCTATTTATTCTGCCGATCGAACTCTTTCATCACTTGATCGGTTAAATCTAACGCGGGCTGATGATAGAGCACAATCTTCATTGCCGCCTCGACCCCTTTGTCGATGATCGCAACGTACCCGGTCTTTTCCCCAACGGCCTGGGCCGCTGCTTGCACTTTCCTTGAATATTCCGCCACCATGTCACGCTGCTTCTGTTGAATCTCGCGATTGAAGTCGGAGAGGCGGCGCTGATAGGCGTCTAGCTTAGTCTGGAACTGACTTTGCTTCTCTTGCTTTGCGCTGTCGGACAACTTCTCGTCTTGAGTCGCCTGTTGCAACTCTTTCAACTCTAGATCGTCGGCATTGATGATTTTCTGTCTGCTCATGGAATACGCCTTCAGCTCTTCCAAAGCACGTTTGCCGGCCTTCGATTGCTCAACCACCACTTGCTGATTCATCACGGCAACTTTGAACGTGTCATCCGACAGCGCCGGCGACACCATCGTCAACCACAAGACCACCACACCAATCAGTTGAAGTACTCTCAGTCCTTCCATCACATCCTCCTTCGCTCCTCATGAGTACGACGGTCGCCCACAATATTCGCGAACAACCCTGCGGCACCGCCCAACCACTGCTCCTGCCTATCTACGAGATCGCTCCATGAAACATCCGTTTTCTCGGCACACCATTGTGAATCATACTGCACGGGGCCTATCGCACACGGCCATTCACCACGAATGGAAAGACCGGCAGGCACATGTGGGAGCGCACCCCACGAGCAAAGGAGACGCCTGGCTATCATTCGCCGCAGGAGAAAAAGCCATGCCGGACCGATGCCTACGGATATTCACGATTGAATTCATCGATAACCTGACCTGTAATGTCCAGGCCTTCATCGCTATATAAGGTAGCGCCGCCTTTCCCCTTATCGATAACGACCTGTAGTCCAAAGCGCTTCGATACGTTTCCCACCATGAGTCCGACCTTCTCCCGGAACCCTTCAAGTACGTCTTTTTGTTTTTCCTGAACCTCGCGGTTCATGTCGTTCGCTTTCTGTTGATACTCTGTGACCCGACGTCGAAACTGCTCTTCGCGCTCCCGTTTCGCAGTCGGGCTCAATATACTCGCTTGTCTCCCAAAGTCTTCTTCCATGCGGCGCAGTTCTTTCTCATCCATCTCGATCAATACCTGGCGATTCTTCGAGAAGATGGTCAAGGAATCCTTCGCCTTCTTGCCGACGTTTGTCTCATTGAGCACACGAGCCGCATCAACGACACCTATCTTCCCCTCAACTTTAGCCACGCTGGCAGCGCAACCAGAAACCGCGAGAAGCGCGACCAATAGACCGACTACACTGAACATCTTCTTCACAACTTCATCAATCTGGATCACGCCGCCACCTCCACTCCCGGTCAAAGACTTGCCTCGTTAGAACAACGTCCCGATCGTAAACTCGAAGACCCCTTTCCGCTCTCCTGGGTTGGGATCGATATTGATCCCGTACGCGGCACGGAGGGGGCCAAAGGGCGAAATCCACCGCCCTTCTAGTCCAACTGTTTTCCGCAACTTGGATGAGAGAGGCTCGTCGTCGTCGAAGCCTTTCCCATAGTCGAAAAAGATCACCCCGTTTAATTTCGCATCCGCGGAAATCGTAAAGATAAAATCGTTATTAAAGATCAACTGTTTGCTTGCGCCGAGTAAGGAATTGCTGTTGGTCACCGGCCCCGCGCGCCCGAAGGAGAACCCACGTATTGTATTGATACCGCCGACGAAATATCGTTCAGTCAACGGAATAGGCTCCCCACCCAGGCCGACTGCGGCACCATAGCGAGCGCGAAAAGAAAACCGCGTATCGAAAGGCAGTGGAATATATTTAATCACATCCACATAATATTTATAGAAGTTATTGGTCCCGCCTAGGTAGGGCGTCCCCACGTCGAAGCCCACAGAGGCTCGCCAACCGGTGCGTGGATCCATATAGTAGTCCCTTGTGTCACGAGCGAGCGAGGTTCGGAACCCGGTCGACGACTGGCTCCCAAGTTGCCGACACACAATAGGAAATCGATCCGGGCAGATACCCACCGCCGGATCTTTAAAATTCAACTCCTCCGCGAACAGACTCACGCTTCCAGAGGTATATTCTGAAAGATATCGACCTAACGTCACGCTGGCGCCGGTTTTCTTCTCAAAATAGGTGATGTAGTTCGTCGCCGTGGCGTAGACGTCCAACTGCATGGACGTCAAGGAATCGTTCACGTAGGGGTTGCGAAATGTGATCAACCCGATTTGCCGCCGCTGGCCCAACTGACCGCGGACTCGCCCCATCCAACCATTCCCACCAAGATTTCCCTCCGTAATATCGGCGATGGCGACCACCTGGTCGAGAGTGCTGAATCCGCCACCGACGCTGAACTGACCAGTGGGTTTCTCTTTCACGCGAACATTCAGATCGACCTTGTCCGCGCCCACCTGCGCCGGAAGAATTTCTACCGTCTCAAAAAAGTTCAAGTTATTGAGACGCTGAAAGCTCCGTTTCAAGGCGGGGGTATCGATGACATCTTGTTCATCGACACGGATTTCACGACGAACCACATTGTCTTTGGTCTTCTCGTTCCCACTGATATTGATCTGACGGATCCGCATCATCTCTCCTTCCTTGATGGTCAGAATGATACTTGCGGTCCGCTCCGTGGTGTTCGGAACCACATTGGGAGAGACATCAGCAAACGAATAGCCCTTACTCCCATACAGATCGTTCAATCGTGTAATCTCGTCGCGGAGTTTCTGACGCTGAAAAATTTCCCCTTCCTTCATCTTGAGCCCCTGACGAAGCTCTGGATCTTCGAACACCGTATTCCCGCGAAACCCGATCTCACCGATGGTAAATGGCTCCCCCTCCATGACCGCGTATGTCACAACGAACCATTTCTTATCCTCACCGAGCTCCACCGTCGGCAACCCAACCCGGGCGTTTAAATAACCTTTGTTGAGCAAGACCTCTTTGACCCGCTCCACATCGTTGTTCATTTCTTCCCGCTTCAAGACCCCGGCATCCGAAAGAATAGACGGCAATTTCAGTTGCGTGATCAGTCCATGCCAAGGAATCCATTCTCGCGTCGCCATCACCTTAAACATCTCGTCTTTGGTCGCCGCATGCAGACCGTCAAAATTAACCGTTTTGACGCGCGCCTTGTCCCCTTCTTTCACGAGAAATGTCAGGCGCTTCCGATCTTCGTCCAAGGTCTGCACGACCGGGATCACACTGCAATTGAAATAGCCGTCCCCTTGGTAGGCGAGGCGAATCTTCTCCGCACTCGCTTTTGCCTGTAACTGATCGAGAAAGGATTGGCTCTTGATCGTAATCTTTTCTTTGAGCTTATCGTCACTGAGCGCGGTATTCCCATCAAATACGATCTCGGTGATAAATGGTTTCTCGTGGACCAGAAACGCCAGGGCCGTCCCACCTGCCCCCGACTCCGTCTCCACCTGCACCTCTTCAAAGAACCCGGTTTCGTAGAGAATCTTGATCTGTCCGCGGACGTTTTCAGGGGTGTAGGGATCGCCGGGTTTCAATGTCAATCGGCCGACAATCGCCGGCAACTCGATCCGTTTGTTTCCTCGAATCTCAATCGTCGTCACTTTCACTCCGGCCTGCTCTGCAGCGATCGCAACCACCGGCAGCATACTGCAGACCAGGGTGACGAATACCATAACGAAAAGCCAGCGTGGCTCCGCCCAACGGCAAATTCCCCTCACTGGATCTGCATCCCATCAGAACACGGAAGAAACAATATTGGCATTATGGGCAACCTTAACTTTGGCCGTACCGGTATCTACTCCCTCTCCACGCACATTCACACACACAATGGCGCTGGAACACATGTGACGCCGACGGCAGCGGGAGTGACAGGCGTGAGCGACTCGTGCAGTCAACGCAGACATGTCCCTCACGGTCACCTACGTGCAAAACTCTCGGATTATATTGGGCAAGTATTTGAATGTAAAGCTGATAACCCAGAATTGTTCACGTAGGCTCGTTGCAATCTGGCGAGGCAAGTAAGAAAGACGACGATTCGAGGCTCGACGCTCGCTGGCGTGGAACGTCGCGCCGCAGAGTATGCGATGGAGGCATGTATGCCTCGCCCACTCTCGCTCTAGTAAGCCATCACGTCTCTCTCAATTCTGAACGCCTCGCCCGAAATCCAAAAACAGTTTTACAATCAACCGCACACCGCACACTCGACAGAGTTGGTCAGACTGTTGGGGCCGGTTCTCAATCAAGTTGGGCGTGCAGGCATATATATTATAATGAAGGAACCCGAGTCAGGCCGATACTCGGCATGGCTGTTGAGGTATGGGTTTCACGAACAGCAGGGGAAACAGATACTCGTTTCATCTTCACCTGCGTGAACTTGGAGCAGCACCAGTCCATCTTCGGCACTCGATATCAGTCATGTG
>JACMLT010000235.1 GCA_014379455.1 Nitrospiraceae bacterium
CACCATGTAGCCAAGCATTGATTACCTCGGTGCCGCCGAACTCCATGGTGCTCACGAGGTCCCCTCCACTCATGTAGGGCTCGTGCTTCCACTCATGGCCCGACACGCTGAACAATTGGATCTGTTCGCTAAACGCGCCGAGGACGTGAATCACGACCGGATCGCCCACATGCGCCGCGATGCTCGGGGTCACCGGCTGGTCGCCCGCCTTGACGCAGACGAACACTTCGCTGTACGCACAGCCTTTCTCGATACGGTAATCGGTCGGCTCTGACCGGTAATTCACCGCCGTGACACCAGCTACCTTTTGGATATAGGGCATGAAGCTGGTACCGATGATGTTGTCTTCGTCTTGGAATAGAAGGGCGAAGGATCGATAGTTCTGTCGAGTCTCGTTACCCGGCTGGCTCCGATCTACAATCACGTCCGCTCGCCAGGAGCTCTTCTGAGCCAGATCTTCGCCGGTCGCCGGATCGCGATACTGCGATCCTCTCGGGCCGATAATGATCGCTCCGAAGAGCCCGTTCCGGGGATTCTCGATCACATTCCCCCAATCCTGAATCAGAGCAGCGTTCTCCCCGAACTCCGGATGGGCGAAGAACGTGTAAGCTCGGCTCTGTCCCGGTGCCACCGTCTGGTCACCTGGATTGTTCCCGGCATTGATCCCCATCGAGTCTTTAGGATCGAATGCCAGGTGATCTACGTGGAATCCGGCCCGGTCCTTGGCCATCTCGTTCCTGAGATTCACCTTGATGCAATCCCCCACGTTCACGTGCAGGGTCAACGGGCTCGGTTCAATGCTACCCGCGGCGACCTTGGTCTTCTCGCCTTCGAGCACGTACATCTTACCGGTCTCGTTACCCAGCACCATCTTCCGCTCCATGTCCACTTCCATCACACCAGGCGCCCCCTTGTTGTAGCGAATCGCCTTGTCGATGGCTGCGACATTGAACGTCTTCACCGACGCGTTCGCCGGGCAGACGGACTTGGCCGACTGCGGGATCTCTTCCCGGCCCGGCAGCGGCTTCAGTGTCGCATCCGCTTTGTCCAGCACCCGGAACAGGCCCCAGCTGCCTTCCACGAAGTGCGACGCGCGACCGCTATAGTAGGGGTAGTCGCCCGCCATCTGTTGCGGTCCTCCGGCGGCAGGAATGGCCGCATCGTACCGCTCCCCGATCACCACGTGCAGCGAACTTCTGGGGATGGAGTTTGCACTGTAGCGTTCCATTGGGAACCAGTGGCCGCTGATGTGCCAGGAGTGCACTTCATTCGCCGATCCTTCGATCAACCGAACCACGATCGGATCGCCCAAGTACGCCCGCAACATCGGGGTCTCGGGATCGCCGTGGATCAGGCTGCTGAACAATTGCGACGGATCTGGATTGTTCGCCAGCCGCACCGACAAGGGCTCGACACGCATGTTGTAGCCGCCGCCCGTCGTCGCTTCGCCACCATTCAAAAACTTCATCGGCGACATGTTGAGTTTGGCCGGATAGACCGCAGACGGAGTGCCGTCCACCGAGATGGCCTGAACTCTCGCCTGCGGATTGTCGGCAGTAATCAACTCCGCCGTCCGGGGATTGGAATCCATGACCTGGGTCACGATTTCACGGAAAGAGCCCCGGATATGCGCGGACACCGGTTCGAGAGTGTGAATGTCGGCCACCGGCCCGCTGCGGACTTCTTTGCCGGTCATCGGGTCATGATAGGTGGATCGCGGCGGTTCGGCGATGAACGTGGAGTAGAAACCATGGCCCCACCCATCCAATCCAAACACATGGTCGTGCCAAAATGTGGTGCCGAAATCGGCGTCCACATACCATCGCTCGCGGATCCACTCCACCGACACGATCTCGCCCTTCTTATGGGTATACTTCAGCGGCCTCTCGAATGTGATCGTGTTGCCTTCGATTTTACTGATGCGCGCAGACTCGAACCCACCCACTTCGTCCATCCCCACGCCTAACTCAGTCTTGAGGTGATAGCGTGCGGCGTCCTTCACCTTGATGCTCATCGCCCCCTTGGCCGCATCGGTCTCCATCGTCGTATTCATCGGCACAGGCATGCCCTTGCCGGGATGCTCGTCCTTCAGAATGGTGAACGGCCGCAACGACATCTCATACGAGAAGCCGATGATTGGGCCGTCAGACGCCTGCGTGTCGAACTGGAACATGTGCGGATGCAGGTTCGTCTTACTGGAGAACCCTTGCCGCACATCATCTTTCAACTCGCTCTTGTACACAACGTCGATGCAATCCTGCACGTTGCCGCGGATGACCAGCGGCATCTGTTTGGCGGGATTCTTCCGGACTTCCTGCTCTTCTTCATGCAGCACGTAGAGCAATCCATCAGGATCCACGATGGCCGGCGTCTTGGCCGTCGCCTTCTTCAGCGTGATCGGTAACCCGATCGCGTGGATATTGAAGTACTTCATCGGCGCCCCTTCCGGGCACAGGCTCCATGGCCCTTGCTCGCCTGGTTTCGGTGGCTCAGTGGAGTTGCTACCGTCGTCACGGCGATGGATCGGCTCCAGCCATGGCGCCCCGCTGTGGCTCGGAGAGAACGGCACGCGCCGACCCAAGTGCGGCCGTAACCACGGCCAGGCGATCTTGCCGGATTGCGGGTCGAAGAGAATCTCCTGCCGCTTACCGGGTGTCGCCGACTTGTAGTTGACCCATTCATACGTCGTCTCAGGTTCGCTCAGTGCCTTGCGACCATCCCACGCCCAGTCGTTGACGGTCGAGTCGTAGGCCAACGTCTGCTCTTTCTCGCTGTTCTTCTTGCCCGGCTTGCCCTGTGGCGTGAGCATCATCTCCACCCAATCCTTGATGGAGACCTTCACCGGGTCGGATTTCCAATCGGTCTTGTCCTGGGTGATCTCGTACTTCTTGCCGCCGTACCAGTCCACCGTGGTGCCGACAAGTTTGTCCGACGGAGTGCCCGTCTTGAGCTTGCCGACACGATCCGGCAATTCAACCAGCGGCTTCATCACGTCGGTCTGGAAGCCCGACGCTTGCAACGTGTTATACACACGCCAGAAGCCCCACATGCCCGTCACATAATGTTGCGGGATATGGCAATGGAACACGAACTCACCCGCCAGAGCCTGCAGGCCTCCCGAACCACCCTCAATCACCTGATCGTAGACTTCTGTCGGCCCGATGGACTGCACGTCCAAACGGTCTGAGGGGTCGCTGATCGCAGGAAATTTCACCGGCCCGTTCTTCGACAAGGCAAAGTCCAGGTTGCTGTTCCCTGGCTGGCGTGCCCAGCGAATTGAGCCGCCATGGAGGTGATGCGAGTGTACGATTTCCGAGCCGCCTGCCATCCGGAACTTGGCCGGATCGCCGAGATAGGATCGAGGAACGGTCGTGGCCGGGTCGCCAAACGTATAAGACCCGTAGGCCATGGACTCGTCGCCGTAGAAGCCCATATGGGCCTGAAGCTCAATGCGTGTGCCATGCGGTTCACTGCGGTAATTCAGCAACCGCGCGCCCGGCCGATAGGAATCGGTATGCGGATCGCGCTGGGGCAGCATTTCGCCTTTTTTGTTCAAGAGACGAAACGCTTCATCACCGGCCTCATGATAGAAAATCGAGAATTCTCGAAAGTCCGCGCCCTTCGGATCTTCGATCATGGCCTCCCAGCCGCTCGCCATCGGCTTGCCGTCGAAGGGGCTGAGATAGCGTGAGCCACGTGGCTCCACAACGAGCATACCGATCAAGCCCTGGTTGAACTGTTCGCGCGACGCATGCGACCGGAAAAATCGCGCCCCCTCCTGAGTATCCGGCTTGATATACCATTCAAAACTCTGCTGCCCACCCGATGCAACCGTGCCCTCTGGATTCGAGGGGGTCGCCGGCTTGCCGGTAGTCGCCACCACCATGGATGAACCGTTGATAACCAGGTTCGTCGGTTCCTCTGGGATCTCGTTGTGGAGGGTGAGCTTGAGACAATCGCCCTGGTTGGCCCGGATTACGAGCGGCTGAATGGCATCGCCCTGCAACCCGTTCGATACGGCGCCGGGATCGTTTTCCTTCTCCCGCGCTTCCCTGTTCGCGGTTTCTTCGCCGCGGACCTTTTCAACGTTCTCTTTCAGCACATACATGTAACCGGGAAAGTAGTCGAGAAACCGGCTCAGCGTGATTTCGACGTTGATCGCCGAGACGTGATACTCCTTCATCGGCGCATTCGCCGGGCAACGCTGCCCGGCACTGACGGCGATTTTTGTCGGATCCTCCGCTACCAGCAGAACGCCCTGCTGCAGCATGTGACTGTTTGCGCCAGTGCTATATCCACCTTTCTGCCCAATGGATTCCTGTTGACGCTTTATCTCCTCCATCATGCGGTCGTGCAGGACCGCTCCGCCTTCGCGATAAATGACCTTCTCCGTCGATGCCTCCCCCACGTCGCCATGGTGGGTGTGCTGGTCTGCGGCCAGCCCCATCGGAACGGTCAGCAGGCTGCTGACGAACAGCGCTGCCGGCAGACTTGCTGCCATGCGATACGCGCGGCAGCTGCGCGAACTCAATACCCTTTTCATACCTCGGCCTCCTTCTTCCACCGCCGTCCCTCTTTCGAACGGCGGGCTGAGTTTGATCCTGCCCCTCTTTATATGATCATCCATTGTTCGTAGCCGGCCTCTACCACTTCCGGGAGATATTCCTCGTCCCAAGAACAATAAGAGCTGGTGAAGGGTTCCTCCTTGCGGAGGAGAGGGTCATTCGGAGGCCGGTCCTAATCACCCAGACCTCCACCAGCAACAATTAGCTAGCGCAACAGCTATGCCAAATATCAGATTGATTGGCGATTGAAGAAATTTTCTCAGTGGCAACGTGAGTTACGTGATGAATGCGGCGAGATGATCGAAACCGTTCGTGGCGCTTCTTTCTACTGCGTGAGACAACAGAAATCGGTGCGACAATCCAATGCAAGGATTATCAATGTGTTAGCTTGTCAAACTTTTTGGACAATCAGAGAAGAGAAGTGGGGAGGAGAGGGACACCGGGATGGCTATTCGATCTGATAATTACGGATTTTGTTGTACAGGCTCGCCCGGCTGATCTTGAGGAGCTTGGCAGCCTTCGTGCGATTGCCCACGGTCTGCCGGAGCGCCTGAAGAATCCGCACATGTTCCGCTTGGTGGAGGGCCCCGCGCGCAACGGTACGGAGATCGTGCGCTGCCTGATCTGGTCTCATTGCGACAAAGTCTTTGCAGTTGAACTCAGAACCGGTGGTCGTCACCACAGCTCGTTCAATGTAATGTTGTAGCTCCCGGACATTACCAGGCCATGGAGCCTGGGCGAGCACCTGCATCACATCCGGCGACACATGCCGGATCGGCTCCCGGTGACGCTTACAGGACGCGGCGACGAAGTGATGCACCAAGAGCGGGATGTCTTCCCGCCGGTCTCGGAGCGGAGGGAGAGACAACGGCAGCACCGCAAGCCGGTAGTATAAGTCCTGCCGAAAGGCCTTGGCCTTCACGAGTTCGGTCAGATCCTTATTCGTCGCCGAAATGACACGCGCATCGATCTTGATCGGTTGGTTTCCCCCAACCCGCTTGATCTCTCCCTCCTGAAGCACCCGCAGCAACTTGGCTTGAAAGACCGGCGTCGTGTCGGCGATCTCGTCGAGGAAGATGGTCCCGCTGTCTGCCTCCTCGAACAATCCGCGCTTGGAAGCATGCGCGCCGGTGAAAGCCCCCTTCATATGGCCGAACAACTCACTCTCCAACAGCGTTTCCGGCAGCGAACCGCAATCGACGACGACGAACGGCTTATCCCGCCGATAACTGGTCTGGTGAATCGTTTTGGCCACTAGTTCCTTGCCGGTCCCGCTTTCCCCATGAATCAGTACGGTTGCGGAACTGTCTGCCACGAGCCTGATCATATCGAGGATTTCTCGCATCGGTGCGCTTGAGCCGATCAGCTCACCCAATTTCGATTCGTATTTCACGTCCTGATTCGCACGGCTAGTCTGCCTGACAGGCTTCGGCGGCGCCTTGAACAACACCAGCACGGTCTCAACCTCGCCGCTGCTTGATACAAGCGGAAACGCCTGATGCATCCCACAGGCTGTCCCATCCCCTCCAGAGGAACAGGCCACGGATTGGACCTCGGGAGATTCATACAGCTTTGTCGCCGGGCAGGTGCCACAGGGATCCTTCCGGTGAGCAAAGGCCTCATAGCACTTCGCCTGATGGCCGGACCTCCGGGAGGCATCCTCAGACCATGCAGATTCATTGGCATAGATCACATTGAAACCGCGATCCATGACTGCCACTCGCTCAGAAATCCCACCGGCTAATTGCTTGATGGCTTCCAGTCGAGCTGCGAGGATGGGGTCAGCGCAGGCGGGATTGGTCGTGGAATGTTTTTGAGACCCGTCCATCTCACACCTCTCACAGACTCAAGACTCAATTTTACATCACATTCTCAGTCGATTTCTCCATCCAATGCCGGGCCTAAGAGTCGTCGCACCGTGTCTTTCAGCTCGCTGATACGAACCGGCTTATCGAAGTAGGCTTCGACGCCAAGGGCCAAGGCTTTGGCTTTCGTCTGCTGGTCCCCAAATGAGGTGATCAGCACCAGCGGCACGCCCGAAGCAAACGTCCGAAGCCTGGCGATATAATCCAACCCCCCCGCCGGCATACGGAGATCCGTGAGAATCAGCGCTGGGCGGGTATCGAGCACCGCTCGCAGAGCCTCGTCTCCATCAGCGGCTTCTCGGATAGACACCCCCAGATCATAGAGTTCATCGCAAAGGAGACTGCGCATCTCCCGATCATCTTCAACGATGAGTACCACAGCAGATTTCCTTTCCTGTGCCATCTAACCCCCTGGATCCGGCCTCATTCACATTCTGGCAGGACAAGATGCACAACCCATGCAAGCCATCCCCCCTTGCCGACGGGAAGGACTGGATTACAGAACTGATTAAACTTGCTTGAGATTTCCCTAGAAGGAACCGGGCTGAGGTAAAACATGCGCAAAGGTTTGATGAGAATTGCGACAGACACCCGTCCCCTTCTGTCGCAGATTGCGACAGAGGAAAGCCAGCCTGATGATCGAACTTCTCAGGATGAAAGAGTGGGTGTTGGTGAGGAAGTAACCGTGCGCTCGGCTCTGTCAACAGGAAGCCTGATCCAAAACGTCGTACCCTTGTCGACAACACTTTCCACAGTGATAGTCCCGCCATGTTCTTCAACGATACCCTTCACGACCGTGAGGCCGAGACCAGTTCCCTTCCCGAAATCTTTCGTCGTGAAAAAGGGCTCGAACACCTTCGAGCGGATTTCCTCCGGCATCCCGTGGCCAGTATCGGACACCCCGAGGCAGACGTGACTGCCCTCGCGAGCAAGGCTCAGCCTGAGCCGCCCCCCCTCCGGCATGGCATGGAGGCTATTGGTCACCAGATTGATCAGCACCTGGACAAGCTGGTCTCGGTCGGCATAGATAGACGGCAGATTCCCCTCGATCCCTTTTTCCACCGTGATGCGGTTGTGAGTCATCCTCTCCTGGAACATCTCCAGGCTATCCTCCGCGATTTCACCGAGATCGACAACCTGTCGATCCGGCTGCTTCCGTCTGGCAAAGACGAGGAGCTGGTTCATCACCTTGGTGATCCTCTCAATCTGCGTGACGATCGTGGCAAGCCCCTTCTTCATCCCTTCATCGGCTGTGCGTTGGAACAGATATTCCGCACGCCCGAGAATCACATTCATCGGCGTACCGATTTCGTGCGCCATGCCGGAAGCCAGTGTGCCAAGCTCCGCAATCCGTTCCGTCTTGCGGAGCTGTTCCTGCATGGATTTGAAATCGGTGATATCGAGGCCGGATGACACAACATAGTCGACCTTCCCACTGGAGTCCGCGATGACCGTATTCGACCAGGAAATTCGTCTCAGAAACCCGCCCTTTCCCATCCAGTCATTTTCATAGTCGCTGCGCGGCTCGCCGCCCCGAAGCCGCTCGAACACCGCTTTCACACCGGCGACCTCATCGGGAATAATGAACAGGTCCCACACATGTCGGCCCATCACCTCTTCAGAGGAGTAACTGGTCACCTGTTCACAGGCACGATTGAATCGCAGAATCCGTCCCTCCCGATCCAGCACGACGACAAGCGCCCCGGCGGTCTCCAGCACCGCGTCGATGAAATCCCGCTCTTTCTGGAGCGCCTGTTCTGCCCGTTTTCGCCCACTGATATCCACGATCGACGCCAAGACTCTCAACCCATCCGGCGTCCGAACCGGATTGAGGCCGATCTCCAATGGAAACTCCTGTCCATCTTTTCTCACACCATAGAGATCCCGCCCTTTTCCCATGGCGCGTGACTCGGAGTGAGCAAAGAATTTCGCCCGGTCTCCGGCATGATGCGACCGCATACGTTGCGGCACAAGCATTTCAACAGGCTGCCCAATCAATTCAGCCCGTTCATAGCCGAACAGCTGCTCAATCTGCTGATTCACCAAGAGGATGGTACCATCCTCATCCATCATCAGCATCCCGTTCGACGACGCTTCCACCACAAGGCGAAATTGCCCCCCGGCCCGCTTGTGCTCGGTGAGATTCCGTACGATCACCGCAAGACCGGCCGGCTTTCCATCATCCTCCTTCACCACAAACTTGGTGATGGACACGGGAATCTGAGAACCATCCTTCCGGAAATAGTCAATTTCATATTCGACCGGCTCGCTGGCTTGGAAGGCTTGCGCCACAACGCGATCCCGCTGTTCTTTGTGCTGTTCGGGGATCAAGTTTCGCATATTCATCCCGAGCAGCTCTTCTCGTGAGAAGCCGGTCATTTTGGAAAACGCCTGATTGACGAGGAGGATAGTCCCATCAAGGGCGGCATAGCCGATCGCATCTTTCGAGGCTTCGAAAATATCTTTGAATTGTCCCCGAGCGGTTTTTAGCGCGCCCTCGGCATTGGTAAGCCCTTCCTCCACACGCCTGATGTGGATTAACCCCATCGCGACGCCCCACAGGACAAGCGTGCCTATCACGCGATTCAACACACCGTACTGGATCGAAATACCAGGCGGTTCGAGAAACAAGTTGATCCAGGTAAGCGCTGTCGCAATGATGGAGAAGTAGATGAGGTCACGCTCGCGCGAGGACAGAAACGCCAGCAGCAACGGAAGAATGTAGAAGGCCGAGATCAACACACCGACAGGTGTGAGTATGTCGAAGACAAAGATGCCGATCGTGAGGACGGAAATCACCCAGGGTCTCGCGTGCGCAGGAGGATTCTCGACAACCTTCATGTGATTGATTCCGGCCTGAAGCGGGGCTGCGTGACCACCGTCCTAGTTCGATGACCGGAAAGAGGCAGTCATTCCGCTGGATGAGGTTTGCCTTCGATTTCGGCGAGTTTACGATACAGTGTTTTACGGTCAATACCAAGTGTGTGGGCGGCCTGATATTTGTTTCCGCCGGTCTTTTCGAGGATCTTGAGGATGTATTCTTTCTCCACTTCGTCGAGCGGCAGGGTCCGCTCAGCCGCGTCGTCGAGCACGCGCCGATCGCCACGGGCCCCCTGAATCGTCGACGGGAGATCGTCAGGAACAATCTTTTCGCTTCGACTGAGTGTGACGGCCCGCTCAATCACATTCTCCAATTCACGCACATTGCCGGGCCAGGTGTAATCTACCAGCATCGCCAGCGCAGATTCGCTCACCCCCTGTATCTGTTTCCCGCGAGAGGCTGCACACTTCTTCATGAACGCGTCCACAAGCAGGGGAATATCCTCGCCGCGCTCGCGCAAGGGGGGCAGGCGCAGTTCGATCACGTTGAGCCGGTAGTACAAATCCTCTCGGAAGCGCTTCGCCTTGACCTCTTCCGTCAGGTGGAGGTTCGTCGCCGCAATGATGCGCACGTCGACGGCGATCGGTTTGTTGGCGCCCACCCGGCGGATCTCTTTCTCCTGGATCGCGCGCAAAATTTTGGCCTGCAACATCAACGGTAGTTCGCTGATCTCGTCGAGGAATAAGGTGCCTTTCTGAGCCTCTTCGAAGAGGCCCCGCTTGTCCGCCCTCGCGTCCGTGAAGGCGCCTCGCATGTGGCCAAACAGTTCGCTTTCGAGCAGCTGTTCGGGAATGGCGGCACAGTTGACGGGGATAAACGGCGCATCTTTGCGATCGCTATTATAATGAATCGCCTTGGCCACTAACTCCTTGCCGGTTCCGCTCTCGCCGGTGATCAATAGATTCGTCGGACTGTCGGCGACACGCCGGATCAGGTCGAATATCTCCTGCATCGGCTTGCTCTTGCCGATGATCTGATGAAAACTGTATTCCTTGTGAACCTCGCGCCGGAGCCTGTTCACCTCGCGCCGCAACGAGGCTTCACGGATCACACGCTCGACGACACGAACCAGCTCCTCGTTCTTCACCGGCTTGGTCAAATAGTCGCTGGCGCCCCGCTTCATGGCTTCAACCGCTGTATCTACCGACCCAAAGGCGGTCATGAGGATGACTCCGATGCCCGGATAGAGACGCCTGATCTCCGCCAACAACTCCGTCCCCTGCATTCCTTTCATCCGCAAATCCGTCAGCACGACGCCGCAGTCTTGCTCGGTCAACAGCTTCAAGGCCTCTTGCCCCCCCCCTGCCGTCGAGACCTGATGTCCGCGATCCTTCAGCACATCGTGAACAAGCTCCCGCATTTCTGCATCGTCATCGACGACAAGAATTGCGCCCCATTCTTCGGTCATGCTGCACTCCTTCTCGATCAGGATGCTGAATAAGCCGCTCTTCTCACCCGCCCAGCCCCGGCGCGCCGAGACGCGCCTCTTCCCACGCATCGTTCTCGCATCGTTCAGATCCTCAACGTACCGCAGAGGGTACGCCTCGAATCTTCACTCGCTGCAGCCTCGCTGAACGAACTGTTTGAGCATCCTATTAAGTTGTGCCCTATTGCCTCAAATACACAAACCGCTGGATTTCCCGCAAGCCGACATTGTTGTTCCCCAGCCTGCTGGTAGCTGAATCTCAGAGGCTAGCCATTTGCTCCTGAAGAGGTCAAGGCTACTGTGGCGCGAAAGGCTACAGCCAAACGTCCCTCCTGAGGAGGAACGCCCCAATATTCGCTCTATCATCGAGATTTCAGCTAACTAACAGGCATAGATCTGCAAAGGCGGGGCCAAGTATCTGGTGAGGAACAGCCACGGGAGGATGCTCGCCAGATAGCAGGAACAGTCGTAGCAGGTCGACACGGGATGTATGATGTGGGGGAGGCGTGCACTCAATGGCTGTCATAAATCATCGAACTTGTTCGACCTATTCACTGGGCACTCCATAGCACAAGTCATGTACTCGACAGACCTTTTGAGAAAACGAATTGTCATACACTCGAAACAGATAAATCCGTGTCTTCAGCACGAAACGCATAGCAATCTTGCACATCACCCCTAAGGGGATAAGGTCAGGGTACGTAGCTCCCTCTCAACTCCACGATTGACCAGTCTTCCGATGAGTTCACCGATTCTCGTGTGGGGGGTTCCGCTATAGCGAATTAGTGGTCCATTTCCATTCGCGATAACGACGGCGTCCGTTCCTGTCCCAGTCGCATCAGAGCGGCCAGTCCAACTGGGAATGCGCTTGGCCAGTAACGCGGCGGCCTTACCTTCAGTCGCCACTCGCACCGCAGTCACCATCGCTGACACCGCCAAAGCGGCATTGGTGATGATAATGACGATGTTAATTGTTCCGACCCTTTGTAGTGTCACATCTGATGGTGAACGATCGATCAATTCCCCAGCTCTGACCGCATTGGTGACACCGACCGCTCCCGGAGCGCAAGGCAAATGCTCCAAAGCCCTGATAGCAGCACCATGATGCATTTCGTTCGAATGGCGACCGTGTGATGAGCATAATGCCGAGTGCGCCAGTCTGTCATGGCAGAAAGCGACGCGAGTGCGCCTGCACTGCTCCGATGAAGATCAGCGCCTTACTTATTGATGAAGGGCGCAAACAGCAGGCCGAGGGCGATCACCATGCCGAGATCATTGATAAAGCAAGGCCCAAAGGAGGCTCAGACTCATCACTGATTGCGAGGCACACAGAATAGTGGCATAACCAGTCGGGCCGGTGCTGGGAGATCCTGCGAGCAGGCGGGCCATCACAAGACGCTTTTCTGATGAGGACCCTGTGCGCGGATGTCCATCAATGTCCGAACCCCGACGCGAGTTCACCATGAGGCCGGAGATATATGCGTACGGTCAGTCCTCTTTGCCATGACTCATGACTTTGCAACCCAGCGGAGTCCGTTGTATAGGCCATCCCCCTAGACCGGCGGGTTGAGGGCCTGCCCGAGGGGACGGAGCGAGCACCCTTTTTCGATGAAGTCGCTCACCCCTAGCGCACGCGCTTGCTGCTCTGCCGTTCCTCCAGCCATTCCGCTGTAGATGATCACCGTCGCGGAGGGATTCATCGCACGGATTTCTTTCAGCACATTGAGGCCGCTCACGTCTGGCATCCGCAAGTCGAGAATCGTAACGTCCGGCCGTTCCCGTCGAAACATCTCAATGGCTTTCCGGCCTTCCTCCGCCAGCACGATCGTCCGTTGTTGGCCCGCCAACACTTTCTGAAGCAACGCCCGAATGCTTTCCTCATCGTTCACGACCAGGATCTTCGTCTTCTTGTTCGGAATCATAGGATCACCTCATATGCGTTCTTCGCCAATTCACGGGAAGCAGCCAGCGCCTTCTCGACCGTCTCAGTGCCCAGCGAAGATCTGTCAGCCGACGACTCTCTCCATTTCTCCTGTCCCAACTCCCGACTTGATTTCGTCGCAGGCATCCCCTGACCTTGCTCATCCATCAAGCTCGTGTTTCTTGAAAGCCTGCAGGTTATCAACGGACTGATGCAAGAGGTTGAATACGACACGTGTGCTCGCACTAAGCTGGCTCTGGACAAAGCGATGCCCTACTGACTCAGTAGCCAGTAATTAAGGCGACTGCAACGCCAATGAAACCCGCTTAGGATAAGAACAATAAAGACGTTGTGTTCTCCAAATTACCGACTTGTGCGTAACTGAGTTGCTAGCATATCCAACCTGACTGCGAAGGATAGTCGGTCAGCCGTTGAGTTGACTAGGTGTCAAAGATTTCTGTCGGAACCTTTGTAGAAATGAAACAGGGACCATACGCGTTCATCACTCCGCTAGAATACAGTTGCCCGCTCATGCTCTAGCAGGAGGAAACCCCTATGACCCACGGGTCTTCCAAATCCTCGAACCCCAGTCTTAGCGAATTTGCCAGGATGCTTTACGAGACATCTCGCCCCACTGGGCTTTCCCACCTCGTAACCATTTGACGAGGCCAATGAGTCTCCAAAGGGCATTCAATTGCCGGTAGCCGAAGTTTTCGGCAATGGCGGCGAGAAAGAGCAACAAGACATGTCGTGGCTTGGGGTACACATGGAATGAAATCTCTTCGAGGAGAACGGCAGTGACCGAGAGCAGAATACCAAGGCTGACCGCGAGCAGAAGAAATGAGAGCGACACCTCTACCGACACGAACCCCATCATGAACCCCACGATCACAAGAACGTATCCCACGACCTCGATCACCGGTCCGAGCCATTCGAACAGTGCCATGAAAGGGAAGGCCGAGCCACCCCACGGCCCCACCTTTCGGATGGAACAATAGGTCCATGTTTTTCGTCAAACTTTCACAGAGCCCTCGCTGCCAGCGGATCCGTTGATTCTTGAGCGTGCGCAAGTCTTCGGGAGCCTCAGTCCAACAGACCGGATCAGGAACATAGGTGATCCGATACGGTTGGCCCTGGAGCCGTAGATGGCGATGGAGCCTGACAACCAGCTCCATATCCTCTCCGATCGTGCCGGGATGGTACCCGCCCACGGTGACCACCGTGTCCTTATGAAACACGCCAAAAGCGCCCGAGATGATCAGCATCGCGTTCATAGGAGACCAGCCCAATCGTCCGAACAGGAACGAACGGAGATATTCCACGATTTGAAACAACGCGAGAAAATTGCTGGGCAGCCCGATGGCCGTGAGAAAGCCGTTCTTGACTTCGCACCCATTGGCAATCCGCACGGTTCCACCACACGCGACCGTGAGGGGATCGTCGAGAAACGGTTGGACGACGAGGCGCAGGCTGTCGCGCTGGAGGATCGAGTCGGCATCGATGCAGCAGAATAGGGGGTAGCGGGAAATGTTGATGCCGGCGTTGAGCGAGTCGGCTTTCCCGCCATTCATTTTGTCGATCACCCGCAGGTTGGGATGCGTTATGGAATGGAAAATGTTGCGAATCGCCTCGCGAGTGCGGTCGCCGCCAGATCAGCCCCCGCCTCGTTCAGCAGCGCCGTAACTTTCAACGGAGACCAATCGCTCCGTGTGCTGATGAGGGGAATAAGAAGTGGGATCGCGGCCTTGGGGCAAATGCGGACCATTGCCCGCGCCGCCTCGATGGCGAGAAACGCATTGTACGCATGGGCCAGCAGCTGTAGCCGAATTCGCCCTGTGTGGAGAAGTCGCAGAGCCACGGTATCCATAGCTGCCCGGCGCGCCACGTCGTTGAGTTGCCCTGAGGCCTCTCCCTTAATCGAATCTTGCAAGGAGTTCCATAGATAGAGGAACAGGACATGGTCACACGGGTGAATGGACGGCAGCGTGGCGGGAGCTTCGACCAGGCTTTCGGCCAGCAACGGGCGCCAGATATCGACCATGTTTCGTCGACGCCGCTCTGTCATTCGGCGCAGCGCCCTGAGGACAAGAATCCACACAAAGAGGAGAAGAATGAAGAGCTGGATGGTAATGGTGACAATCCATCCGCCATGAGCCATCGACCCGAACGCGCTTGGCCCTATCCATCCAGCATCCATGGTACGAAGTCGTCAGGACGGGACTGTGAGGAACCGTTGCAGCCGGGCAGTCAACTCTCGGGGATTGAACGGTTTCACCATGTAATCATTGGCCCCTGCAGCAAGGGCCTGCTGAATATCGCGCTCGTTCGAATCAGCGGTGAGCATGATGATCGGAACTTGCCGCCATTCGGCTTTCTGGCGAATATGTGCCAGAAGTTGCAGGCCGTTGAGGTACGGCAGCATGATGTCGAGGAGCACCAGCGCGGGCGGAGGCATCTCGTCGATCATGGTGTGTGCCTGTTGGCCGTCCGCTGCGTGCACGACCGTGTAGCCTCCTCGCGCCAGAATAAACTTGAGCAGGATGACGGTACCTTCCGGAGCGACGAGCGGTTTCTGTGTAGTCCCGCTGCTCGACCGTCAGGTCCGTATCGAGCAACAGCCCCGTCATGCCGATCACCCCGTTCATCGGCGTGCGGATCTCGTGGCTCATGGCGGCGAGGAAGGAGGACTTGGCCCGATTGGCTGCCTCAGCCAATTCCTTGGCTTCGCTCAGCGATTCGGCGAGGGCTAGGCGTTCGGAAATGTTTCGACCCGAACCGGCGATTCCGAGCAGATTACCGGCCGAGTCTTTCATCGGCACGGCGTTAAACTCGAAGGGAATGAGCCCGCCGGTTGTATGTAGCCGGACCTCGACTGTCCCGTACCCCGTGGCGATCGCATGCTGAATCGTCGTCGAAACGCTTGGCCGGTCGGCTTCGAGGACGAAATCGAACGACGTCATGCGTGCGATTTCCTCAGTGGTCCGCCCGCTGACTTTCTCAAGATTGCTGTTCCACCAATACAACTTTCCGTCGGGGCTGGTCATGTAAAGGATGTCAGGAACCGCCTGAGTAATGGCTTCGACCTTCGCGTGGGCATCTTGCAGTGCAGCTTGGGCCTTCACGCGTGTCGTCAATTCCATGTGTATTTTGGAGTCCAGTTTGGCCTGTTTGCGGGCCACGAAAAAGGCGATCCCGGTTGCCAAGCCAGTGGTAAAAATAATCGTCAATGTGTGTGATTCCCACATCGACATTCCCGGTAACCAAAACGTCTTGACCGCCTCGAATATGGTCATGCCCACCAAGGTTGACAATAGCGTCCCCGTCAGGGCAAGAAGCAAACCGGTCGACCGTGTTGGTGGCGACGTCGTGTCCCGTTGCATTTTAAGTGATGGCGATTCAAGCTTCATCGAACATGAGCCGGATGGCTATCCCCTGGTCTGGCTGGCCCTTTTTCGCATGTCGACCGGCAGCGTCATCATAAAGACCGTTCACCGCATTCATGGCAATTTCTACCGTTGACACCAGAGAGTATGGCAAAATCAAGCAGGATCGCATCTGGCCGCTCTTTCGCCACAGACATCGCCTGCAGCGCATCGGTCGCAAAGGCCGTGTCGTACCCGTGCTTCTTGAGGCGCGCACTCACCACAAGGCGTGTATCGACGGAGTCGTCGACGATGAGGATTTTTTCTTCGCCATAAGGCACACTCCTTTGCTTATGAAGGATTTCGAGGACCGACGGGGTGGAGCCGGTCTTGCTCCTGCAACAAAGACGCACGCACACGAGTGAACTCCGTGCCGAGCCGGGCGAGGCGGTCGCCCGCCGTCGTCAGATCCTTGGCCCGGCCGAGGGTTTGCAACTCGCC
>JACMLT010000236.1 GCA_014379455.1 Nitrospiraceae bacterium
CTTGGGGATTGCCCTGTTCGGCTCGCAGGAAGTGCTTTGCCTCAACGGGGCCACGTATCTCGTGGCAGCGCTGTGCCTTGGGTTAGTGCGACTGGGAACAGCGCAGCCGTCTGCTGGACCATCGAAGATCGGTGGTTCATTATGGCACGATCTTACGGAGGGGCTGGCCTTCGTCGTGAGCAAACAACGAATCATCTTGCTGCTGATCGTGACTGCGGCATGCTATGGATTCGGCGCCAGCGCCCTGACGACGTTGTTTCCGGTCTTTGCGAATAAGCTGTTGGGCTTGGGGCCGGTCGAAGTGGGCTATCTCTGGTCTGCCCTGGGAGTCGGATTGCTCGTCATGTCGATCGTGCTCCTCTGGTCCACGGGACGAACGCTCGCCGATCGAGTCAACATCATCGTCTTGACAAGTGCGGTGAGCGGGCTGGCGATTGAAGTGCTCGTCTGGACGACAGACCTCTACCTGGTCGGCTTTCTCATGATGATGATCGGAGGAGGGATGGGAGCCTTTACTCCGATCGCCTGGGGTATCGTGCAAGAGCTGACGCCTCGAATGATGGTGGGACGCGTGCTCGGACTCTACGGCACAGGCGCGATGACGGCCGCCATCAGCGGGATCACCATGTTTGGCCAGATTACCGAGCGGTTTGGTGAATCGGCTGGAATTGCGGGCATTGGCGCGACATTTCTTCTCACTGCCTCCCTCGGAGGTTGGTTGAGCCGATCGATTCGACACCACTGAGAGGGACTCATGGAAGACACCGATCGTCTTACTGATCAATGTAGCATCGTCGCCTCTTCCTCGTTGACCGATGAGCACATCGAGGTGCTGAAGCAGGGCGACACGTTCGGCTTGTTCGATCGATACGGCGACATTCATTCTCTGAGAACAGGCTCAGAAGGCCTCTACCACGAAGGAACGCGCTTTCTGTCCCGTTTCGAGCTGACCATGAACGGGGAGCGGCCCTTGTTGCTCAGCTCGACGGTGAAGGAAGACAACGTCTTACTCAACGTCGATCTCATGAATCCCGATATGACGTATGAGGGACAAGTAGAGGTTACGCGCGGAGCGCTGCACGTGTCTCGGACTCGATTCTTGTGGCACGGACTCTGCTTCGAGCGCCTCCGAATCCACAATTATAACCTGCTTCCCATTCCGGTCCGGCTCTCTATCTCTGTGGGTGCCGATTTTGCCGATCTTTTCGAAGTCCGTGGGACGAAGCGAAATCGCCGAGGCCGACGCTTGGAGACTGTCACGTCCAAAGATGGAATATCGCTCGGGTATGAGGGATTGGATGGTGTGGATCGATGGGTGACTGTCCGCTGTGCACCGGCTCCCACGACAGTCCTTCCCAATGAGATCCTCTGCGACACGCTCTTGCCGGCTGGAGAAATCGTCCAGTGGGAGATCACGATCTCCTGTGACATCAATAGGCGAGTCAAGTGTGATCTCTCGTATGAGCGCGCGCTGGTCGCGGTAGAACAAGCGCTCCATTCCGCCAAAGCAGACGATTGCCTCATCATGACATCGAATGAGCAATTCAACGGCTGGCTAAATCGTTCGCTTGCCGACCTCCACATGATGGTTTCAGATACTCCTGACGGCCCCTACCCCTACGCCGGTGTTCCATGGTTCAGCACCCCGTTCGGACGCGACGGCATCATCACTGCCTTCGAATTTCTCTGGGTCAATCCAACCATCACCCGCGGCGTGTTGGCCTATCTGGCGGTTACCCAGGCAACGGAGGTTATTCCTGAGCAGGATGCAGAGATCGGGAAAATTTTACACGAAACGCGCAAAGGAGAGATGGCGGCACTCAATGAGATTCCATTCGGTCGCTATTACGGCAGCATCGACGCGACGCCGCTGTTCATCATGCTGGCTGGAGCGTATTATGAACGGACAGGCGATCAGGCATTTATCGCCCAGATCTGGCCGAATATTGAGCGTGCCTTGCAATGGATCGATCATGCAGGAGATCTCGATGGCGATGGGTTCGTGGAGTACAGTCGCCGGTCTAAAGACGGTCTCGTTCATCAAGGGTGGAAAGATTCTCAGGATTCCGTGTTTCATGCAGATGGCCGCTCAGCGGAAGGACCCATCGCACTCTGCGAAGTGCAAGGGTATGTGTTTGCCGCCAAGCGTGGCGCGGCTCAATTAGCCCTGGCACTCGGATATCCGGAACAGGCCAAACGTCTCCTCAAGGATGCAGCCAAGCTACGCACTCAGTTCGAGCGAAGTTTCTGGTGCAACGACCTCTCGTCTTATGCCTTAGCCTTGGATGGGGCCAAACAGCCCTGTCGAGTCAAGACGTCGAATGCCGGCCACTGTCTCTGGACGGGGATTGCCGACTATAAGCACGGCATGAGAACAGCCAAGACATTAGTCGGCGGGGATATGTTTAACGGATGGGGCGTCCGAACCGTCGCAGCCTCTGAAGACCGATACAATCCGATGGCCTACCATAATGGATCGGTCTGGCCGCACGACAATGCCCTTATCGCAGCCGGGATGGCCTCCTATGGATTCAAACAAGGCGCATTGAAGATTCTTTCCGGTCTCTTCGAGGCCAGCCAGTTTCTTGAGCTGCATCGACTGCCCGAGCTGTTCTGCGGGTTCTCGCGCCGGTCCGGTGAAGGCCCGACGCTGTATCCGGTCGCCTGTAGTCCTCAGACGTGGTCCTCGGTTGCGGTGTTTCTCCTGCTCCAATCTTGTCTCGGTTTGCGAATTGATGCCCCGCATGCATGCCTAACGTTCTCACAACCGGTCTTGCCGCCGTTCCTGAAGCATATCGAAATTAAGAATCTCAGGATTGGAGACGCGACCGTTGACCTCTCGCTCGAAGGTCATGCGAAGGATGTCGGCATCAACATACTGCGGCGAGAAGGCCGAGTCGAGATTGTCGTCACGAAATAATCGAACGCAGATCCATCGTTCATTAAAAATATTCATCTCTCAGTCAGGACATTTTGTCCATGATGGACAAGGTGTTCCTCCTACACTGCTCCCTTGTATAGCGGGAACTTGCGTATAGCCTGTCCCTCAGTTGCATTCAACTAGTCCCATCGGACGTCGATCCTTAAAACCGAATACTGGACTGCGGCATTGAATTTATATGCGTCCAGTCATTGAAAGTATCGAGTGTGATCCATGCGAGTGTTTCGATGTGATGGAACGGTCTGAGTCTTGCATTTTTACGCTATCATCATATCAGGGACATAGGATTACAGCTGAACCGCCCATTCGACAGTGGTGCGCAGAAAGAGAGGGCTATGAAAGAGATTCATCATGTCCCGTCAATGACAGTCCCCAATATGCAAAGGAACCAGAATATTAAAAGAGTGCCTGTCCTGCGCGATTTGCAAGGCCCCCGCTGTGTGTATTGTGGGAGTCTGCGGTATTTCCTCGTGTTTCGCGTGAGTGAAGACGGCCGGAACGGAATACTTGTTGGCCAATGCAGCAATTGCCGAACCCCTCGAGAGCTGACAGTAGGCGACATTGAAGAGGGGTGCCGTGCCTGAATCGGAGAGGTATAGACAAGAACAACGGGTAGAGGAGGGCCATCACTCAGCACATACTGACCTTCCTCCAATGCCGTAGACACCTGTTTACGTCACTGCCGTCCTCGCTTCGTACTCGGCCGGGGAGTGATCGCCGAGGGTCGAGTGACGGCGCGTCCGGTTATAGAACACCTCATGGAGGTGTCTGTGAAATCAAGGGAGAGTCATACAACTTCTAGCTAGGCAAGTGGCCACAGTGTGCAAGGATTGGCAACGCCGTAACCGTTCTACGGTTTATAACTCTGTTGGCGATCCTCTGTGAAAAGTGAATGCGTAACCATACTTCCTCTGCCTTCATGCGTGAAAGCTATGGGTGGAAGAAAAGACGCGCAGAAGAACCTGACTTGCCGAGACGGGGTACAAGTTTTGGGAACGCAAGCCAATTTGGTTAAAGAACATTCTACGGACTATTTAGATGTAATGCAGAAGGATTGCGCATCGATGTTGCATAAATATTTGAACCTCTCTTACTGGACATGAAGATGTATCGGTCATGCTCGACCACATGAGCGAGGGAAGAGGAGATCGAACAATGGATAGGCAACGATTGATCGTCGTATCAAATCGTCAGCCCTACGAACATCGATGGGAGAGCAATCAACTTGGCTGGGGCGTCAGAAGAGTTGCCGGGCACGAGCGTGATCAATCCGTATGAAACCGAAGGCCTTGCCGAAACCATCAAAGACGCCTTAGAGATGCCGCTTGATGAACGCCGGCGAAGAATGCGTCGGATGCGATCCTATCTTGCCGCGCATGATATTCATGCGTGGGTGGACGGATGGCTTCATGATGCCTTGGTGGGGACACAGACGTGACGGTATGCCGTGAATGGCCAGAAGATCGGGGTGCGCGAGGTGATATCGATCGGTTTGTCTTCGAGTAGGGTTGCTCCTTCATGTCGATGGGACGTGAACCACGATTGCAACCAGGGCAGAGAAAATCGGAATGAAAGAAATCGTGAGATGAAGATGGTTGGTGCATCGGCGTGTCTATTGTCGGCTCCGTCTGCATTTACGAGGTATTCGAGTCGTTGGGATACGTACTCGAGATTTGTGCGGAGTGGATGCGGGAGGACACCGAGGTGCGGCCCTATGATGCTACGGTCTTGGCACTCCCGCGCTTGCACTGGGTTTCAGATCACGGCCAGCCGTACTCGTTTTGAATGTGCTTCCTTGACGGGGAAGCTAACAGAAGGTCGATTCGGCCTTGTAAACATCATAGACATAGGGAGGGATCATGAGCTCGAGTGATCTCACAGTTGTGGTGATGACGCGTGATCGGATCGATCTCCTGGAGAAGGCCTTGTCGTCGGTCTTTGACCGCCAATCGAAACCACCATCGGTCATTGTGTCGGACAACTCGACCCGCGAGTATTCCGAGTTGAACGAATTTCAGCAGCGGTATGGTTTCTCGTATATTCGCCAATCCGGGACACTGACCGCGACAGACCATCACAATATCTGCCTACAGCTTCCAGCGACACGTTGGATATGGCTCCTTCATGATGACGACGAACTGCGCAGTGGCGCTGTCAGAGGGATAGGGAAGTTTCTCAACCAGACCCACGATGTCGGCATCGTGGTCGGTGGAGTAGAGGACATTACTTATGATGGAGCGGTGACACGCCATTGGGTGCCACGTGTAAAGGAAACGCTGAGAGGTGACGAGGGGCTCCTGGAACTAGGCGACGAATGGAAGGCGCGTGCGCCCTGTCAGATTTTTGGGAAGCAGGAAGGCCTGGAGAGTGGGGGATTTCAGGATAGTGCCGGGTATCCATCCGATGTGACCTTTGTGTGCAAGCTGGCTCGCGACTAAGGGGTCAGATTTTTTCCGGACGTTATTGGCTTATCCCGCATGGGAACACACCAGACGTCGTACGTCAAGACCGAGAAGCAGACACAGCGGTGGGTCTTCTTCCATTGCAAACAGGTGGAACTCATTCGCTCGTTGGGTGCCGATACTCAAGTGGTAAATCGACTCGCCGATTTCTTGATTTGGGAAACCTATGCGAACTATTTGTCCGAACTGATCAGCGTGGAACATAAACCAATGTTCAAGCATGGCCTAAAAAAGCTGTGTATGAACCATGCTCCTGAAGCAGGTCATTGGCACCAACGTGTACAGAACAAATTCCCTTTTCTTTTCTGGGGGCCAGGATGGATGCCTGGATGGCTAGTTTGGCCGTTGTATAGACTATTTCGAAAAGTACGATCCCTATGGGGCTTGCTTAATGGCAGTACGATTGCTTGAAGGCACGCATGCTGTCGAGCTCACCCGCATGTGGTGAGCTTGAAGGAGAAAAGCTTCAAGCTCTGAGCTCGGGATGAGATCGTAGGGCTTATCCGTCGACAGTTCCTTGCCGAGGCATTCTGCTACTCGTATTATTCTAGGAAGCGGTGAGCTGGATTCGCGATCAAGTTACGTGGCGTGAGTCTGACTTTGGTCCTCAGTGCTGCAGGCAACCGTTCCATGGATTCCCCTTAGGTTGCGATCCGCGTCCCGCCAGGCTTCTGTTGCCAGCGTTTATAGATATGCTTCATGGTTCAGCCGTGTAGCGGGCTTCGCACCACGTCCACACTCATATCCGTCTCTCCACCGAGCATATCCTCGCTCGTGTCATGGTGGCCCTCCTTGAGGGCGGCACCCTAACCCGGACAATTCATGTGCCGTTAAAATCTGGCACATGAAGGACTATTTACATGCGTCGCGTAATACCGCTTGACCGAGACTCTCGGTGGCGTCTAGCATGGGGCTGTGCTGTATTGAGCCTCGCTGACTGTCCCATCCTTCGCGCACCGTGTCTTCTTCCTGCGCGTTTGATTCTCCAGTCTCCGCAGCTCCTACGCCTGAGTAGGTTTAATCTGACACGAACACACTCCCAACGTATAAAAGGAGAGAGGCGATGACATCCGAAGAACAAATTACAAAGATGAAGAAAGCGATCACTCAGGCCGTGAAGGTGATGGGAGATAGGTTTGGGTCGACGGAAGGAGATGTTGAGAGGGCTATTGATGAGTTGAAGGCGTCCATGCAAGCGGCACCGGTTCAGCCACCTCAGAGCATGCCAACTGTGAGTGCTGGGGTATAGTGAACGTACACACAGATCAGGCAACACGATGATGGCCTTGACGAAGGTGCTCGCCGGCTTTCAGGGCGTTGGTGCCTGGCGAGTGGTATGGTATTAATCGCTGTCGGCGAAACGTATTCTCCAAGAAAAGGAAGCCAATATGCCGGACGATGTAGAAGATAAGAAGATTCATGCCGCATCCAAGTCGGCCAGTGCGCTATCACGGAAACCAGCTGACGGCGATCTTACGTGCAGCGAATCCCAGATTGAGGACATTCTCTCTGAGGGTGAGTCCAGCAAGCCGATGAGCAAGAGCGACAAGGGTCTACATGCGAAACGTCAGCCGAAGTCGTCGCGGTAAGCAGCCCGGGATGAGGTGAGGCCTATTGTTGCCAGATCTAACGAATCTTCGCTGATTGCCTCTTCTCTTCGGCCTACGGAATAATTGTGCAGAACGTTCTTGCCTGATTTTCCTCGCTCCCCGGCATAGTCAACATCTTATACATCGTGAAATGGTGGATGATTATTGGCATACGGATGGATATTCTGTGCCGAGAGCGCAATAGGGGAGCGGCTACATGACCGAACGCACGAACGATGTGAGGCTTCGGTGGCCTCTTCCAACCCAGGACTATTGGTCCACTCCCTTCGCCGAATCGTTGCTGCAGCATCTGGATCTTAGCCCTGGAGTCAGCTTCCTCGATATTGCCTCCGGCCATGGGATTCCTGCCTTCTATCTGGCAGAGCAGGTGGGGCCTACGGGGCAGGTTCTAGCCATCGATCTCCGTGAGCATCAGGTCGCGCGCGCGCGCGCGATCCAAGGAGCGCAACTTCCATGGCTTCGGTTTGAATGCTTGGATATGCGAGCACTGCCTAAGCACCTGCCCTGTTTCGACCGCATCACCGGCAATCTTTCCGTGATGTTTTTCCGCCCCAACCGGTTCGAAGCCGTTCAGGGATTGCTGGAACATCTCAAGCCAGGAGGCCAACTGGTGTTGACCTTTCCTTCGCTCGGCACATTCGAGTCGCTATGGCTGCGGATCGATCAGGAGATGGCAGTTCGTGGTCTTGTGGCGGAGCGACAGCGGTTGGAAGCCTATCTTGCCGAACGTCCGTCAGCCGAAGATGCTCGTGGGTGGCTGGAACGGCTTCATTGCTCGCGTATTGTCGTAGCCAAGTATCCGTTGGAGGTGGCGACCGGCGCTGGCCAGGCATTTCTCCACCATCCGCTGCTCCGGGGTGGTTTTCTCGATGATGTGTACGAGTGTTTTGAGGATCAGGGATTGGCAGGCGAGTTGATGACAAAGGTCTCGGAAGATGTAGGAAGCTTCAGGCCGCTCATTGCACAGCGATGTGTGTTGTCAGGGTGGAAACTCTAGGGCGGTAGGCTATGGCTCGTTGTTCGAGGATAGGATAAAAGACTCCACCGCCCGTCGATGTCTTGATTAAAACCGGTATCCGAGTTCTGCGATGTACATGTCCACGCCCAGGCTGGAAGATCCGTTCAGCCCAGCATCAGAGAAGTGTTGGATACGAACGCCTGCATAGGTATGTGAAAATGGACTGACTTGAGCCCCCAAGGTTGCGACAATCTGAACAGGACCCCCGAAGTCTTGCACACCGAACGTATGGTTGCTGAAGAGTCCTGCTCCCACTCCGGCGTCTAAGGTGAGAAGCCCCTTCCAGCCGCTCAGTGCGAGAACAGGCACGGCCGTCATTATCAGACCGCTCTCATTTCCCCCCGTCAGTAGCCCTGCGCTTGTGAGCAGTCTGGTGTCGACGCTCCACGTGCTCTCACCGAGCGGCCAGGACCAGGGTCGCTTGATGGTCGCTGCGACGTCGTACAGGTGAAAATAGTATTTTTGCTCTTTCCCCATGAAGGGGATTTTCTCACCGAAGCCAATGCGAGGGCCAATACTCACGAGGGTGATGTCTCCTGCATAGCTGGGTGTTGCGCATAACCCTGCGGTGAATCCGAGCATATTGATCAGAAGCAGAAAGCGTGCTCGTTGGTTGCATCGCATGAGCGGTCTCTCGGTCATTAAAAATTAGTGTGACACGATTGGACGATTCCTCCAAGAATTCTCATAGATAGTCACAGCCTGTATGCAGCGTGTGCACTCCGTATGGCTCACATGAGGCGGGAATTTTCTCTAGTATCACTGTTGGTTGAAACAGTGTTCGAGTGCGGCAAAGACACATTTCAGGAGGCCTGCCAGTGTAATGGGTCTGTGCCACGACAGACTGAAAGTTGTGGCTAGAGGAAAGTGAATGTGAGGGAAGTAGTAAAACATGAAGGGGCGCTTCAACTGAAGCGCCCCTTCTGCAGCTAGAGCCTGTGAGTGCTATGTTAGAAACGACCGCGACCACCGCGATCGCCACCACCACCACCACCGAAACGTCCGCCGCCGCCGCCGCCGCCACCCGTCCGTGGTTCTTGTGGCTTGGCCTCATTGACCGTCAGGGGGCGTCCGTCCATTTGTGAGCCGTTCAACGCGGTAATCGCGGCTTTGGCTTCTTCTTGTGTGGCCATCTCGACGAAGCCGAAGCCTCGCGATTGCCCGGTGAATTTGTCCGTGATCACACGCGCGGACTCGACGGTGCCGTGCGCCGCGAAGAGGGTGGTGAGTTGTGATTCAGTTGCCGCATAGGGCAACCCGCCGACATAAAGTTTTGAACCCATGGGGGTTCCTCCTTCTGAAATTGATATTGGTTGAGACTCGAGAACACACACACGAGGGGAAGGGACGGGCCGAAGACGCGAACAGTGCAGCGACTTGGATCGAGCTTCCGGTCAGATTCTCGGTAACAACAACATCGGTGATGGGCCGTTCCATTTGCTGTTTCATGCGAGACCCGCCGCGTGAAACGAGGACATCCTACCAGAGGCACCTGTGAAAAGCTATAGACATTGGTTTTCCACATTGTGAAGTGCCTGTCAGACGAAGGAGGGATTGTATGAGCGCGCGAGGAGTCCTCCCCCGAAATAGTGGGCAGATCAAAAAGGGTGGGGCCTGCTCACCCGGGCGGTGGTCAACATGGGGCAATCACGACGCGTCTTTACGCGGGAAGTCACGCCAGAGGCCGTGAACCTGGTTACCGATGGCGGGCATCCCACTGCCCAGGTCGCGCGGGATCTCGGGATCACGCCGAATCTGTTACGGCGCAGGACGCAAGCGGTCACCGGCGATCCCGTCGCCGCCTTCCCAGGCAAGGGGCGGCGCAAGCCTCACGACGAGGAGCTCACCCGCTTCACGCGGGAGTGGGCCGGGGTGAGGCACGCGCGGGATTTTTAAAAAAGTGTGGCGGCGTACTTCGCCAAGCCGTCGGCATGAGGTGCCGAGCCATTCGTGCGCATGTGGGCCGTGTGCCGTGGCGACTGCTGGCGGTGTCCCCTCGGGCTACTCTGCCGGGGTGGCTAGGCCTGAGCGTCTCCGCACGGCTGAGAATCGACGGCTGGTCGCCGAGATCCGGGTTATCCACGTAGCGTCGCGAAGGACCTCGGGCAGTCCTCGGGGTCACCCAACCCTTCAGGCCCAGGCCCAGCGGATCGGAGTACCCCGGTGGCTTGGCGCAGACGTATCCTGTCGTGCCGAATACGCTCAACCGGAAGTTTGCCGTGGCTGCACCCAACCGAGTGTGGGCCGGCGCCATCCCGTATGTCTGGACCACCGAGGGCTGGCTCGATCTGGCGGTGGTGCTGGATCTCTCCGCGCGTCGAGTCATGGCGTGGGGGATGGGGAGCCGCCGGACTCAGGCGTTGGCGATGGCTGCGCTCACCATGGCCGTAACCCACCGACGCCCGGCGCCCGGCTGGGGGCATCCTACGGACCGTGGGGCCCCGTCCGCCGCCACCCGATATCGGGGTGTTGGCCGGATACGGTCAGACGGCGAGCAGGAGTCGGCACGGGAACTGCGGGGACAATGCGGTTGTGGAAAGGTTCTTTCATACGCGGAAAACGGAACACGTGTAGCCTCAGCGCTATCGGACCCGTGAAGAAGCCCGGCAGGACATGTTCGACTGGATCGACGTCTTGTATCTCCGAGTCCGCCGACATGCGACGCTCGGCTACCGCTCCCCCGCCGAGTTGAAGCGATGACGAGGAGCGCGTAACCCGGTGTCCATGAAATCGAGGAAAGATCACATCACCGACTTAGATATCCGCATTACCGGTGGGGCCGGGCCCCGGCCAGATAAGATAGGGTGGCCTTTTCATCGTCTCTGCTGATCTTGGGTAGAGACGTTGAGCATAACTATACGCGTCTTCTTGTGCAATGAGGCATGTGGCTGCATCGAGATGGTTGGAGATGACGCGGAAGGTCCCCCGGTCATCTGCTTCGATGGTTGCCGTGTAGAGGGCACAAGAAAAACTTCCTTCTTTTGAGTAGGCAGTGCTGATCAAGAGGTGCGATCCATCTGGAAACGTGATGATTGGGTCCAAGTTGGTACGGCTCATACATACGTTCCTTCCGTCACGTGTTTGATTTTATACGGCCTGGTTTGCGTAGGGGGTGACATATAGTCTGAGGAGGTGTCCATCCCATTCGGTTCCTTCAAGGGCGACTACGGCATTTAAGGCCTGTTCACCGGACCCCATTTCCACGAATCCATACCCGGCGGACTTTCCAGTATGTTTAAATCTGACGACGTACGCTCTGGCAACGAGACCGTAAGAGGTGAAGATGTCGCGTAACTCGCAGTCTGAAACCCTGTCCGGAAGTCCTCCTACATATAGGACTCGTTTCCCCATCGAGATGTCCTTTGTCATGTATCAGTTCGTTCGAGCCAGCGAGTTCTCGACATACGAGCACGTCCGCAATGATGTGGCAAGACCCAACGAGTAGAGACCATGGATGACCCATTTTGAGGGATCGAAATGGTACCAGCAGGGAACGTTCCGGTAATCGGTTGGGTATATGTGATGGTAGTTATGGTACCC
>JACMLT010000237.1 GCA_014379455.1 Nitrospiraceae bacterium
ATTACTAGATCGGGCGCGCTATGAACCCGCTGTCACGCGCGGCTGGTCTGCGTTGGTCAAGGCCGTGCATCCCGACGGTATGCTCGGGTGGGTGCAGCGGATTGGCGATCAGCCGGGAGCGACGACCGCGGAAACGACCGAGGTCTACGGCGTCGGCGCGCTGCTCCTGGCAGGGAGCGAGGTCCACGCGCTCGCGAAGTAATCAGCTAGTGATCGTCCCGTCCACCAGACTGTTCCAAAGTTATTACCACTTTGCCTTTGTGGCGCCCTTCTCCAAAGCGCCGGAAGGCATTCGGAACATCACGTAACCTGTAGGGCCCATCTATCACAGGTTTCATCTTGCCCGCTTCGAAAAGCTCTTTCAGATAGGCCAAATCCTTGTTCGGCTTCAGGCTCACGATACCTACTCTCTTGTTCGTGGTCATCGAAATCCACGGCGACAATAACAGAGCCTGGAAAAGTCGAGGCATGGAACCTCCGACCGTGACGTAAACCCCATTGGGGCTCAATGCGCGTGCGCAATCCAATATCGAACGATTTGTCTTTACATCGAGAATCAGGTCGTAACGCTGCCCGTTCCTGGTGAAATCTTGCTCTGTGTAATCAATGACATGCTCTGCGCCCATTGAGCGCAGCACGTCCAATTTCTCCGGGCTATCAACTCCGGTCACCTCAGCCCCATACAGTTTGGCAATCTGGATTGCAAAAGTACCTACACCTCCGCCTGCACCGTTGATCAAAAGCTTTTGTCCCGGTTGAATTCGCCCTGTATCGCGAAGGCCCTGCAGCGCCAGCATTGCGGCTTGAGGTATCGCCGCTGCTTCCTCGAATGTCATGCTGGGCGGTTTCAGCGCCAATGCATTTTCACGAGCGCACACATACTCGGCGAATCCGCCCCACTCGCCGCTTAGATCCCCGAATACCGCATCACCTGGCTGAAAGTGCAGTACGTTTTTGCCGACTGCTTCAATTCTCCCCGCGATGTCGGAGCCGAGTATCTGTTTCTTCGGACTTAAAAGGCCGAAGATAAGACGGTTCACGAACGGAACGCCGTGGAGTGCGCCCCAGTCCCAGTCATTCAGTGATGCGGCGTGGACTCGTATCAGGACTTCATCGTCTTTGGGATTGGGTCTTGCCACCTCCTTCAATTCGAGAACGTCAGGTGATCCGTATTTCGTGAAAACGATCGCTTTCATGGAGTTCCTCTACGGACCCCATCCAGAACTAGATTCGAGCCCATGTCTGCCGTCAAAGCATTGAGCATAGCCGCGCTCATCTATTCCTGTTCTGCCCTTAGCGTCAGTAACAGCAAGCCAGAGTTCAGAGTCATAGCGTTCTATACCGCCAAGCAGGATCAGGCGCATATCAGCTTCGTACGTGAAGCCGAGCGATGGTTTCCGGAAATGGCGGCGAAATACAATTTCAGTTATGACGCCACGTCCAATTGGCACAATCTGAATTCAGACTTTCTCTCCAAGTATCAGGTAGTTGTTTTTCTGGATACGCGTCCTGAAGAACCCGCACAACGAGCTGCGTTTCAGACGTACATGGAGCATGGCGGAGCCTGGATGGGTTTTCATTTTGCCGGCTTTGCTCTGACACCTTCAGCGTATCCGGCAAACTGGGACTGGTATCACAACACATTTCTCGGCTCAGGATCATACGCCAGTAACACCTGGCGACCTACTTCGGCCATTCTACGCGTCGAAGACCGCAAGCATCCGGCGACTCACCATCTGCCCGAGACCTTTAGATCCTCGCCGAATGAGTGGTACCGATGGGACAGCGATCTGAGACAGAATCCTGACGTAGACATTCTGCTTTCCATAGACTCAACCAGCTTTCCGCTGGGCACCGGGCCAAAACAGCACGAGATCTGGCACCGCGGGTACTATCCCGTGGTTTGGACGAACAAGAACTACAAGATGATTTACCTCAACATGGGTCACAACGACATTGACTATGAGCACAAGTATGGTGCCACCAACAAAACGTTGTCACATACCCTGAATAACACGATTCAGGATCGACTGATCATCGACGGCTTATTGTGGTTGGGGAACAGAGATAAGAAGGCGCCGAGCTCGATCGGTTCTGCCGCGGGCGCTGCCGCTTCAATTCAGATTCGGCGACGATTTGCCGAGATCAACAGCCCGATGCCTGCGACCAGCAGAAGGCCGCCATAGACGGCCCACTTCGTTTGGCCAGTCATGAAGCTACCCGGAAGGATGTTGATTCCCTGCAGAAACCAGACGCATCCCACGAGCAGAAACAAGACGCCTGAGACGTTCAACGCGATCCGCATTAGGGTGCCGCGGCTACGGAGGCGCAATGAATCCTCCCCAAATACCTGGAACACTTCAGGTGGTACAATCGCCCTCACCGTTTCAAGATAGGAGCGGCTCCCCGGCTGCGGGCAAGCCGAGACGGCGTCGCAGAACTCGGGTGGTGGCAGGTAGTCATGGCGCTCAATGTAGTGGAGGATCATTTCTGGCGCGACGTAAAGAAACCCGTCACCGGGGACGAAGATGTTCTTGATGCCGCGTGGGCCACTCTCTTGCTCCGCGGAGCTACACAGTTCACAGGTGTGCCAGCCGAGGGGGTGGCAGGGCTCCCAGGGGTCGCGGCTCAGGTCACCGAGTTTCGCACGTACCGCAGCTGGCATCTTGCCACGTGTGAACGGGTGAGTGTCGTCCAACCAACCAACCGCGCGAAGACGATGGGCCCATTTGATCGCAGGTATCGCCCGTGGCTTGGCGCCCCCGCGCACGACCTGCTCGGGAACATCGAAATAATCACACGGTGAAAGATCGATGTAGTAGGCCATGCTTCAGGGTTCAGTTGCCCTTAGTTCAGCTGCAAGCACACTATCACCATTGGCGCGAAGCCGCATCCGAAAAGTGGGGGTCAGCTGCAACGTTCGTTAGACAGCAGGCGCGCGGACCTCCCCCGCGCCAGATCGCGCGCCCAATCACGCGGCGCGCGCGATGACCACGGCGCATTTTGCATCACGGTGACGCTCCCGCCGGTGCGAGCAGCTCGTCCACCAAGCCGTGCACCGCGTCCAGATGCTCCCCCTCTCGCCGCGCGGGCGACGGATCCGACGTCGCGACGATGACCATCGACGCTGACGGGACGACGAAAATGAACTGTCCGCCGTAGCCCCAGGCGAAGTACACGG
>JACMLT010000238.1 GCA_014379455.1 Nitrospiraceae bacterium
ATCGGTCATACCGTGGGCGTCTGCCTCCTTGCGGTTGGCGCCAACGACTTCAGGTACAACAAACTTTCGTGGTGTGACGGGCGGTGTGTACAAGGCCCGGGAACGTATTCACCCCGGCGTGCTGATCCGGGATTACTAGCGATTCCGCCTTCACGAGGTCGAGTTGCAGACCTCGATCTGAACTGAGGCCGGTTTTTTGAGATTCGCTCCCCCTTACGGGTTTGCAGCCCTTTGTACCGGCCATTGTAGCACGTGTGTAGCCCCAGGCATAAAGGCCATGCTGACTTGACGTCATCCCCACCTTCCTCCCCGTTCTCCTGGGCAGTCTCTCCAGAGTTCTCGGCTTGACCCGTTAGTAACTGAAGACAGGGGTTGCGCTCGTTGCGGGACTTAACCCAACACCTCACGGCACGAGCTGACGACAGCCATGCAGCACCTGAGCAGGATGGTATTGCTACCTCGTTGGGCTTTCACCCTTCTACTACCTGCATGTCCAGCCTGGGTAAGGTTCTTCGCGTTGCGTCGAATTAAACCACATGCTCCACCGCTTGTGCGGGCCCCCGTCAATTCCTTTGAGTTTCAACCTTGCGGCCGTACTTCCCAGGCGGAATACTTAATGCGTTAGCTGCGGCACCGGCGGTAACCCGCCGACACTTAGTATTCATAGTTTAAGGCGTGGACTACCAGGGTATCTAATCCTGTTTGCTCCCCACGCTTTCGAGCCTCAGCGTCAGAAACGTTCCAGAGCGCCGCCTTCGCCACCGGCCTTCCTCCCGATCTCTACGCATTTCACCGCTACACCGGGAATTCCGCGCTCCTCTCCCGTCCTCTAGCCCGGCAGTCCCCTCCGACTGTTCCAGGTTAAGCCTGGAGATTTCACAAAGGGCTTACCGAACCGCCTACGCTCCCTGTACGCCCAGTAAATCCGAATAACGCTTGCCACCTTCGTATTACCGCGGCTGCTGGCACGAAGTTAGCCGTGGCTGCTTCTGGAGGTACCGTCCGAATGGGTTACCCCATTCCATCTTCCCTCCCGAAAGGGGTTTACAATCCGAAGACCTTCATCCCCCACGCGGCGTCGCTGCGTCAGGCTTTCGCCCATTGCGCAATATTCCTTACTGCTGCCTCCCGTAGGAGTCTGGCCCGTGTCGCAGTGCCAGTGTGGCTGATCGTCCTCTCAGACCAGCTACCCGTCGAAGCCTTGGTGAGCCGTTACCTCACCAACAAGCTGATAGGACATGAGCCCATCCAAGAGCGCGCTACCCTTGGTAGCGCTTTCCTCCCTGAACCGAAGTCCAAGAAGCGTACGCGGTATTAGCTAACCTTTCGGCTAGTTATTCCCCACTCTAGGGTAGGTTACCCATGTATTCCTCACCCGTTCGCCGCTTTACAAACGTATTGCTACGTCTTCTCGCTCGACTTGCATGTATTAGGCGCGCCGCCAGCGTTCATTCTGAGCCAGGATCAAACTCTCATAAAGGTGTTCTTAGAATTTGGACCAAGGGCCACCACTTCAATACACTTACACCATTGCTCAACATTCTCTATTCAGTTGTCAAAGAACAAAAAAACTCGTCACGCGAGCCGTGCACTTTACTCTGTGCACAGAAGCGTGTCAAGGGACCCTTTTACCAAAACATGGTCGGGTATTCCCTAGAACCGCATGCCCTCACCGCACTCTTGCACGCGGTCACCGGCAGGAAGCACGAGCACCATCGAACAGGCGGCAAGATAACAAAGCCTCAGATGGGAGTCAAGCACCAATTACGTGTATAATAAAAAAGATGTTCCCCTACGATTCATCCCTGTCCATGCGGCGCCGAACCATTCTGACCGCCCTCGGCCTTGGCACGCTCGCCGGGATAACCGGTGGCTGCGATGCAGTAGGGTCGACATTCGGGCGCATGTTTGCCATGCCTGCACGCGACACGACCTATTTCACACCGAATGCAAAATTCTATGTAGTCAATTACGCTGATGGAGCCGTTTCGACGTCGCGAGACCTCAATATCGAACAGTGGAAAGTCCATGTCAAAGGCGAAGTGACAACGCCGCTGTCCCTCAGCTGGCGCGACATTCTCAATCGCGACTCGTACGATCAAGTCTCCACGCTCATGTGCATCGACACGTTGCCGGGCGGAGACAGCCTGGGCACTGCCACATGGCGCGGCATTTCGCTTAAGAAGCTACTCAAAGAGGTCGGCGCCGATGAAGAAACTGCGCGCGATGTGGTGTTCCGCGGCATTGATGGCTACGACGACAGCATTCCATTCAAGCGGGCCATGCAAGACGACGTGATGCTCGCCTTCCTGATGAACGGCGAAAAACTGCCGAAGGAACATGGCTTCCCAATTCGCCTCATCGTCCCAGGCCTCTACGGCATTAAGAACGTCAAGTGGATCGTCGAGATCGAGGTCTATCCCGGAGACTATCAAGGCTACTGGCAGCGCAAAGGCTGGACGGATGACGGGACCATCAAAATCTTTTCACGCATCGACAGCCCCGGCCATTACCAAACGCTCCGCGGGCAAGCGCAACTCTTTCGCGGCATCGCTTTTGGCGGGCCCAACAGCATCAGTAAAGTGGAATTGAGCTTCGACGCCGGCAGGACGTGGAACGAATGCGAGATCGAGAAGCCGATGTCGTCCCACTCCTGGGTAATTTGGAACTACACATGGAAACCGCCTCAGCGGGGCAAATTCCAAACCGTCGTGCGCGCAACGGATACGAAAGGACAGCTCCAGATTGCGGAGATCGTGAGACCGCAGCCAGCGGGGGCGAGCGGGCTACATACCATTATTGCGGACGTTGAACAAATCTAGCCGCTACCGGCAGAAAAGATTTACGAACAGATACGGAAGCAGGCTATGACAAGATGGAGCGCAATACTGGCAGTCGCATGCGGTGCATTTTCTGTGCAGAGGCCTACGCGCAAATGGCTCCTCCAAGCGGCCATACGCACCAGAATACGGCAGGCGTCCCGGATGCTCTATCTTCCGATGTTCCGGCTAAGCTGCAGCAGCTAGGCCAGTTGCTACAGCAGAACATCAAAGAAGGGAAAATCACCGAGGCCCAAATTCAACGTGAATTGATGTCGGGCAATCTTCAACAGACCATCAACTCCATGAACCCGGAGGCCGGCCAACTACTCGACGAGATCAATGCTTCCATGAAGAACAGTCCCAACGCTGACAATCTCCCAGACCTCCTCGGTGACCTGGCGTGGTGGGATCAGGGAATCATCCCCTGCCCCACTCCTTCCTTCAATTGTTCCGAAGTGTCAACTCAAGCGAAGACCCCGATGAAGCCCCTTTACTTTCCCCCCTCGTACTCTTCATTACCCCTCTTCTTCTAAGATGAGCACAGTGACTAGGCAAATTAACAATGCCATTTATAGAAGTGCCATCCTAGAGCTTCCGGAATGGCAACGTATTGAGGTTCACAATATTGGCATGGACCAACCCATCAAAGTAGAATCGTCTTGGAAAGCCATCGCTGAACACATATTCCGAGATCAGCGTTTCTTCCTGAGTACATGCTGACACGAAATGCTTCATCGGCATCAAGAACGATGCTGTTAAACGGCATCCTATGCCCAAGTCTTTCAAGTTGCTCCAACTCCACCTGACGCTCAATCTTCTTTTCGGAAAGTACCTCTCTGTAAAGGACTACCCTGCTGTCGTTAAAAATCACCTGGTCTGGTCTTTCGTCATACCGAGGCCCCACTTCGAAATCCGTGATGCCATCTGCCTGTTTCAGCGCCAAGAAAAGTTGCCTCGCTGCTTCAAGATCGTGACGAACTAACGGGAAATGAGCCATGCCTTCAGCAACCGGATCCTGACCACCAGTACAACCAAGTGGGCTGCTGCCGGTTTCAAAGACACCGAGTGAGGTGTATGAATGAAACCGGAGGTGAGTCATGGAGCGACGCAAGTGTACGCGAGAGTTCAAGGTGGAGGCGGTGAAGCTGATCCAGGAACGCGGGGTGACGGTGGCGCACGCCGCGCGGGATTTGGGCGTGCATGGGACGGTGTTACGTCGAGGGGTGCTGGAGTCTGTGGCCGATTCACCGCAGGCCTTTCCGGGCCAGGGGCAGATGAAGCCTGAGCAGGCGGAGCTTGCCCGGCTGCGCCGTGCAGTCATCAAGTTGAAGGCGGAGCGCGACATCTTAAAAAAAGCCGCGGTAGGTTCAAGCGATCAATGCAACACCCTCTGGGGTACAGTGGACTGGGAGGGTGATCGTGATGGGACAGATGGGGCGTCCGGGCTTGTCTGCGGCCCAGAAAACAGACCTGTGGCAACGATGGAAACTGGGACAGTCGTTAAGCGAGATCGGCCGGGCCCTCGGCAAGCACGCGGGCTCGATTCATGGCGTGCTGTCATCAAACGGCGGGGTCGTTCCTCCCGTTCGCACACGGTCGCGTTGGGCTCTGACGCCGGCAGAGAGAGAAGAGATTTCGCGTGGCCTAGCCACGGCGCGCTCGATCCGGCAGATCGCGGCCACGCTTGGCCGAGCACCGTCGAGCATCAGCCGGGAAATCCACCGCCATGGTGGAGCCCGCACCTATCGCGCCGCGGAGGCCGACCTGCAGGCCTGGGCGCGCATGCGACGCCCCAAACCCTGTCGGCTCGCCACCTCCCCCTTGCTTCAGCAGATTGTCGCGAGCAAATTAGCGTTGGAGTGGTCGCCTGCACAAGTCGCGGGATGGCTCAAGCTGGAATTCCCAGATCAAGACACCATGCGGGTCTCTCATGAAACAATCTATCGCAGTCTGTTTATTCAGGCCCGTGGAGTGCTCAAGAAGGAATTAATTGGACATTTACGGTCCAGGCGTATGATGCGGCGGGCCAAACGCGCCAGTACGCTTGGTCAGCCGCGCGGGCAGATCGTGGAGGGCGCCTCCATCCGCGACCGGCCCGCTGAGGTGGAAGATCGGGCGATTCCCGGTCATTGGGAAGGGGATCTGATCACGGGCTCACAGAATACCCACATCGCCACACTGGTAGAGCGCCAATCGCGCTTCACGATGCTGGTGAAGGTGTCGGGGAAAGATACGGTCAGCGTGGTGACGGCGCTGACCGCGCAGGTCCGACAACTGCCCTCAGCCTTGCGTCGGTCGTTAACCTGGGATCGCGGGATGGAATTAGCGCAGCACAAACAATTGACGATCGATACGAAGATGCACGTCTATTTTTGTGACCCGCAAAGTCCCTGGCAACGGGGCACCAACCTTTCACCGTACTCCCAGGCAGACTTGAACAGGATCGCGCTCCGCTTGAATCAACGTCCGCGAAAGACATTGGGCTTTCAGACGCCAGCGGCTATATTGGAGGCAGGTGTTGCTCTCACCGGTTGAACCCACCGTGGCTTTTTTTAGGATATCGCGCTCCATGCGAGCCTCTGCAAGCTCGCGCTTGAGGCGCGACACCTCGGCTTCGAGATCGGTGACGGGGCGTCGGGTTTCACCCAGCCCGGCTAGTCGCCCGTGCCGCGCCCGAAACACCCAGTTCGCGAGCGTCTTGTCCGACATCGCGAGTCGTCTCGCCGCCTCCGGAATCGTCAGTTCCTGTTCGAGAACGAGCCGTATGGCCTGCTCACGGAATTCCTTCGTATACGTCTGTCGCGGTCATCGTTCCATCCCACACCTCCAACTCCCATATAGTAGGTTGAAGGCGTCCACTTTTTCGAGCCTAGCTCAATGTGGCGTGCACATCATGTCTCCACCCTTGTGCACACTGTCTGGGCCTTCTTTCATAAGGGACGTGAAAGCCTGGTACATAACAGGGGCGAAGACCCTAGAACGGGTGGGACAAGCTCGACCTACGGAGCTGTACGATTATCAATACCTACTGGGGCGGCCCATGATAGAAAAGTCATAGGAGAGGCGAGGAATCACCGAATAGCGTTTACCGGGGCGTGACTGAATCGAAATCAAGTGGGTTGAGGGAGGGACGAGATCAACGCCTTAGATGCCTTTGGTTTAGGCAGGACCCGTTGCTGAGACGCTGCGCATGGTGACGTTGTTTAAGCACTAAGAACTGGCTGACCTGTCAAGCGTGTCTAGCGTACTGAGGTGGGATACGTGGACGGAGAAGGCTTTATAGCAAAGGTGAACGCCGCCCAAACTTATGAGGAGTGGGCGGCGCGGGAGAGCTTATTTTGTGATGTGTTTTGCAGCTTCCAC
>JACMLT010000239.1 GCA_014379455.1 Nitrospiraceae bacterium
TCGCCTACACTGCGGACCCGGCTGAGCCATTCTCTGCGGCCAGCCAGGATCGGAGCGCCTATTCGGGCGGAATCCGATTCGATCACACCTATATTCCCAATAAAGAGCATGTGATCAAGACGGGATTCCAGGTCGACCGGACACAGACGTGGAACAAGACGAGACTGTTCACGTTTGCGGATGACGGAGCGGGCAACCCGACGGGGAATGTGCTGGGCCTAGATGCGGATAATCGGCTGATCGGCTACCGACAGGAATTCTGGATTCAGGACCAGTGGAGCCCGAACGATCGCTGGACGTTCAACCTTGGTGTGCGAGCCGATGTTGTGCAGTACCAGCGCGATGAGGCGCAGATCAGCCCGCGGGTCGGGATCACGTACAAGGCCGATCAGGCGAATGTGTTCCACGTCTTCTACGGGCGACAGTTCACGCCGCCGAACCTCGAAGCCATTTCCTTTGCCAAGCTCAATACTGCCGGAACAAAGGCGGTGCCGGAAGATACCACGAATAATGCGGTTCGAGCTGAACGCGCCCATTACTTCGAGGTGGGGAGCTATCATGCGCTGACCAGTTGGGCGACCGTACAGCTGACCGGGTACTACAAGCTCGCCAACTATCTGTCCGATGCGGGCCAGTTTGGGACGACACCCTTGTTGAATTACTTCGCGTTTGAACGAGGTTGGACAAGAGGCATTGATGGAGCCCTGAAACTTCAGATCACGGATAACTTGACGGGGCGCGGCAACGTAGCTTGGGGGCAGTGTAAAGGGTACGGGCTCCAATCCGGCCACACCCTGCTCGACGCGGCAGAAATTGCCGACATCAACTCGAAAGGCGGGGTGCATTGCGATCACCAGCAGACCCTAACAAGTTCCGCAGTGGTCGCCTATCGCTTTTTGGAGCGGACGACACTCACGGGCCAAACGTTGTTTGCCTCCGGGCTGCGTACGGCGGAAGAGGGAGGTAAGACGAACTCCACCCACAGTCCGTCATACACAATCTACAATATGTCCCTCACGCATGTGATCCCTTTGCCGTGGGACAATCAGAAGCTTCTGTTGGGGTTTGACGTGGTGAACCTACTGGACCAACATTATTTCATCAATCAAGGTGAGGGGAATATCGGATTGGGCGTGTCCCATGCTGGGATGCCTCGGTCCTTTTTCTTCCGTGGTCAATGGTTCTTCTGATATAACCTCTAAGCATGGATTGGATTATTCGGAAATTCGTGAGTGTCGGCAGGCGATTGATTCTCTGTTGCGCGCTGTGTGTGTCTCTCTGGCCGGCCACCACGTATGCGGTGGCCGGTGACGAGGCCACACATGAGGACGACCACCGGGAAGATGTGCTGGAGTTGCCCGAGGTCCATGTCCATGGCCTGCCGCTCAACAAGGATCAACAGCTTGGGCCGGTTCCCAAGGCTACACCCTGGCCGGCTATTCCGCCTGCCTTAGACGGCAAAGAACTCGACGATTGGATGAAAGCGCGTATGTTGGTCTCCAAGGACGCGAAGGTCACCGTTGTGGTGTTGGAGCCGGCCAAGCATCGAGAACTCACCATCGCCGGTATGGCGGCATTGAATAAATGGACCTTTGAGCCTCAAATGAAAGGCGACGAGCCGATCGATGGAGAACTCACTGTGCGCATTCATTTCCGTTCGCGTTGATCGCAAGGCGGAGAGCTGACCTCTGATGGTACAGGCCATCCAGGTTGACCAGCCAGACTATTTCCTGCTGTTTGGCGTTTGACGGTTGACGAATGAGGGGTGACGCTCTATCGTCATCCCCATGAGTGTGGACGAATCGCTCTTTCGCGCCATCAATGGATTCGCCGGGCAGTCGGCCTGGCTGGACGACTTGGCGCTCAGTCTCTCTCGATCCAGCCTGCTGTGGGTACCAGCTATCCTCCTGACTGGCTATTGGCTGTGGGTGTCGTGGCGGGAAGCGTTGGTGGCGGCCCCGGTGCTGGCTGCGTCCATCGGCCTGTTGGATTTTGTGGGAGCGCGGATCAAAGATGTTGCCGCTCGCCCAAGACCCTGTATGGCGCTGCCGGATATCCACCAGATCGAGGCCTGCGGCAAGACGTTCGGATTTCCCTCGAATCACGCGATTAACACTGCGACAGCTGCCGCATTTTTCCACGTGCTCTATCCACGGTCAGGTTGGGTGAGTTGGCCGTTGGTGGGACTGATCGGTCTGTCGCGTGTGTATATCGGGGCCCACTACGTCACGGACGTACTGGGAGGGTGGGTGATTGGTAGTTTGTTCGGAGCCGGAGTCGCCTGGCTGCTCTTGCGCTATTCTCGTGTCCGCTCTTCAATGGCCAGCCCTACAAGCTAGCCTTCCAGACAGCCTAACAGGTCTGCCTGGCAGCGCTCCTGGTCGTAGCCTCGCCCGATCAACACGATCGCGTGGCTCGGTTCGTCGAGCAATGTGATCGGTGTAATTGTGGCGTTGCCAGGCGGGGCGTATTGAAACTCTTGAAGCTCCGGTCCCTTGGCGAAGCGGAAGAATCCTTTCGCCCGCTCAAGTTCAGGGGGCAGGGTCTTCATCCAGCTCAGGAATCGGACAAGGTTCAACGGACCTGGCAGCCGAACCGTCGTGGCGATTGGATGATATGACGCCCGTTTGTTCGTTGCGGACGAGCGCGGCACGCCGAATTCCACATTCACCGTCGCGGGTGGCAACGTGCGGATGATGGGCTCCAGCAACGAGGAGGGATCGATCCTGGCGTGGCTAGTTTCCCAGACCCGCGCGTAGGGATTCTGTTCGATGATCGAGGTCTTGAATGCTTCCCAATGCCCCGGAACATAGAGATCGCGTTTATTGAGAATGAGTTCGTCGGCGCAGCGAATCGCCTGCTTGGTGACGAAGCCCCCCATACTCTCTCGGTCGGTGGGGATCGGATGCAGGAGGGCGATGACTTTTTCTAAGTGTGTCAGCTGCGCGGTATAGAGATCGGTGACGCCATCGATGACTTCGGCTGGATCGGCCATGCCCGAACATTCCAGAACGATGACATCCGACTCATAGTCCCGCACCAGTTGCGCGATCCCCCAGGACAAATCTTCCTTCGTGTCGCAACAGACGCAACCGCCGGCGAGGTTCATCACTTGTTCGGCGATGGTGCCCGCGCGGGGACCGTCGATACTGACTTCCCCGGCTTCGTTCATCAACACCCCGGCCCGTTTGCCCTGGCTCTTCCAATGTTCAAGGAGCCGCATTAAGAGGGTGGTTTTGCCTGCGCCGAGGGAGCCGCAGAGGACATAAAATGGGATCGGGGTTGTGGTCATGGTCTCAATGGGTGTGAGGTGAAAAAAGTAGGAGCATGCGTCTGTGCATGGTTGGATCGCTTAGTGATGCGCGTGCACGAACCCCTCATCTTGGTGCTGCTGTGCCAACGTAGCCAGATCGCAGTGGATCTCGTCTGTGTGGCAACAATCGGTCCCCATCTGAACCGTCAGATGTTTAATGCCAAAATCGGCGCTGACTTTGGCACGGATGGTGTGAAGTAAATGATTCGTCAGGGCTGAATCGCCGCCATTAACGAGGATATGGCAGGTCATCATAATCAATCGAGGTTCGACTGCCCAGATATGGAGATCGTGGACGTTTTTTACGCCGGGGATTGCCTCGATGGCTGCTGCCACGTGTGAAGCGCTGATCTTCGGCGGGGTCGATTCCAACAAGACGTCCAGCGACTCTTTAAACAACGGCCAGGCCCCTTTCGCAATGGCCACGACGACCAGCAGGCTGATCAACGGATCGAGCACGGTCCATCCGGTCAATAAGATGGCTCCCCCGCTGATCACGACGCCCAGGGACACCCAGGCATCACCGAGCATGTGCCAAAAAGCGCTGCGGATATTGAGATCATTTTTGGCTCCGTGCTGCAAGAGGAGTGCGATGCTCAGATTGGCTGCGAAACTCAGGGCGGCGATGGCCATGACCCAGCCGCCGTCAACCGGGATGGGCTGCAGCAGCCGCTTGAATCCCACGAGTGAGATGCCGACGGCTGTGAGCAGCAGGACGAACGAATTCAAGAACGCCGCAATGATGCCGGCTCGATGATACCCGAACGTTCTATTTTCTGTGGCAGGCCTGGCTGTTAAGAGATGGGCATAGAGGGCAAGAAAGAGCGCGCCCTGGTCGACGAAGTTATGCCCTGCATCGCTCATGAGTCCGATGCTATCGAGGACCCATCCGCCGATGAACTCTGCGACGATGATCGCCGCGTTCAGTGCCAGAGCGAGATATAGCCGGAAGCGGAGATGTTCGTACAAGGCCGGGGTAGACATCGATGATAGTGTCGCACGAGCTTCGCATCACAGCAAGCGTTCAGGAGAGATGGAAAGCGTTGCCGATAGGGGCATGGCTCTCTTTTCTGAACTGAGCATCATGGTTTTTTGAACGGCATCCGTTCGCGGAGCACGGGATATTTCGCCTCCTCCACACCAACATTTCCGTTAGAGGGGTCGGCTGCCACGACGCGAAGCGTGATTCCATCGGGCGCATCGCTCGGGAGGGGAACGAAGAACGGGGCTTCGAAGCTGGCGTGGTCGTGATTGTAAAACAACTGGAGTCGTTCGAGTACCCGCTCTCCAACCACCAACTCGCCGTAGATGTGGATCTTCCTGGAATCCCAGTCTCCGTGTGGGCGAACCACCGCTCCGGACAATGTTCGGACTGAAGTGCGCAGGATCACA
>JACMLT010000240.1 GCA_014379455.1 Nitrospiraceae bacterium
TACGAACACTGAGTTGGCTGATCGCAACGGGATGGCTCACATTCATCGGCCCTTCGATGACATCCGGCGAGCCCTTCCTCCCTCAGCAGGACACGCAAGTCCTCGAACACCTTACGGTCAAAGCCGCCGATCCCGTTGCGCGGGAGATCAGAGCTTTGCGTACAGGCCTATTGCATGACCCACAGAACCTGAATGTGGCCGTCTCTCTCGCGACCAAGCTCATCGAGCAGTCACGATCGGAAGGAGATCCAAGGTTTCTCGGCCAAGCACAAGCCGTATTGGCTCCCTGGTTGAATCACCCGACACCCCCATCGTCCACGCTCTTGTTGCGGGCCATGATCCGTCAACATGCCCATGAGTTTGATCTCGCCTTGGCCGACCTCGATGCCGTCCTGAGCCTGCAACCTGCGAACGCCCAGGCCTGGCTCACGAGAGCATCGATCTATCAGGTCCAGGGACGATACGACGAAGCGCGGCGCGCATGTCAGCCACTGCTTCGCTTGGCAGGACGGCACATCGCGCTCACCTGTTTGGGCGACATTGATGGCCTCAGCGGCCAGGCAGCCACGAGCCGTCAGATGCTGACCGCAAGCCTGGAACGTCCAGGGATCTCAGCGCGTGAACGACTTTGGATTCTGACCATCCTGGCTGAGATGGCCGCGCGCACAGAAGACGCGAACGCTGCAGAGAAACATTTCCTCGATGCACGAAGCCTCGGCGTGAAGAATCACTACCTCTTAGGCGCCTATGCCGACTTTCTTCTCGATCATGGACGCGCGCCTGAAGTCGTCACACTCTTACAACATGAGACCAGAGCTGACGGATTGCTCTTACGCCTGACGCTGGCTGAGCACTCACTTCATCTTCCCGCGTCCAAGAACCATACCGCCGAACTCGCAGCCCGCTTTGCTGCCGGTCGAGAACGAGGCACCCGCGTGCATGTGCGAGAGGAGGCGCGCTTCACCCTTGCGCTGCTGCATGATTCGCAGACGGCTCTCACCCTCGCACAAACCAATTGGGAGATCCAAAAAGAGCCCTGGGACGCGCGACTTCTACTCGAAACCGCGCTGGCCTCCGGCAGTCGACAGGCCGCGAAACCAGTTATCGCATGGCTTCACATCAATCATGTGGAAGACATGCGGCTCCTACAACTGGTTGCTCAGTTTTCAGAGGAACAATCCTGATGCGCCTGATCCTCGCACTTGCGATTCTTCTTCTGAGCACTCCCGCCTGGGCACACAAGCCCAGCGACAGCTTGCTCTCGCTCACGGTTCAGGATGATCGCATTGAAGGCCGCTGGGATATTGCCTTGCGAGACCTGGACGATGCGATTGGATTGGATGCCAACGGGGACGGCGCGATCACATGGGGAGAAGTCCGATCCACACACGATGAGATTGCCGCGTACGCACTTTCACGCCTCACCATCACATCAAACGAGACCCGCTGTTCCGCGCAAACACCTCGTCATGTGATCGACCACCACACCGACGGGGCCTACGCCGTCCTGCTCTTTACGATGATCTGTCCAACTGCCATCGAGACGCTTCAGGCCGACTATCGACTGCTGTTCGATCTGGATGCGCAACACAAAGGGCTGCTTCGTCTCACTCATCGGCAAGAAACCACGACCGCAATTTTCAGCCAAGAGTCGCCGACTCATCAGTTCACACTCAGCGAAATCTCGATGTGGGATCAGGCTCGACAATACGTGCACGAAGGCATCTGGCACATCTGGCTGGGCTACGACCATGTGTTATTCCTGCTCGCGTTACTGTTACCCGCCGTCTTACGGAGAGTGGAGGGTCGATGGGAACCCACCCCGAACTTCTTGTCAGCGTTCTGTGAAGTCCTTGCCATCGTCACGGCCTTTACAATGGCTCACTCAATCACCCTCGGCCTTGCCACCCTAGGACTGATTGCGGTTCCGTCTCGGCTGGTCGAATCGGCGATTGCCGCATCGGTCGTCTTTGCGGGCATCTCCAATCTCTATCCGGCCCTTGTCCAACGCCGCCGATTGGTGGCTTTTCTCTTCGGCCTGATCCATGGCTTTGGCTTCGCGAGTGTGCTCAGCGACCTCGGTTTACCCAGAGGATCTCTGGCACTGAGCTTGGTGAGTTTCAACCTGGGAGTAGAGGTGGGTCAACTGGCGATCGTCGCCATGTTCTTGCCGTTCGCCTACGGCCTGAGAAAGTCTTGGACCTATCAACGGCTGGTGCTGGTCAGCGGTTCACTCTGCATCGTCGCCCTCGCCTGTGCCTGGCTGATTGAACGAACGCTCGATCTGAAACTTCTCCCTCTCTAGCAGGATGCTGAAAAAGTCTGCCGGCAGGGGAAAGATGGCCCGGTGAGTCCCCTGTGCTCGCGCAGCAAGCGGCCTGAGAAGGATAGGAGGGGAACAGCCAGATCATCCTTCTGAGTGTGTGCGTTCACCTTGGAATCTACTTTTCCTACAAGCGGGGTGACCAGGTCGCCTCAGACTGCGCGCATCGACCGAGCACATTCTTATCGTGCGCGGTCTGCGAGCACGTGAGGCGTCTGGTCACCCTGCACTCCCCCTACTCGCTTTTTACGGGGATATACATGACGTTCCCCTGCCGATTGACTAGTAGCAGCGCCAGATCGGAGGGCTTAATCGGGTCGGCCAGTCGCTGAAACACATCGAAGTTGGGAACTGGTTGACGATTGAGCTCCAGCACCACATCGCCCGGCTGGAGACCGGAGGATTCGGCCAGACTGCCTTCCTCAATATCGGTCACGACCACTCCGCTGGTGACGGCTAAATCCATCTGCCGAGCCAACGGTACTGTCACATCATCGAAGACAACGCCGACGAGGGGATGAGCCGTGGCAGATGCAGCCGATGCGGCTTGATTCTTCTTGGTTCGTTCACGCGGCGCCTCCTGGACAACCAATTCAGTTTGATACGGCTTGCTCTCCCGCATGAGATCCAGCCGGTGCTTACTTCCGATCGCAGAGGCGGCCACGAGGTTTCGCAGATGCCCACTGTCCATCACATCGCGCCCATCGAATCGCACAACCACATCGCCGCGTTTGATTCCGGCTTTCTCGGCTGACCCTTTCGTCTGCACATCGGTCACGATCGCACCTTTCACATCCGGGAGACGAAAGACCTTGCCTAACAGAGGCGAGACGTCTTGTGTCGACGCACCGAGAAACCCGCGGACCACGTGACCGGTCTTGAGCAAGCTCTGCATGGCAGCCCGAGCCATATTGCTCGGAATAGCAAAACCCACGCCGACGCTTCCGCCTGTGGGACTGGCAATGGCCGTATTGATCCCCACCAATTCTCCGTTGAGAGTCACCAACGCTCCGCCCGAGCTGCCTGGATTGATAGGGGCATCGGTTTGAATGAAATCTTCAAAATCGGCGACACCGACATCGGCGCGACCAACAGCACTAACAATGCCGAACGTCACACTGCGGCTCAACCCAAGAGGATTCCCGATCGCAAGTACAAATTCGCCGACGGCAAGCATACTCGAATCTCCCCACGTGACCGTCGGCAGATTCGTCGCCTGAATTTTTACCACCGCCACATCGGTTTTTGGATCGGTGGCCACCACTCGCCCTTTGTATTGCCGCCGATCGGCAAGAATCACTTCCACATCGACCGCATCGGCAATGACATGGTTGTTCGTCATAATGTACCCGTCCGACGACACAATGACGCCGGAACCCTGGCCATATTGGCGGCGAGACGGCGCATCTTTGAATAGTCCGAACGGCAACGCTTCGTCGCTGAATGCTTGATCTCGAACCATCACCGTGGAAGCGATGCTGACGACAGCAGGAATCACTTTGGTCGCGGCCCCCTTAATTTGCGCCTGGAGTTCGCCTCCGCCTGCCACAGGAACCGCGCGACTCTCGGCGAAGACCGTTTCAGTGACGATTGAACTCCCCAGACTCAGACCGATCATAATTTGCAAGAGAAGAATGCGTCGAAACACGCCACAATCCTTTCTGGACACAGGGCCTACCCGATTGACGGCAAACGGGTGTAGCCTAGCATGCGTTGGGTGAAGGCACACTTACAATTTCACATGCCGCAATCGGAGGGCATTCGAAATGACGGACACAGAACTGAGCGTCATCGCGGCGCTGGCGATCATGGGGCTCAAGAGTATCCCCAAGACCGGATAGAGCACACCAGCTGCAATCGGCACTCCAATCATGTTGTAGAGAAAGGCGAACAAGAGATTCTGCCGAATATTCCGCATGGTCGCCAGGCTCAGCCTCCGCGCACGGAGCAGTCCGCGCAGATCCCCTTTCACCAACGTCATCCCCGCGCTCTCAATGGCCGTGTCTGCTCCCGTTCCCATGGCGATCCCGACATCGGCCGACGCCAGAGCCGGAGCATCATTAACCCCGTCACCGGCCATCGCCACCACTCGGCCTTGCGACTTGAGGTGTGCAATGATCTGCGCCTTTTTATCAGGCAAGACCTCAGCCATGACCTCTTCAATGCCGAGTTGCCGGGCCACCACCTCAGCCGTATCGCGATGATCCCCCGTGACCATGACGATGCGAATGCCTTCGGCTTTGAGCTCCTGCACAGCATCATACGTCGAGGCCTTTATCGGATCTGCGACCCCAATTATACCGGCAGCCTGCCCATCGATGGCGACAAACAGGATCGTCTGCCCTTCACCACGAAGCGAGGCCGCGTCGTCGTCCAACGGCTTGAGACTCTGGCCTGATACCCCGACATCGTTTTGTAAAAACGCAACCGTCCCGATGGCGACGCGATGCCCGATAACCGTCCCGGTTACACCCTTCCCCGTCACCGAACGAAACTGCTCAACCGGAGCACAGACGACCCCCCGCCCTTCCGCTCCGGCCACCACTGCTGCAGCCAGCGGATGTTCGCTGCTCCGTTCAACACTCGCCGCGAGGCGCAACAGTTCGACATCGGACCAGGGTGGCACAAACCGGATCGACAGCAGTTTTGGTTTCCCCTCCGTGAGGGTCCCCGTCTTATCAAGCACGAGGGTATTCACTTTGCCGAACACTTCCAATGCTTCGGCCTTTTTCACCAAGACGCCGGCGGTTGCTCCACGACCGCTCCCCACCATGATGGACATCGGCGTCGCCAATCCTAATGCGCAGGGACAGGCAATGATCAAGACCGCCACGGCGTTGACCAACGCATAGGCCAACTTCGGCTCCGGCCCCCAGATCACCCAGGCCGTCGCGGTAATCAGCGCCGCAGCCACAACCAGCGGGACAAAATACGCCGCCGTCATGTCGGCCAGCCGCTGGATCGGCGCTCGGCTCCGTTGCGCCTCACTGACCATCTGCACGATACGGGCAAGCATCGTGTCTCGTCCGACTCGTTCAGCGACCATCACAATCCCGCCTGTGCCGTTGATGGTTCCCCCCGTTACCCGCACCCCCACTGTTTTTTCCACCGGGATCGATTCCCCTGTAATCATCGATTCATCGACAGACGTCGTCCCTTCTTGGACTGTTCCATCGACCGGCACTCGCTCTCCAGGCCTCACACGTAGTCGATGGCCCACCTGAACATGCTCAAGCGGCACATCTTCTTCCCGTCCATCTCGCGTGATCAGCCTGGCCGTCTTTGGGGCAAGTCGGAGCAAGGATCGAATCGCGGAGCTTGTCTGGCTTCGAGCCTTCAACTCAAGAACTTGGCCGAGCAGAACGAGCACCGTAATCATGGCCGCAGCCTCAAAGTAGACTGCGACCGACCCATCATGCATTCTGAATGAACTGGGAAGCAGCGTCGGCACCACGGTCGCCACAGTGCTGTAGCCATAGGCTGCACCTGTTCCCATCGCGATCAGCGTAAACATGTTGGGAGCCCGGTTCACCACCGAGGCCCACCCTCGCTGGAAAAACGGCCAGCCGCCCCAGAGCACCACCGGCGTCGCCAGCAGCCATTGCGCCCAATTCCTCGTCGAACCGGTGAGTACATCAGGCAGTGATAGGCCAGGAATCATATCGACCATGGCCAGAAACATGACCAAGAGGGATGGCCCGAGACAGATCCAAAACCGCCTACTCATATCCTCGAGCTCGGGATTCCGCTCATCTTCGAGTGAGACGACTTTGGGTTCCAGCGCCATCCCGCAAATCCGGCATGCCCCCGGTTGCGTTTCAAGTACCTCCGGGTCCATCGGACAGATGTACTCGACCACCCCGCCGGAAGAAACCGGCATGACTCGTGGGGCGCGCTGTTCAGGAGGAGTCAGATAGTGGATCGGATCGATTCGAAACTTGCTGAGGCAGCTTGTGGTGCAAAAATGATAGGTCTTCCCCTGGTACTCATAGGAACCGGCTGCCGTAGCCGGCTGCACCGTCATGCCACAGACAGGATCGATCGCCGCAGCATCCGTCGCAACCGGAGCAGGCTGCATCATCGGAAGGGATCGTCGTGTGGTCGGCTTAGCGGAACTCGTCGCTCGTGGTTGCAACGCTCGCTCCGGATCGACCTTAAACCGTTCCAGACAAGACAACCCACAGAAGTAGTAACTCAGGCCTCGATGGTCGTGACTGCCGGCCGCCGTAGCCGGATCGACCGTCATTCCGCAGATTGGATCGATCGCCATCTTTCCTCAAAGAAGTGCTGAGTGCTAGTCTTTCAGACTCCCAGTCGCTCAGGACTCAGCACGTCCACATCATCTACTTCTTCTTGTCATTCTCGAGAATGCTCCGAATGATCATGATGACATTGTCAGGAGTCATGTTTGGGCCATCGACTTTAATATTACCGTCCAACAAGATCGATGGAGTGGACGACACTTTTATCCGCTCTCCCCACCGCTTACCGTCTTCAACGGCTTTGGCCGGTTTTCCGCTGGCCATCCCGTCTTCAAACGCTTTCGGGTCAAGGCCGACTTCCCGAATCAGCACTTCTCGAATCGAGCGATCCAACACGCCATCAATTTTGTCTTTGTGGATCGTGCGGAACAAGACCGTCTTCATTTCATTGCCCTTACCCATCATCTTGGCCTGCTCATACATATCGAATGGCGTCGGAAGCTTTCCGCGAATGACAGGGAACCCGACCATCATCACCTCCAA
>JACMLT010000024.1 GCA_014379455.1 Nitrospiraceae bacterium
CCGGGTCACCATTGCCTCCGCTCCGCATCTTGATGGCCGAAGACTCCTTGGACAACTCCGTCATTCTGCTCGCCTATCTCGAGGACACCCCCTACCGTATCGACGTGGCCGAGACGGGCCTCAGGGCCTGCCAGATGTTCCAGGAAGGCCGCTACGACCTGGTGCTCATGGACCGCCAGATGCCCGTTATGGACGGCCTCACCGCCACCCGAACGATCCGCGCCTGGGAGATCGAAAACGGCCGTCCGCCCACCCCGATCATCGCGCTTACAGCTTCCGCCCTGAAGGGCGACCGCGAGACCTGCCTGGCCGCCGGCTGCACCGCGTACCTGACCAAGCCGATCAAGCAGGAGGTCCTGCTCCAGGCCATCAAGGATCACTCGGTCGTCGGGCCAGCGTCAGAAGCGAAAGAGCGAGGGCGCGCGGACGCAGCCTCCCATCCTATGGATCCAAGATTTCGAGACTTGATCCCTAAGTACTTGGAGAATTGCCGCCGGGATTTCGTCACGATGCTTACGGCTTTGGCCATTGGCGACTTCGAGAAGATCGCCTTTATAGCGCACCAGATGAAGGGGTCAGGCGGTGCTTTTGGTTTCCAGGCGCTCTCTGACATGGGCGACGTTCTGGAGCACGCGGCCGAAGCGGCAGACTTGGACCTTTCACGAAAAGCGGTGGCTGATTTTGGCGAGTATCTGGACGGCGTCAGGCTGGCGCTAGACTCATAGAAAAATCATGGCAAACCATGCCGGGTAAGGCAGGCGCGAACCCTTGAGGCAAGCTGAGGGATCGAGAAAGGCTTGGTGACATAGTCGGTGACCCCGGCTGCGAATCCGGCGCGAGTACTAGGCTCGTCCGTCTTGGTCGTCAGCATCAGCACGGGCAGGCTCTTCGTATGCGGCATCAAGCGGAGCGCCGTCGTGACTTCCATCCCATCCATTCCAGCCATCTTATAATCGAGTACGACGAGATCGGGCATCTGCTCAGCGATCATCCGCAAGGCGTCGGGTCCGTTGCTTGCCGTGCTGACTATATATTCCTCCTCCTGCAGCGCGCGCTCAATCTAAGCGAGCATATCGGGCTGGTCGTCCACTACGAGGACGCGAAATTTCTGATGCAAGACAGTCGGTTGCCCCGAGGCTGGCGCTACAAATGGCGTCAAGGTCTTAACCGGCTCCACCATCAGTTCGCAGCCTTCATATGCGCAGAACACGTCAAGTCCCGTACCGCACTGCGCTGCCAGAGTGCGGGCCCTATTCTCGATCTCGGTGACGAAGTGATCGTTGTGGTCTGGGTCATGATGGGTCAGTGCGAGGCATCGCACGCCCGCAGCTGCGCTCATTCGAACGGCATAGTCGTAGGTAGAGTGGCCCCAGGTCTTCTTCGCGGGGTATTCCTCCGGCGAGTACTGCGCGTCGTGAATCACCAGGTCCGCGCCCGCCATGAAATTCGCATGGCGGCGATCACCGTCGTGCAGGATCGACGCGATGTGACCGGGTTCGGCGTCGGCACGCCACAGCCTGTCCGAGAACGGTTCGTGGTCCACCAAGTATACGACCACGACGCCATCACCTTCGAGTCTATAGCCCAGGGTCATAGCGGGGTGATTCAGATACTGCGCCGCGATCCGCAAACCACCGATCGTGTGAATACCCTCCCTCAGATCGTTGTAGGTGATCGCAGCCGGCAACTGGTTCAGCTCAACGGGGAAATAGTTAAATTCCATTTGGCCCGCCAGCACATTGTGCAGCGATCGGCGCCCGCCTTGTGGTCCATAAATCGCTACAGAGTTACCAGGCACGAACAGGGGACTAAAAAACGGAAAGCCTTGGATATGGTCCCAATGCGTATGCCCAACGAGGATGTTGACGTTTAAGGGGTTCTCATCGCGGCTCATGAGATCACTGGCTAGCCTGCGCGCGCCGGTTCCGCAGTCAAGGATAAGATGTCCACCGTCATTGGTGGTGACTTCGACGCACGACGTGTTGCCGCCGAAATGAACTGTGTCGGGCCCGGGGGTGGCGATCGATCCCCGCGTTCCCCAGAAACGTACTCTCATGATCCGGGCCTACCCAGGCAGTCGTCCAGGTTCGGGACCCTGGGGTTAAAAGCGCCGCCGCGTTCAGATCGACCTCCGTGGCTGCCGGAGCGAAGGCGGACAGGCCGGCCGCAAAGCCCGCGGGTGTGATGCGGGCGAGCACAGTACAGAGCGATCTTCATGTCCTAATACTCCTCGTCCCAAACAGAAGGCTACTTCCCCCCGAACACCAGCCACGCACTTGGAGCACCTCTTTATCCGGAACTCTATTCTGATTAGCAATCACTCTCAAAGGGTGCTGTCAGTCCAACGGCAACTCGTCTCCAGTTCGGCGCAATCTCCCGACTGTCAACGGCGGTCAGATTCCAGGCCAGCGGGGCTCATGGAAGGCTCGGCGACCGCCCTTATTCCCAGCCTATGACGCCCAGTAAGGTTCCTGGCCGTCGCCTACGTTTGCGCAGGGCGTTCTGAAGCAGCAAAG
>JACMLT010000241.1 GCA_014379455.1 Nitrospiraceae bacterium
GTCCCCGAGGCGCCCGCTCCAGAGCCCGTGGCCAAGCCGAGAAAAGAAATCCCGCTTATTGCCATTCAAGACGATGGTGACATGATCGCCGAGGAAATGGCGGAGATGTTCGACGAAGACAGAGTGAGTCACCGGCACGGGAACTCGGAACCAGAAGCGGACTAGTCCTCGCCTCCTCTAACCAACTCAGCCATCAGCCTTTCTGATCCTATAGCAGGGCATCGCCTCTGCCCTGCTCAGACGCTCCAGCTCGACCGCACTAAGCCTCTCATCTGCTCGGCTGTGGAACTCGTTCCTTCCCAAGCTCCGATTGAAAGGAACTTCGAACAGTCCTCGCCATCCGCCTCCGGCGGACCGCATCTGTTCCGCAAGTGCGGTACCCTCGCCTACGCGATTCGCGATGCAGAAGCGGTCACCCTGACGACGTGCTGGTGCTCTTAAAGAAATGAAAAGGCGACGAGTCGCTCACAGACCCGTCGCCTATTAAAGGATGTACCTTGTTGATAAGACCGCATTTGGAATCAGCGCCGAATACCTTCGAGATGGACGACCCCTTATGAGCAGCCGCAGTTGAGCACAAGGTTATGCAGCATGCTCTTTGAGACGCTGAATGTCTTCGAGGTGCTTGTCTCTTTGTGCTTCCGCAGAAGCCACGGCCTGTTCCTTCAGTCGAATGAGCGACATCACTGAAGCTAGCCGAACGGGGATATTGAACAGCTTCGCATCTACTGCGTCATTGGCAACTTCAAGATATGTTAACCCATTTTTTTGAGGAGTTAGGAGATCGGCGTAATAAAGCTGTTTCAATGGCACTTGCAGCCCAAGTTTTGTGAACGAAACGAGGGTGAAGCCGTTCATATGTAGACCGTCGAGGGCCCGAGAAATGCGCGCTGAATTCTCAGGAGTGGGGTTCACAAGAAGATCCATGTCGTCCGCTTGACGGTCAGCACAATACCAAGCGACGGCTAGGCCACCGATAACGACGAATTCCACATCGCTAGCTGCAAAGGCGCGAACGAGTTCCTCATTCGCCCCGACGTGGATAAGGGTGTCGCCAATCTTGTTCATGCCGTATAACGCCTCCTACAAGCGGTCGAGCAGGCGGGCGAAGCCCGCTTGTGAATGTCCGTCTCGATGGGCCGGTTAATGATCATTTTTGTGTGGGCAAGAGAACGGGGATGCCAAACCTAATTCGGGAATGAGAACCATCGTCCTTACGCGATTCGCCAAATGAAGTGGCTCGGGTTTGACGGACACCTCAAAAGGGGGCGCGATATGCTCCCGAGAAAATGATTATCTTGATTGTCTGGTGCATATAGGTCCTCAGATGTCTAACGTGGAACTAAGGGACGGCGCGCTTTTGTGCCGTCCCGCTTGAGCGCTGGTTTAGACTATCGACGCTCACAAGCCAAGACCTGAGATTCCGTTTTCTTTGTTGATGCTTGTACTGAAACGACGTAGGCATGCAACTTCCCATCGCCCCAAATAAGAAACAGAAGCCCCCCATACTCCACTGCTACCGTGCTTCTGGCATCGCTTGGAGGGTTAGAGCGGATGGCTTGCAATCCCAGATCTTTGTGTTCCGCAAATACTTGATATGTCCAGCGATCATCTCGTATCTCTTTGTTGGAACTAACACGATAGACTGATATGTCTTTGCCGTCGCGCTCTATTAAAACCGAACTGACATCGAAGGACATATCGCCAGACTGATGCACGCAGAGAAAGCTTTCCTTTGCTAACGCTGGGCTGGCCATGCCTATGAGGAGAGTCAGAACAAAAAAGTGTAATACCTTCATGAAGATGACCTACCTACTGAGCATACTGACCGGCATAGCACGAAGACACTGCGTACCAACTCCGGTGGAATTCCCCTGTTGATTCACAGACCCATCAACCACCACGTTCCGTTGGCGTGCTATATAGACCGGCATAATTCCATTATAGCTGCGGAGAATTCAACCCTTGAACCAACGCCTCGACTGCCATCGGATATATGTGTCGGGCCATTTTCATTTCATTGATCCAAGAAACCCTATGCGTTTCTTCATCACAGAGCAAGAAGATTGTGACCGTTCTCAGACAACGGGGCCAAGTCAATAAGCGACTTGTCATCGTTCACTCACTTCTTTCTTGCCTCGGCTGGAAGGGATGGGCACGGAGGCTTCGCCATAGCGGGAGTGAGGCGTTGGAGAACGGAGCAGGTGCCGGACGCCGTTCTTTTATTCCGATAAGGCGTCCGGCCAACAGTACAGCATGGGACAGCAGCAGTGGTCCAACGCATTATGGCGAAGCCGGAGCTGCCCGCCCTTCGTCAGCCGAGGCCCTCTTTCTGCATGATCCAGCGCCTGAATATGCACGCCATTCGTCACTCGCCCCAGACCTTTGACTCGCACATCTCTCAAGCTGGCCGAATGATCTGCACAGCCACATCACTCTCAATCCTTCCAACTGGCGATACTTTCCCCTCTCGTTCCTTGCGTACGATCCGCTCGATCTGAACAATCGCGCCGCGATGCCAGCTATCGACAGCCGCATTGTGAGGAGAGGCTTTCCGGTCCAGCCGACCGACTTCAGGCCGCCCTGTTTCATTGCACAGCCAGGCTCGCTTCTCCCCCTTCAATTCTCGTAGTTCGCTCACAACCCGGAACGTCTGCGGGCTACGCGTCACGATGGTACGACCGTCTGTGCGCAACAGTAGATAGGAAAACTTCAACGCGTCTTTAATAAATCCCACCTCCTGGTCGAGCGCAGCAATCGCAGGAGGCGTCTGCCACGGTCGCTCTTCATGACACCAGTCGTCTGGATGATCTAAAGCAGGACAGGCTGCTTCATGCAAACAGGGGCTATAGACCGTACACAGGCCCTGCTTGAGCAGATGATTACGCATCTGATGCAATGCTCGGGCTGTCTGCCGTAAAGCCGGTTCGACGATCATGAGGGTGCCGGGCGGTGCGAGAAACGGCAGGAGCTGCGCGACAACCGCAGCCCGCTCTACTGGAGGATCGCCCGCTGTCGGAAACAATTCATTGAGGCAGTTCGCGATAATAATCAGGTCGTAGGGCCCGCCCCGCACAATCTGCTTACCAAGATCACCTTTGAGCGGATGTTCTAGATTGCCCTCAACACAGCGAAGGCCCGCGTTGGGTATTCCGACCTCGCTGCAGTAGGCCTCCCACAATCTCTTCGCGTCCTGCAAAGATGCGTGGGACGCATCGGCCGCCAGGACCGATATGGACTTCGCTCGTTCCGGACTGCGA
>JACMLT010000242.1 GCA_014379455.1 Nitrospiraceae bacterium
AGAGCCGTGCAGATTCAGAGGCTGAAATGGAAGGCTGGACTCTTCAAGTCCGATGCAAGATGGTGCCGTCCGTCTGGCATCCACCAATCAAGAGAGAAGGAAGCATGCAGTTTTTCGCTTAGGCGCCTCCCGCGGCACCCCTTCCTCGGCGCTCTGAAGCGGAAACCTTCTGGAATTCCTTCAGCTGCGATCATTCGATCGCAGTGCTTCAGTCAGTTCCAGCTTTCCTTCTTCAGACGCCGGGTGGGGGACCCCGCCGCTCCGGTGCAAGTCGCTCAACGCCACATGCTTCCTTGAGAGTGTGGAAACGGGACCGGTCGCGTATAGACCGGTCCCCGTTTCCGGACGGAGCGCATACAGAATTCTTGCTCTATGCTGGGAAAACGCATAGGATTTGTTTCTCCCCACAAACTGATTGTTGGTGGGGAAAGGTATCTACCTGGAAACCCTGTGGGCACATATGATTACAGATGAAAAGTCGATTCAAAACTGGTCTGATCTTTCCAGTCTTGTCGAGCAAAACTTCAAGAAGGGTTGGATTTATCGTGGTGTGCGGGATAGCAGCTATAGCCTCAGGCCAGGCATTGGAAGAGAAGGTGCCCGTAGAGACGCTCACGGACAGAACTTGCCTTACGACGTTGAGGAGGAGAAACGTCAGTTACGGCAGTTTATGCGCGAGGCACGCGCCAAGTTCGAGTGGGAACCAAAAACCCGATTAGAGTGGATGATCCTCGGTCAACATCACCGTCTCCCGACGCGCCTCTTGGATTGGTCTGAAAGTCTTCTAGTCGCTGCGTACTTCGCTGTTGAGGATCCTCGTTGTGAAGCAGCGATCTATGGAGTCGAGGCGCCGTCCGAAATTAAGGATTCGAGTATCGATATTGATCCATTTGACACTGAAATTATTGGAGAAACACCGCGCCTCGTCAGGCCACCTCACATCAGTCCGCGAATCACTGCACAGAAGGGCGTACTTACATTGCACTCGAAATCAGACGAGGACTGGGACGTGGACGGAATTCACCGCTGGAAGATCGTTAAGGAGTCGACATTCACTCTGAAAGGGATACTCGACTTCTGTGGCATCCATGCTGCATCGCTATTTCCGGATAGCGCAGACCGCCATACCGAACACCTAGCTTGGCTTTATAAACGGAGCCGACTGAGATGAGTACGGTTCTGGGCTTGGGCGCCAGTTGCAGCGGCGGCATTCGAGAGAAGCAATAGGAGGCAAGATGATCAATAAGAAGCGCGTTGCGCTTGCTACTCAACGAAATCAGGTCAGGATCAAACTATTGTGCTGATATAGGGTCGGAGTTTCTCCCATAACGGTACTCGGCGCTGATTCCAAACACGGTCTCACCAGCAAGGTCACATCCTTTGATAAGGCGACGGGTCTGTGAGCGACTCGTCATTGCCTCACTTTCTTTTAGAGCAGCGGCACGTAGCAGGGTGACTGTTTCTGCGGCGCGAATCGCGTAGGCGAGGGCACCGCACTTGCCGAACAGATGCGGTCCGCCGAAGGCGGACGGCGAGGACTGTTTAAAGTTCCTTTCAGGCGAATTCCTGGAAAAGAACAAGTTCCACAGCCGAGCAGATGAAAGGCTTCTTGCGGTCGAGCCGAAGCGGTCAGCCTGTTTCAGGGATCAGAGGAAATGCTGATGGGTGAGGTTTGGAAGATTAGGGTCGGAAACTAATCGGCTTCTGGTTCTGAATTGCCGTGCCGGTGACTCACTCTGTCTTCGTCGAACATCTCCGCCATTTCCTCGGCGATCATGTCACCATCGTCTTGAATGGCAATAAGCGGGATTTCTTTTCTCGGCTTGGCCACGGGCTCTGGAGCGGGCGCCTCGGGGACCTTGGCGGAGGGATTTTTTGGTGTCTCACTCATGGGAAGAGTATACACCACGCAGGGGGTGAAAAGGCGAGCTATTCAAACGCTTCCAGGGAGGACTGTTCCGGGTATGTTTTCTGGCACGCGTTGCAGGTCAGGAAATAGATCGATTCTCTGACGGACATGGTGATGCGAAAATTGAGGCTTACGCCTCGTTGATTGCAGGTCGGACAGGACATCTCTTTGAGCCGATAGGGAATGTCTGGCTGTGTGCGAAGGTAAAACTCCATGTCAGTGTAGATCGGGAAGGTGTAGTAGCATTTCCTACAAATACCGCGCCATTCACCGTCTGCCTGCATAGAGCGTTCATCGATTCCAAAGCTTGATCCCTTACAAATGGCACACTGAACGGTTCCAAGTCTGGTTTCCACTTCTTTCATGGTTGGGTTTGGCACCTGGGAGTCTCCTTATACAGAGATCGGCAGTATCGCGTGGCAAGTATAGCGTTCGCACAGGGGCGACTGCAACGGACAAGGCTTCCCCGCACCATTCACGAGAGTTCGCGGAAAAACTACTGAGCCGCTATGCGAGCCTGCCGCTGCCAAGATTTGTGGCAGCGGCGTATCGGTGCGTCAGGAGAAGGCTTCGTGAGTCATGTGGGCGTGGTTTTCCCTTGACCTGGTGGCCTGCCTCCTTATACAAAGCCTATCATGCATATGATCACCGAAAAGCTATTGGTCGGGAACATCAACGACGCAAAGGAGCCGCCAGCCAAGATCGGAGCGTTGCTCCTTGTTGCCGCTGAGTATGCGTTGGAGTCACCTGGTTGGCTGATCTCCGGCAAGATTCCATTTTCGGAGTATGCAGAAGCCGAGCCGCGATTGTTGGACCAAGCCGTGAGTTGGGTCGAAGAGCATATTTCTGGCAACCGGGTCATGGTCTGTTGCCGTGCCGGCATGGGACGATCCGTGTCAGTGGTCATGGCCTACCTCTGTTGTGTCCAAGGGATGACGTATGAACAAGTCTTTAAGTTGGTCATGACGCGGCGGCCTGGCGCCATGCCCCTTCCAAATCTTGAAGAAGCCATTACTCAAGTTCGCCTTCTTCGGGAGGCACGTATGAAGGATAAGAATAAACCTGCTTCACGCCCCGCCTCCGGCGCGTAACCACAAGTTCGAAAGCCCCCTCCAAAGGTAGCGCCTTCTCACACGTTGCCTTTTGTGCTTTGTCCATGGCCTAATTTGGCACGACCACATTGCAAGGATTTCTCTCATGCCCGAATTGCCGGAAGCCGAAGTCGTGGCTCAACAGCTACGGACTCACCTCCTCGGTGCGCAGCTCAACGACTGTTGGGTTGGGCGAGCGGATATCGTTCGTGAAGGGTTGCCCACACTCCCGTGGTATCGCGGTGCGCGGCTGGAAGGGGTGGCGCGATACGGCAAGAGCGTCGCGCTGGGATTTCACAAAGAGGGCGACCTTAGATACGTCGTTGCAGAGCTGGGCATGACCGGCCTCCTACTCTTTCGTGCGACACAGACGAAACACCCGCAGCACGTACATGTCCGCATGTCATTCACAGGAGTCCGTGAATCAGAACTGCGCTACTGGAACCCTCGCCGTTTCGGACGGTTGTCCCTGCTCGATCAGGCCGGCCTCGATCGCTACCGTGCTCGCCGCTTCGGGGTCGACCCTCTCACGGTGTCACGCGATGAATTTATTAGTCTGATGGAAGCCAGACGTGGACGGTTGAAGCCTCTGTTGATGCATCAGCAAGTGATCGCAGGGATTGGGAATATTTACGCGAACGAAATGCTCTTTCGCGCCAAGCTCCATCCAAACCGTGAGGCAAGTCGGCTGCGCAAAGCCACGATTATCAGACTCTATGACACCATGCAGACGGTGCTGCGCGAGGCAATTGCCTGCGGCGGATCGAGCGTCAAGGATTTCTTTGCCCCAGACGGCACGGAAGGCCAGTATAAGCGCCGCCATCTCGTCTATGGTAAAGAAGGTCATCCCTGCCCCAACCGCTGCGGCCGAATGATTCGTCGCCTCCAAAGTGAACGTAGCTCGTTTGTGTGTCCTGCCTGCCAGATTTGTAAAACGCTACGTCGACTCGTCCTGTAGGCCATTAAGACTGACACGACGTTCGGCCACTAAAAACGAGTGCCAATCCTTCCGAGGTGGCTTAAATGGACGTTCCCCGCTTGAATAGGTTGAGGTCCTTCCGTTGGATTGATTGATAATTATGAAGACTGACGTGACCCCAGGGTGATGCTTGGTGGATTTTTGGCGGATGAGCATTTCCTTGTCTTAATCAAGGAGTGTGACCACATGCAGCAATCGTTCAGCGGAGAACCGACTAAGCTGGTAGTTGACCAAGTCCGTCACATGGAGTTGAGGTATCCCAAGGAATCTGTCGGCGTTGCTTTGTGATACGCCTCGTTCCTCGAATAGCGTACTGAGGCGCTTTGCAGTTAGGCCTCTCACTTTCTTTTCTCCGCGTCAGCCAAAATCCAAATCGGCACACGCGTTGGTACTGCCGGGCTCGATCACATCACATTTCTTTCCTGCTACGTTCCTCGTATACTTGCTTGCTCGTGAGCCTTTTCAGCGTAATGGAGGGAGTTCATGATTGCGCGTAGAAGACCTTCGAGAAGACGTCGTACACCGAAGAAGAAAACAGTATTGAGGACAGCCAAGGCACGTGGTGCCGCGATTGCGCGAGGTTCGGGTCTTTCCATCGAAGATGATCGGCTTGTCGGGGCAGGCGTGTCCTTCGTTGAGACTCCGAACAAAGGAGGCGACCTTGCCCCTCGCCACCTTGTGTTCCACTACACGGCTGGGAAGAGTGCCGCGAGTTCAATCAACTGGCTGACGAATCCGGAATCGAAGGCTTCAGCACATCTGGTGTTGGCCAGAGACGGCACGATCACTCAACTTGCACCGTTCAATATCAAGACGTGGCACGCGGGCCTCAGTCACTGGGATGGGTTGAGTGGAATGAACAGCTCTTCCATTGGGATCGAGATGGACAATGCGGGCCCGCTGAAAAAAGTGGGTGACAAATATCAGGCTTGGTTTGGGACACTGTATGCGGAAGACGAAGTTGTTTTGGCCAAGCACAAG
>JACMLT010000243.1 GCA_014379455.1 Nitrospiraceae bacterium
CGACCGTCTTATCCCCGCTATTGGGACCGAAGCGGATCGGCCGATAGGCTCGCTCACGATAATCTGGATGATATTTCTGGATCAGTTGGTCGCAATCCGCTGGAGAGAACTTGGGAAGCGTCTGTTTGCGTCGAGCATCCCGCGTGCGGTGCACGATTTGCTGAAGGGCGTGGATGTCCATGAGTATTCTTTTCGCTATCCGCGTTCGGTAATCAACATCTACCTTAATGTGAACAGCTGAGGGCTGACGGCTCGCGATACTATTTCACGGTCGCGCAGTGATCGGCCAGCTCTTTATCGGTCATCTTGAGGATTGCGGTCCACTCATCGTTGAAACGGCCGTCTTGAATTTCCTTGATGCGCGTGTCTAGGCCTACCGGCTTTTCGGTGAAATGAGCCCCCTGAGCCCGGCTCACGTAGAGCGCCACGAGATTGGGGGCGATGTCCGCGATGCAGACCGGCGTGCACATGCCGCACATCACACAGTCCATAAACATCTCAGACACGCTCTTGAAATCCCCGAAGACGGCCTTCCAGACCCCCTCCCGGACATCGATCTGCTGCGGGCAAGCCTCAGTGCAGGCGTTGCAGTTCCGGCAGAGCGGCGCTTCGGGGTAGAGATTGAAGAGGTCCTGCTTCGGATCTTTGAGCGTCTGTATGTCGTAGGTGGCCTTCCGGGCCGGGAACGGCGGCATCATGGTGATCGACATGCCGTCTTGTACCGCCATTTGGCAAGCCAGACAGGTTCTGACTTTCGGGTCGTCCTTGGTCCGATAGTAGGCCGCGCAGGCCCCGCAAAATCCACCGAGACAGCCGGCCCCACGAACGACTTCCTGGCCCGAATACCACAGGGCCTTTATAATCGTGATCCCCTCCGGCACGTCATACTTTTTGCCGGCGATCTCGACGGTGACCATCTTGTGCCGGAGTACTTCAGGCTGATCGATGACGTTGCTGTCTTCTTGTGCCATTGCTTTTTAAGCCGGTGAGGGGAAAGTCGCCAACGGTCTACGCCAGCTCATCTCCCTCACACCTTACCCCTTATTCCTTACCGTTTGCTAGGCAATCGCATCCACAATTGCATTCAACGTCGGGCTAGGACGCATTGCTTTTGACGCCTTCGCATCATCAGGATGATAGTACCCGCCGACATCAACCGGCTTCCCCTGAGCCGCAAGTAATTCGCCCGTGATCTTGGCTTCATTGTCCGCCATATCCTTGGCGATCTTGGTAAAACGCGCTGCCAGGCCCTTGTCCTGAGTCTGTTGTGCCAAGGCCTGTGCCCAGTACAACGCCAGATAGAAATGACTTCCACGATTATCGATCTCGCCCACCTTGCGGGCCGGCGACTTATTGCTTTCCAGGAACTTCGCATTGGCCTGATCGAGCGCGTCGGCCAAATTTTTTGCTGCTTGATTATTCGCAACCTTGGCGAGATGTTCCAATGAAGCGGCGAGGGCCAGGAATTCTCCCAGCGAATCCCACCGCAAATACCCTTCCTCCTGGAACTGTTGCACATGCTTGGGGGCCGAACCACCTGCGCCAGTTTCGAAGAGACCTCCGCCGTTCAGTAAGGGAACGATCGAGAGCATCTTGGCACTCGTCCCGATTTCGAGAATCGGGAACAGGTCCGTGAGATAGTCGCGCAACACGTTCCCCGTCACAGAAATCGTATCTTTCCCCTCTTTAATCCGTTCCAACGACAACCTGGTCGCTTCTGCCGGAGTCATAGTCCTGATGTCGAGGCCCTTGGTATCGTGATCTTTTAAGTACCGTTCAACCTTTACGAGTAATTGGGCATCGTGCGCCCTGGTCTTATCCAACCAGAAAATCGCCGGGGCTCCGGTGGCCTTCGCTCGATTCACCGCCAGCTTGACCCAGTCCCTAATCGGCGCGTCCTTCACCTGACACATGCGCCAGATATCGCCTTCTTCCACTTGATGTTCCAGCAAGGTCTTTCCTGTGGCATCCACCACGCGGATCGTGCCGTTGCCCGAAACCTTGAAGGTCTTGTCGTGCGAGCCGTATTCCTCTGCCGCCTGCGCCATGAGACCGACGTTGGGCACGCTGCCCATCGTCTTCGGATCGAATGCGCCATGCTTCTTACAGAACTCGACCACCTCGTGATAGACCGGCGCGTAACTGGAATCAGGAATCACACACTTCGCGTCATAGGCCTTGCCGTCAGGGCCCCACATCTTTCCCGAGTCACGAATGACCGGGGGCATGGAAGCGTCGATGATGATGTCGCTGGGCACATGCAGGTTGGTGATCCCCTTGTCGGAATTCACCATCGCCATCGGAGGCCGCTTCTGGTACACAGCTTGAACGTCGGCTTCGATCGCTTTGCGCTGATCGTCAGGCAAAGCCTTGATCTTGGTATACAAATCACCGATGCCATTGTCGGGATCCACGCCCAGCTTCTTCAACGTCTCGCCGTGCTTCTCGAACACGTCCTTGTAATAGACCGTCACGGCATGGCCGAAGATCTTGGGATCCGAGATCTTCATCATGGTGGCTTTCATATGGAGCGAAAACAGAACACCCTGTTTCTTCGCGTCCTCGATCTGCTCCTCCAGGAACTGGCGCAGAGCCCGCTTGCTCATGAACGTGGCATCGATGATTTCATTGGCCTGCAGTGTCACTTTCGGCTTGAGCACAGTCGTCTTGCCGTCCTGACCGATAAACTCAATCCGTGCATCTGTCGCCGCAGCCATTGTCATAGACTTTTCGTTGGACCGGAAATCCCCACCCTTCATATGGCTGACATGCGTCTTGGAGTCGGGACTCCAAGCCCCCATCTTATGCGGATGCTTCCTGGTATGGGCTTTCACGGAGAGCGGCGCACGGCGATCGGAGTTGCCTTCACGCAGAACGGGGTTGACGGCGCTGCCCTTGACTTTGTCGTAGCGAGTCTTGATGTCCTTTTCTTTATCGTCTTTCGGACTCTCAGGATAATCGGGAAGCATATAGCCCTGACTTCGCAATTCCTTGACAGCCTCCTGGATCTGAGGAAGCGACGCGCTGATGTTCGGGAGCTTGATGATATTGGCTTCCGGCGTCTTGGCCAGCTCGCCCAATTCTGACAAGGCATCCGCCTGCTTCTGCTGCGGCGTCAGGTAATCGGGAAATACCGCGAGGATGCGTCCGGCCAATGAGATATCGCGCAATTCAATGGCTACGCCGGCCGCCTTGCTGAAGGCGTTGATAATTGGAAGAAACGAATAGGTCGCCAGCATGGGCGCTTCATCGGTCTTCGTATAAATGATCTTGTCCGCTTTGGTCGTCATGGTGATTCTTCTCCTAGCTCCTTGTTAGTTCAGCGCGTTCAATGCTGAACCGGCTTTGAACCACGCAATTTGCTGTTCGGTGATGCTGTGGTTCGCCTGAATGGTGAGTGACGTACCATCCGGCTTATGGATGGTCACTTGCACCGGTTTGCCAGGAGCCAGACTGATTAGCCCTGTCACGCTGATGCGATCCTGCTGTTCGATCTTCTCGTAATCCTTCGGGTCAGCAAAGGTCAACGCCAAGATCCCCTGCTTCTTCAAATTGGTCTCGTGAATACGGGCAAAGCTCTTCGTGATCACGACGCGAACGTTCAGGAATCGCGGCGACATCGCCGCATGCTCGCGGCTGCTGCCCTCACCGTAATTCTCATCGCCGACCACGATCGAACCGATGCCCTTCGCTTTGTACCGACGGGCGATCTGGGCCATGGTGAGCCCTGTTTCACCCGTCAAGACATCCGTGCCCTTGCCTGGCTCGGAGAAAAACGCATTATTGGCGCCCAAAAACATATTGTCGCTGATCTTGTCCAAGTGGCCGCGGAACTTGAGCCAGGGACCGGCGGGAGAAATATGATCGGTCGTCGTCTTGCCCTTAGTCTTGATCAAGAGCGGGAGTTTCTCGAAATCCTTGCCGTCCCAACGCGGGAAAGGCTGCAATAGTTGCAGTCGCTCGCTGGTCGGCGGAACCTCAACGGTTAAGCCCTCACCACTGGCTGCCGGCGCAACAAACCCTTCCTCCCCCTTCGCAAACCCCTTGGCCGGAAGCTCTTCACCCACCGGCGGCAGAAACTTGAATTCCTTCCCATCCGCTCCCTTGAGCGTCTGGTTCACTGGATCGAATCCAAGGTCGCCTGTGATGGCGTAGGCCGTCACAACTTCCGGGCTGGCGAGGAACGACAAGGTTTCATTGATCCCGTCGTTGCGGCCAGGGAAGTTGCGGTTGAAGGAACTGACGATCGAATCCGCCTTTCCCTTCACCCCATCGGCCCGCTTCCACTGTCCGATGCAGGGGCCGCAGGAGTTCGACAACACCGTACCGCCTAACTGTTCAAATGTCTCCAAGAACCCGTCGCGCTTCATCGTATTGTAAATGCGCTCGGAACCAGGCGACACGAGAAACGGGGCTTTTGCTTTGAGGCCCGCCTTCAACCCTTGCTGGGCGATGTGGGCCGAACGACTGATGTCTTCATAGGATGAATTGGTGCAGCTTCCAATGAGCGCCGCCTTGAGTTGGACTGGATAGCCTTTCTCTTTGGCTTCCGCCGCCATCTTAGAAATTGGCCTGGCGAGATCCGGCGTATGGGGTCCGACGACATGGGGTTCGAGCGTCGACAAATCGACTTCGACAATTTGGTCGTAGTATTTCTCAGGCGACTGTGAGACCTCAGGGTCCGCTACCAGCAATGATTTATTCGCGATCGCCAGGTTGGCCAGATCAGCCCGATCCGTGATGTTCAGATAGGCGACCATCTTCTGGTCAAAAGGAAACACCGACGTCGTGGCGCCCAGCTCCGCGCCCATGTTACAGATCGTCCCCTTCCCGGTCGCACTGATAGTCTCAGCTCCGGGACCGAAGTATTCGACGATCTTATTCGTTCCACCCTTCACCGTGAGCAAACCACAGAGGTACAGGATCACATCCTTCGGCGAGGCCCAGCCGCTCAACTTGCCGGTCAGGTGGATGCCGATCAGTTTCGGATGGAGAACTTCCCATGGCAGGCCAGCCATCACTTCACCGGCGTCTGCGCCACCGACACCGATGGCCAATCCACCAAGCCCGCCACCGTTCGGCGTGTGCGAGTCGGTGCCGATGATCAAGCTGCCTGGGAACGCATAGTTCTCCAACACGACTTGGTGAATAATCCCGGCGCCTGGCTTCCAGAATCCAATGCCGTACTTCTTTGCCGCAGATGCGAGGAAATTATAGACTTCCGCGTTTTCATCCACCGCGCGGAGTAAGTCCTTCTCAGAACCCATCTCGGCACGGATCAAGTGATCGCAATGAATGGTGCTCGGCACGGCCGCCTGCTTCTTATTAGCCTGCATGAACTGCAAGATGGCCATCTGGGCCGTCGCATCTTGCATCGCCACGCGATCTGGCCGCAGGGCCAACATCGCTTTGCCGCGCTCCCACGTCTGAGTGTCGAAATCGTCTGCGTGTGAGACCAGCACCTTCTCCGACAGGGTCAGCCCGCGTCCGAATTTCTTCCTGGCCTTCGCCAGCACATCCGGCATCTTCGCATAGAGGTTTTTTGCAAGATCTAACGACATGATTCTTTACTCCTTGAAGTTCTGCGTGCTGAGTGCGAAGACAAGGGGCCCTAACTCAGCACTCGTTACTCAGCACTTATTTCAGCGGCGGCACTTCGCGCCGTTTCGGCGCCGCGTAATTCACCAGATAATCGAACAGCCGGATCAAGCGGCTATCCTGACGCTTCTGATCCACCCAATGCCCGATCAACCCGATCGTGCGCGAGAGGATAAAGAAACCGTTCAGACTGTCGACCGGGAACCCGATATCAACGAGCACCGCCGCCATCGTGCCGTCTACGTTCAGAATCAGGTTATCCTTCTTTACCGAAGTAATCTTTTCCACTTCGAGAGCAAAGTCCAGGCAAGGCGTCTTGATATTTAAACTCTTGACGTATCCGACAAGTTCCTTCACCCGTTTGTCAGGATTGCGCAGACTCTTGACGCGATGGCCGATCCCCGGCACTGGCCCGTGATTCTTTTTCATGTAGGCTAAAAAATCATCAACAGTCATTTTATTATCGACAGCATACTTGAAGAACCTGCCTGCGTCGGTCACGGCGCCGCCAAAACGAGGGCCGATCATGATGAGTCCGGCTGCAACCGATTGGGACATGCCGATCCCGGCACAGGCTGCAATGATCGTCCCAAGAGCCCCGCTCACGCAGGGGCCATGGTCTGCGGAGAGCATCATGATGCGCTTGATGATTTCAGCTTCTTGCTGGGAGATCAGACGCTTATCCCACAACAGTCCCACGACATGGGGAATCTGGTAGCCTTTGTTGATAAGTTCGGAAGCAGGGTATCCGTCGTAGCATGGTTCATCGCCACGGTCGTCGCTGATCGTGGTGCGGATCAGCGGGGCCACCATCACTTCGTCCGCCTTCATGGCCTCTTCAATCGTCTTCGGCAGCTTCGGCAGTACGAGCGGTTCAACCGGCTCCTTCACCTGACCGGACTTCAATAGCTCTTGATAGGCCTCTTTGATGGCGGGGCCCAAGGCGCCGAATGTCGCCGGTACGATCGCGCCGGACTTCTTGAGGGCATCGGACTTGGCGCGGGCCGACCCTTCGCCCTTCAAACCTTCCTTTGCGCCTGCGTGACCGAACTTCATGCCCTTCGGCAAACTTTCCTGGCAGAAGCCGGAGACGACGGCCATCAACTTCACCCGCCGCTTCTTCGCCCCGTACCACTCTGCTGCCCGCTCTTCGAGATCGCCACCCATTTCTCCGACAATGACAACGGCTTTCGTTTGTGGATCGTGCTCGAACATGTCGAGATAACTGACGTAGTCGGTTCCCGGATAGGCATCGCCGCCGATCCCGATAGCCGTCGTGATGCCGTCGGCAAACTGCGAACAAATCCAGATAATCTCGTTGGAGAGGCCACCAGACTTGGTGATGACCCCGAACGAGCCTTCGCGATAGAGCTTCGACAGCACCAAGTTGTCGAAGGCGCCGCCGATGACACCCAACCGGCAGGAGCCGGCTGAGACAATTCCGATCGATGAAGGGCCGTTGAACACCTTGCCGAGCTTGGTCGCATGATGGCCCAGGATCTTGGCATCCTTTTCCGGCACACCCTCGGTGATCATGGAAACCACCTTGATGTGCGAATCGTCCAGGGCTTCCATCCCGCCCTTCAGGGCCCGATCCGCACCGATGTAGACAAGACTGGTATTGATCTGGGGGTGATTCTTGGTCGCTTCCCCAACAGTTTTATAGATGGGAACGGCCACTAAGCCGCTGCCATAGGGAATTTCATGTGTCTTGCCTGCGTCAGGCGGATAGACGAAGGCCAGAACATTCAATGAGCGTTTAATCAGGTAGCAGAACTCGGCCATCCGGCGCGCGGCGTTCAC
>JACMLT010000244.1 GCA_014379455.1 Nitrospiraceae bacterium
AATGCAATCAATAGACCAAAAATCCGTCTCACAAGCGATTGATTATAAATAACACAGGGGGCTATTGTTGAATAGCCCCCTGTGTTGCAGATAACGCAACATGGTATTTTGGACACGGGTCGTGTGTGCGAATCACACAATAATCATAAGCCTCTTTCATCCGGGAAAATTTTGTGGAACACAAGTTGTGGGCAAGACCTGACGTAGAGTTGAGCCTTGAATTCACCCTGCCCGGCGTCATCACTCCAAGCCCAGTACGGGACCCTTCACGTGGTGTTAATACAGTGTTAGAGGGGTATACAAACCGGGCTGAATGTAGGCAGCAAGCAACAAAGAGAAACAAAGAAGTGAGAGGCTGGATACCGCATGAGGAAAAGGGATTACCCAAGCCATCAATGGCTTGAGCAACCCCAAGAGACTCACTCTTAATCAGCGGACCGTGGGCACCGACCCCTACTCCACCCGCCGACACGCCGCAACACAACTCCATCAGGCTCAAGCAAATACAAAGGCCCGATCCATGCGTCAGTTCGATCCCTCTTTCAATTGATCATTCAGTACTTGGATGGTCAACGGTGCATTCCCCTCCGAACGATTGTTGACTAATACATAAGCTCGCCGGCTCTCCCCTATCGCCTTTCTGACGAGCTCCGCTGTCTCCCGCCGCATATAGGGCAACTCTCCAACAATCTTGTTATACGGTTCAGCTCGTTTCTTCGCGGCCTCGTAGGACATCTTCAGTGGGGTAAGCAGTCTCAGCACCGTGAACGGTGCGGTGAAGTTCCCCATACGTGTGTGCTGCTCTGCGAGCGGAGGCATATAGGACCAGTGGTTATAGACGTGGGAGACACCATGAGCTTCAAGAACTTTCTGATATTCAGGTCCAATGAGACCTGCGTTGCGAATCTCAACAGCGTAACGGAAATCCTGTGAGAGCTGGCCAAAGAATCGATCCAGCCTTGAGCAAAACTCCTCGTTGGACATGCCGTGTCGTTGAAACTCAAACAAGAAGGGACCCGCATGCGGTTCAAACTTCGCCTCACGGTATGGCGTCAGAACCATTTCATTGAACAACTTGGCATCGAGAAACCGTGGGTTCGGCTGACCCGCCCGCGGCCCATACCGAGGCTGCTTGGCGTAGCTGGGAATGGTGATTTCCTCCCACACCTTGAAGCACATCTCGAAGTCTTCTGGGATTTGATTGAGATAGCGCGTCAATTGCTGTGTCGATGGAGGCCGATAAAATGTTGAGTCATTACCGACTGTACGAAAGAGCGCTTCTCCATTGTGGAGATACTGGCAATACTCGCCGAGGCATTCCCTGGCAAACGCGCTCTTAGTGTACTGCTTCTTGTAGACCTGACCCTGCCAGCCTTCATAGGTCCACGTGGAGGTGCCGAAGCGGATGAGTGGTGAGAGCGGCATAGCAGCAAGTGTACCGGCTACCCGACGACTTCCTCAATGGGCTGAAACTGATCCCCCACCTCACGAGAAGCCAGGAGCCTTAGCTCCTTAACTGTCAGAGCGACGGTTGAGAACTGTTCCTCCACCAGTCCAGTCACGACATACGCCTGATTCGTCGCCAGCAGATGGCAGTACCGGCGATAGGTCTGAGGAAAGAGCGTGGCATCGTAGAGGCTGGTCTGATCCTCCAAGGTAATGAACTCCATCGGCTCGCCTTTCTTGGTGGAGATGATCTTCTCGGTTACCAACCAGCCGATGACCGTGACCTCTTCTCCCACATGGTCAGCCAAGTCTTTCGCGGGTAAATGCGGGATGCGAGCGAGCACCTCCTTGAAGAGGTCCAAGGGATGACAGCTCAGCGGGAAGCCGAACAGTTCAAGCTCGTGCGTGAGCCTCTGCTGGAGAGAATATTCAGGTGGAATTGGCAGATAGCCTGGTGGCTTGGCTGCTTGTGACGCGAACAGTCTCCACAGTAGGGCCGGTCTCGTGAGTTCACCAGCAATTGCGTCGAAGCATCCAGCCTTGATAAGGAGTGTCGCTTGAGCCATCTCTGGCTTCACACGATCCAACACGTCACGCAATGAACGGTATGGGCCGTTCGTCTGCCGTTCGGTGATGATTGCCTTAGCGAGGTCCTCCTGAAGCGACTTGATCTGCATCAGCCCGACTCGTACGGCCTGTCCTGATCCGGCATATCCCCACTCACTCAGGTTGATGTCTGGTGGGAGAATTGTGAGACCCATCCTCCTGCCCTCGGACAGATACGCAAAGGCCGAGTAGTACCCACCTTGATTGCTCACCACGGCGGCGATGAACTCAGCGGGGTAATGGGCACGGAGATAGGCGGACTTGAAACTCACCTGCGCATAGCTCGCACTGTGAGGCTTGCAGAAGCTATATCCGGCGAAGCTCATGATCATCGACCATATGTGGTCGGTCACCTGCTCTTTCACTCCACGCGTTGCGGCTCCGGCATAGAACTGTTGCCGGTAGTCCATGAGCTGTCGAGCCTTGTGCTTTTTGCTGAGTACCTTTCGGAGTTGATCACCGTCCTCGATAGAGAATCCCCCGAGTGCGACCGCCACTTTCATCACATCCTCTTGATAGACCATGATGCCGTGGGTCTCTGCGAGGACCTCATCAAGGATGGGATGGAGCGATCGGTAACGCTGTCCATGTGCTCGACGGACAAACTCATCTGCAAACACATTCGCGGCGGGTCGGATGATCGATGAGACGATCACCAGATATTCGAACACGTCGGCCCGTGCGAGTCTCGCAGGCGGCATACCTGCCCATAGTTTCCTGAGCAGCAGGCGTGTGGCCGGTGACTCGACGTAGAAACACCCCATCGTGTCGCCTCGCCGGATGAGCTCGTTGGTGGCGGGATCACTGATGGGGTCCCACGTCGCGTAGTCGACGGCTCGGCCTGTGTGCTGTTTGATCGCGGCCAGCGCATCACGGATCACCGCGAGCGACCGATTGCCGAGCAAGTCAATCTTGACCAGGCCGGCGTCCTCCGTCTGATCCTTCTCCCATTGGATCACCGGCAAGCCGGACGCAGAGATTTCTACGGGCACATAGCGTCTAATCTCGTCGGGCACGAGGACCACTCCTCCAGGGTGAAGTCCAAGATTGCGGAAGTGTCCCTGGAGCTTCACGGACCAGGTGAGGATTTCCGACCACGGTATTCTGAGGTGAAGTGATTGGCATACCTGAGCTGCCCACGTCGTGACAGTCTGCCCAGGCCCCACGTCCACGAAGTCAGCTCGCCGCTGGATCAATGCAAGGGCTGTGCTGATCTCTCCTGCAGGGATGCCGTACACCTTCGCAATCTCTCGCATCGCCGCACGAGTCGCCAGGGTGTTCTGGTTGGCCACCATCGCTGCCTGGTGCGTGCCGTAGTGCGCGAACACCCATTCGAGAATCTTCGGGCGTTCATCCCACGGGAAGTCAATGTCGATGTCTGGTGGATCGTGACGGCCAGGATTGAGAAACCGCTCGAAGAGCAGGTTGTGTCGGATTGGATCGACATGTGTGATCCCCAAGCAATATGACACGATGGAGGCTGCGGCTGAACCTCTCCCGCACGTCCGTGGAGCTTGCCGGACGATCTCATCGACGACAAGGAAGTAGTCGGCATAGCCTTTCTCTCTGATGACGGTCAGTTCCTTCTCAATCCGCTGTGTCACCACTTCAGACAGTGTGCTATAGCGCCAGAGGGCACCATGATAGGTTTTCTCCCGTAACCTCTCGACGGCGGTTCCTGCGGAGAGCTGACGAAACGAAGGGAAGATCCTGTCCTTGAAGTTCCAGTCGGTGTAGCACAGCTCAGCAATGTGATGAGCATTGGTCAGAGCTTCAGGAACATTTGGAAAGTAACGTGCGAGGACGGCTTCAGGCATCAGCCAGTGCGACGGAGCACAGCATTGATCGGCACGGAGCCGAGAGAGGGTCGTGTTCTCTGCAATCGCTCTCAGCAATCGATGAGCATGGTAGTCGGCTGGACGGAGGAACGAGGCTCGTGATGTGGCCACAGGTGGAAGCCCTAATTGTCGGCTGAGGGCCACAGCCTCATGTATCTCTGGCCCAGGCGTCAACTCAACGTAGAGGTCTTCTACCGCGTCGTCACTCCAAGCTGTGAGAGCCGTGAGGGAGTCTGAGAGGATCACCAATCCTTCACGATGGCGAGCCACCGTCATGATGAAGTCGAACGACTCATCACCATGCCTCGCAGAGAGCACACGGCAGAGGTTCGCATAGCCTGTCGGTGTTTTGGCGAGGAGAACAGCTCGGTAGGCACCATGAACTAGATCAGCACCGAGGATCGGCTTCAGGCCTGCCTCTCGTGCCACGTCGAGAAAGCGAATCGCTCCATACAGTCCGTTCGTGTCGGTGAGGGCCAGCGTGTCCTGGCCTTGTGCGCGTACAGCATGGCAGAGTGCTTCCAGTGTTGGGACTCCCTGCATAGGGGAATACGAGGAATGGGTGTGTAAGTTGACGAAGGCAGACGCCATTCAATGACTCCTTCCGTACCGGATGGCCTGTTCACCAAACCTGGCATGGAGTGTATCGAGTGCCACGGCCAAGCTCTTAGCCCGTTCCTGTTTCCGCTGTGAGTCGAGGGGGCTCTCATCGAAGAGCGAGCCTTGCTCCGCAAAGGCCATCAAGCCGGTCACACTCAAGGTCATCTGACGGAGACGGACTCGACGGCGGAAGCAGCGTTGGAAGAGCACATAGAGGTGTGACGAGAGATCCACCTCCCAACACGTCTCCTGCGTCAGCCGTTCTTGCTTCGTCACCTCAATCTGATCGCTGTGGCGGATCATAAGGGATAGGCTTCTGCACATGCGGCGTTGACTCCGCAGATTGCGACACAGCCGTTGCAACGCATCGAGCAGTTTGCCCCAGAGCACAGAGTCATCAACCTCATCCGGCTCTAGCGTGACAATCTCTTCAAGACTCGACTGGGTAGCGGGATGGAGCACAGGTGCGTGATCGATTCCTTGCGCCCATCGGGAGAGCTGACCGGCATAGTCTCCAATCGCGAGGGAGAGGGCATCGAGTGGGCTCTCGGCCACGTCTCCTAAGGTAAGGAGGTTCAAATCATCAAGGCGCTGAAGCACCTTCCGCATACAGGGTCGATGAAGCCCTGGCAGGGTCCTGACCGAGAGAGGCGACATGAAGACTCCCTCAGATCCGTGCCGGACATCACACAGTTCAGACGGCTCTATCAATGTTGCCGCTGTCTGCGCCACGAGCTTATTACTACCCACTCCTGCCACACCATCGAGGTGATACTGCTTCAAGATGTCCTGCTGTGCTTTCGCGGCTACGTCACAAGCAGAACCGAACAGCCTGGTGGTCCCTGTCAGATCCATTACGAAGGAGCCAGGCTGGAACGCTTCCCAGACAGGCGCGTAGCGTGTGATCACACTCAAGAGGGACTGGTTCGCACGATGGATGCGATGAGGATTCGGTGAGAGGACTTGCAGTGTCGGACACAACCGCTTGGCCTGCTCGATAGGCATCCCCACGTAGAGACCGTCTCGCATCGCTTCGAGGGAGACTTCACGGAGTAGCGCACGGGATGTGCTGATCGGGGCAATGGCAAGCGGTCTCGTACGGAGTGAAGGATCGTTCAGGCGAGCCAGGGCCACTTCAAACGAGGGGATAGCCAAGCAGACAATCTGACGATCCATGAGGCTGCTCAGGCGGTTCGGTGTAACACCTATCTCCCAAGATGACGAATCACACCGACTACAATCCCCTCGATGTGGAAGGCATCGGTCTCCTTCACCAGAATCGGCTTCAGGGTGTCGTTAGCCGGATGCAGCTCAACCGTTCCAGCCTTGCGGTAGTAGGTCTTGATCGTGGCCTCGCCATTCACCAGGGCAATGACGGTCTGCCCGTTCCTGGCGGTGCTCTGCTTCTGCACCACCACCACATCGCCAGAGAGGATCCCATCATCTCGCATGGAACTTCCCTTCACACGCAAGGCGAAAGTGTCCCCACGACCGATCATGCTTTTGGGCACTTCGACACGTTCAGTCTGCGGGATAGGCTCGATAGGTTCACCGGCTGCCACGATACCGGCCAGGGAAATCTGTGAGGAACTGAGCTGTACTACGGCCATCTCAACAACCTGAGGAATGCTCAAAACGCCTGTTTCATACCGAGTGATGGTCAACCGCGTCTTGTGGAGTTGTTGAGCGAGAGTTTTTTGGGTCAACCCTAATGTTTGACGAGTCTGTCTGAGTTGTTTAGGCGTCATGTATCGTAACGATACATTCCATGGCACTGTCTGTCAAGCCTCAAAGTACTACCATTTTAGACCACATGGCCCCCTGCGTCTTCGTTCGCATCCCGCCTACAAAAAAATTCAGAGAATCCTCGCCTTTTCCGCGACTGTTTGGATGACGTTTCGCTGCACTCGAAAATGTTAGTCATCATTCGTCGGTGCCCTCAGGGCATTGAGATCCATTTTCGAGGTTGGCGTGCAAAGCGAGAAGTAGCCCGTTGAGTTCAGCGATGGTTTGAATAAGCGGCACTCGTCGCTCCGGGAAACAATTGGGAACGATGTCTTAAGGCTCCTTACCGGGTCATGAGCATACCTGCGGCTGTCCGTCTGGGACTGTACATGACTATTCCCATTCGCAGTGTCTTCAGCGCGATCTTTGAGTCTTTTTAATTCTGGAATGTCGCGATCCCTCTCGTTAATTCCCTGTCGTAAGTCAGCGATTATTCTTTCAGAATGTTCATCTTTGACGACAGGCTGAGGTTTCGTTGAATTCAGCCCAACATTTTCAGTATTGAGGCGGTTTATCTCTGCATCTTTTTCAAGCCCCAGCTTATTTATATGCTCAGCATGGGGTTTCCACGTTTCTAGCGCGCTGGTAAGGCACCCAGACAAACATAACTAGGAGAAAGCCAATCAGGCGCGCTTGGCATATGGGAAGAGCGACATCTCGAAGACTCCACCACAAATCTTTGACATGAAGCTTCACGGCGTTCATACCGCCGCCACGATACTGCTGATAGATTTTCCAACCCAGATAAAGGACAGCAAAAGGAAATCCGTGCTGATCCCATAACAATTCCCATAGGATATACGCAGCCTCACCGGCCGCGGACCCCCAGTATGTATTTTGTATGAATGGAATCCCGCGCCCCTTGGTGAGGGGTAGTGTACCTATGCTATCAATTGCTGTCACTGTCCTCTCCTGTTTTCCCATCGGAAGTGACCCGCTGAACTCTCCCCCGCTAGGGGATTTCCTAATTCCGCCCCCGTTGAACGCGTGAAATCATGAGCCATGGAACCCACCGTAATACGAGAGGAAGTGCAGGCGTTTCTGCAGGCCTGCCAATCATTCACAGGATTTGCTCTATACAATGGACTGACCACTGCCGAGCGCGAGGCCATCGCCACCGTGGTCCGAACGCTGGGTAGGGATTTCAAACCATCCCTGGGTGACCAACCCCGCTCCTATTTGCCCGTGGATGGCTAATGAGGCGCAGAATGACAAAGACTCAGGCATCTGACATCCAAGCGAAGTGGGAACTGCAAAACCCGGGCGCACTCTGTGAGCATCCTGTCCAAGAATTATCACGTTCTGGTCTGCGTGATGAGGTCCATCTGCTGAGCATGTATCACTGCCGCGAATGCGGCGAAGCGATTGTGCATACCATAAGGCCTTCCACATGAACCACGTCAGAACTTGCTCAGAGTGTCCCCATCGCTTCTTGATGGTAACGGGCATGAATCGGACGCGATCTGTCGAAATAGCTTGTTGCTATGAGTGCGGAACGTCGCTGGCCCGACCTCTAATAATGACCCCCCCACAGTGGTTTCCGTTCCCGCGAAACAATTTCTATCACCTTGAGACGGAGGCCCGGCCGCCGTCAGCCGCTTAGCGCCCTTTGCGGGCGTGAAACCTCAAATTGTCTTATGTGCGCGTAAGGCGCATGCCCTGTGCCCTGCGCGCGTACGACTCTCCGGCCTGTCCTGCCCCTGTCACCATGCTACTCGCGGAGTTCGTATAGCCCCCCGTAATCCATCGTCTATCCACCCTTCCCACATCCTCAGGATCCACGCGCCCGGCTAGGGATTCATCTAGGGTGGTTCCAGCGTTGAAATGATACAGTGAACCTATGGAACTCGACCCAGACATGGACGAACTCATGCGCGTATGTGATGGCTTGATGCAATATCTCAACGAGGACGAGGGTGAAGAATGGGTCTGCTTTGTATACTTAGTCCGACAAAAGACCATTCGTTTCTATGATGACTTAGATGACTTCGCCGCCTCCGTTGCGATTTCCAAGCTTCAGACTGATTGAATACTCGAAGCGTACGCGTTCTTTAATGATGGTGAAGGCTATGCGCTCAATAATTGCTGCCTTACTGGTCTTCGGTGGTACCCTCGCTCTCGGGATCCTCGTAACATGGACCACCTGGCTTCCATAGCTGGATCGCGTCGCTGAATCACACTGCCTCGCGCGCGCTTTTGTACCAGCCATCCGCCTGGCCATGAGCAGAAAACCGCCAGGGCAAGGACCCGATTGCTGTTCCAGGAATAACAATCAGCGGGCCGTAGGTTCGACCCCTACTCGGCCCGGCAAAAATCAGCCACTTACATAGCCTTCCCTTTCCAGCCGGTCTTAATGTAGTGGCAGTGTAGGTAGTAAAACAGAGAGAATGCATATTCCCGTCCCACTTTCGCTGGGCATCAAAAGGAGTCTGATGGTTCCACAGGCACGGCGGTAATAATGATTGTGAGTCTGTGGCACCACAGTGCCACTCCAAGCGATGGGGACTATCACACGTACGCAACCCACTGATCGCCAACTACACGGACTGATTACCCGCAATAATACCGTCATTAGCTAAAGGGTCGGTAGTAGGTTGGGATGGAGCGCTGGCGATGGCCCCTAAAACACGACTAGGGTTCCTCCTAGTATGGAGTAATCGCGAGAATTGCTAACATAGGAGATACTTCAGAAGACGCGTGGGAACACGGTCCGAGTGGACGCGTTGTGAATCAGCCGTGAACGCCATGGGAATTCTGAGGGACTAATTGTGCAGGCCCGGCTCCGAAAGGTGCCGGGCCTTTGTTTCGTCTTGATGACGGGAGCACCAGGCGAGTCTGATGAATCGGGATGCCAATAACGCACTGTTCCAGGTTCAAAGCCGCGAAAGGAGCAATCTACGATGATAGAAGGTGGGAGCCTCTATTCGGACCCTGCTTCTTTACGCGAGAGAGATTGTCCTCACGAGGAAGACATCAATCATGAAATTCGTTCATTTATCCTGCAGAAAAATTATCCCTGCGTCGCAGCTATTCAGTCGGTGGTTCGACATGACTATGTGATCGGGACGTATGGCCAATTTGGCACCGGTACTCATTGGCACAAATTGCGCACCGACTTGTTAAACTTTTTAGAATTACAGCGTGCAACCCAATCTCGCTATATGAGTTTTTGGGCTATTTTTACCGCCTCGATTCACACGCCTGATAACGAACTCGATTTTGAGAACAAACTTTGGCGAGAACTTTCGTTGCTGTCTTCTGAAGAAGAACGCGCGGCTGATTGGGGTACCATCAATGCATCCGATCCGAATGACCCTTCCTTTTGCTTCAGCCTCAATGGCGTACCACTCTTCGTTGTCGGGCTGCACCCAGAAAGCTCGCGTTTCGCCCGACGGTTTTCACGCCCAGCCATGGTGTTTAACGCGTTTTCCCAATTTGAAATATTTGAGGAAGAGGGAACCTACGCTGCCATGGTCAAAATCATTCGGCAAAACGATTTGAAATTTCAAGGATCGATCAATCCCATGGTCCTGGCGCATGGAGACGATTGGGAAGCGATTCAATACTCAGGACGTGAAAATCCAGAATCCTGGGAATGCCCTTTTAATTTTATGAAACAAAAAGATAAACTTCTTTGACACCAACTTGCATTAACGCTCAATCTGGAACCAGCTTTCGGCTACACAGTGGGGAAGACCTTACTGTTCTTTCACCCACCGGAGCGCAAGTCGCCGATCTGTTTTGCTTTTCATGTGATCGACCGAGTGATGCGCTTTCTTCGGGTCGAAGCATTGATTATAACGAGACAGTATGTTTCACCAAAGGTCATACCTTATTTTCAAATGCAGGGGTACCCTTACTTGAGATCATCGAGGATTTGTGCGGTCGACACGATTTTTTAGTGACTCCTTGCAGCCTTCAGATGTTTCACATGCTCTCAAAAACTACAGATTATCATCCCAGCTGCCATGAGAACTTGCGCGAGGCCTTTGCCAAGTTCGAGCGCCCCCCCGAATTGATCTCGACCACGTTCAATATCTTTATGAATTATGAAATTGACCACAACGGGACAATTCATCTACGTCCTCCGCTCAATAAGCCCGGGGATTTTGTTGTGTTTCGCGCCCGCGAAGATTTGATCGTAGGACTCACCGCCTGCGCTGACCAGGCCACCAATGGTGGCTTTTGCAAACCAATTGAATATCTGATCTCAAATTCAGAAGGGCCCGAAGCCGCTCGTTTCACCAACTCCTATCAGCAACGGAGCACGGACATCGTAGACCTCAAAGCGCAATGAGACGGTGTCCTGCGTCTCGCCTTTTAAACGCACAGCCTCTCGTTATGGAACCTCAACTCCTCTCATCGGGGTAGCGCTTCGCCGTTCGTCACACGCGTTCGTCTTGAATACATTTCCATTTCTTGAGATCGCTCCAGGATCACCGTACTCACTGTTGAGAGGCCAGGACTGGTTTCCCAGTGACACGGTCAAGAAGATCACCCGGTTTTGGCAGCGCACTCGATGTACCTGGCTTCAGACTGGCAAGAACTCCAGTAAAGACCACCTCATATATGACTCTGGCAGCCTCTCTCCTATTGCTTTGGCTTTCGGAGTATCGAAAAGACGTCCATCGCTGCCATTGGCTCCGGCTGTGATAATCGCCTCCACAATAGGCCCGGTTATCTCAGCAGCGATCTCTTCACTCCTTTTCTGACGATGATCTCCCATGTTTCCTCCTTGGTCAAACGCTCACCACTCGTGATCCATTCCGTCTCTCTTTTACATGCTGTGGTCTGATTGTCGTCCGGTTCTCCAGTCTCGTTCGAATCACTGGTTACGTCCCCGAGCGTATGGTGCGTTATAAGTGACTTCCCACGTACCCTGCCGACAGCCGGTGACGTGAACTATCGGCATCCCTCGTACCAAGTGCATCCCACCTTCAGTGTCAGCAGGTTGCGCAGACTCTTCAT
>JACMLT010000245.1 GCA_014379455.1 Nitrospiraceae bacterium
ACAAAAACTTCGAATTCTCGTTCAGACAAGGTGTGATGGCCGGGGCGCGTAGGATGCTTGGTCAGGCTACTCGCCATGTACTCGCCGAGGGAGGAGGTGACATACGTGCGACCCGCCAGGACCTGCGTCACCGCTTTGGCCAGCTCGTCTGCTACAGTCTGCTTGGTGAGATAGGCCATCGCCCCGGCCCGAAAGGCCCGCACGGCGTATTGCTCCTCGGTGTGCAGACTCAAGACCATCAGCGGGAGGTTGGGGGCCAGGCTGTGCAACTCGCAGAGCAGCTCCAACCCACTCTGGTCCGGCAGGCTGATATCCACAATGGCCAGATCCCACGCCTCCTGCTGTACCGCTGCAATCCCCTTCTGCCCGGTATCCGCTTCCCCGAGCTCGACGTGCGGGAGGGCCTTCTCCAGGATCTGTTTGACGCCCAGGCGCACCACCTCATGATCATCGATGATGAGCACTTTCACCACCTGGGTCCCCATCATGACGCGATCCTCTCTGCTACCGGCACCGAGGCGCAGGCCGTGGTGCCCCCCCCAGGCGTCCCCACGATCGAAAAATGGCCCCCGAGGAGGGCGGCGCGTTCCTGCATGCCACGTAGCCCAAAGGAGCGAGGCGTGGTCATCCGCTCGGTGGCAATGCCCTTCCCGTTGTCCATCACGGCTACGGTCATCTGGCCAGCGTCCTGGGACAGCCGGATGTGCACCTGCGAGGCGGCCGCGTGGCGTGTCACATTAGTCAGCAATTCCTGCGTGATGCGATACAACGCCACCGACACGTCGGCAGGCAGCGTGCTGGCCTCCACAGCCGGGGCCACGTCGATGGTACACCGGACCCCTGTGCGCTGCTGAAACGTCGTGCCCAGGCATTCCAACGCCGGAACCAATCCGAGATCGTCCAACATGGCAGGCCGCAGCGCCGTCGCGGTCGCCCGCACGGCCCCCAATAGGGCATCGACCGATCCCGACATCGCCTGGACTTTACGCAACAGATCTCTGAGATCGGTGGGCTCCGTCGCGTGCGTGAGAGTCAGGCCACACCACGCCAGATCGAATTTCAAACCAGTCAAGGCCTGCCCAAACTCGTCGTGCAACTCCCGGGCAATTCTGCGCCGTTCCTCTTCCACGGCTTTCTGTACCTGGCGAGCCGCGCTACGCGCTCGGGCATGGGCGAACTGGAGTGCTTCTTCCACCTGGGTATCTGGGGCGACGGCAGTTCCGATAGCCATGAGGCCAATCAGATCCCCTTGAGGCCCCAGCACCCGCGATATATCCCAAGAAAGCATCGTCTGTGAGCTCGCGCGTCCCAAGAGAGGGATCTCGAGTCCCCTCACGTCGCTCCCTTCGGCGACTCGTGCGAGCTCGGCCAGGAACGAATTACGCGACTTCATCGGAAGACACAATTCCACATAGCGGCGACCCAGGGCTTGGTCGGCTGTCCAGCCGGAGACCGTTTCAGCCACTCGATTCCATTCCAGAATGATGGATTCGGGCGAGAGCAGTAGGATGGCGTGACTAGAGGCCTCCAGTAGTGCGCGATAGCAATGGTCAATCAGCCCCCCTGGGCGGTGGGTCGGCTTTGGAACATGTGCGGTCTTGAATCTAGCGATTTTTCTCACGCCTCGACTGAGAGTGCGAGGCGGTAAGGCCGTGACAAGACAGGTGGGTGGGTGTTTCATACTATTGTAAGTATCGGTTCAAGATACACGTCGGCAGTGAGACATGTGCCTCGCCCCACCGTGGATTGGACATTCAAGCGGCCACCAATTTTTCTGATCCGCTGATCCATACGCGAGAATCCAAAGCCCTTATCTCGTGCGAGATCGACGTCGAAACCTGATCCGTTATCTCGAATGCTCAGTCGTACTCGTGTGCCGACGTGCCGCAGGGCGATCACGACTCGCGTTGGGTGGGCGTGACAGACGCAATTGCTCAAGGCCTCCTTGGCGATCGCGATAAGTTCATGTGCCTCTTCGCCGGTCAGAATCTCCTCTGCTGTCGGGTCGATCTCCACACGAATCCGTACCTCACTCACTTCTTCAATGGCCTGGGCGAGGGCCTGTAACTCGGAAACCAGTCGAAATGGATCCGCAGGGTCGGATTCTAGACTCACAATCATGCGCCGGATATCTTCGATAACCGTGTTCAGTTGGTCGTCCGCTTGATTGTGAGTGCGCAGCCCAGCCTGTGGTACCCCCTGCAATCCAGAGGTCTGCTCAAGGGTCAGCCTGATCGAATAGAGCGCTTGCAATACAGAATCCTCCAACTCCCGTCCGATGCGACTGCGATCGTGAAGGAGGGCGTTCAATCGTTGCTCAGATGCCTTGAGGCCAGAGACAAGGCTGTTTCCAACCTGCCCGCTGAGCAGGCAAGCACTAGACTCATCTTCGTCGTTGGGAATTTCTTGCGCGCACAGTGCACGCTGGTTCTGCAGCTTGCCGGAAGAGGATCTGAACCCATCGAGAACTTGTAACCCCCGCCGATCTTTCTTCACTTGAAGTGGCCTTTCCATAATGTGACGTGAACCTTTCCAGAGCCTTTCCCCTCACGGGATTCTCAATGTCAAAGCGTATTGCTTATACGCGACTGCCACACATCGGTCACCTGGCGGATCCGCCAGGTGACCGATGTGTTCAAATTTGTAACCCTACGGACCGGTCCACGTTCCCTACTGTACTTCAACTTGTCGGAGGTGATGCCCGTGAGCAACGAAATTAGAGAGGAATCCAAACAGATTTCGTTCTACGAAGGCGAGTTTTTGGTTAAGACGCTCGAAAGCGAGGAGGAGTTACGGCAGGCCTACCATCTTCGACATAGAGTCTTTGCCGAATCACTGAAGTGGGTTCCTAAGGTGGACGACAGAGAGGAGATGGACATGTACGATTTGTGGGGAAAGACCGTTGGTCTAATCCGAGATGATGGAGCAGTAGTCGGGATCGCTCGACTACTGCCCTCTTCCGGGCAATTCATGCTCGAGAATGAATTTGGTGCCTTGCTCCCAGACGGATACCAAATCAGAAAAACTTCAGATACTGCCGAGATCACCAGACTTGCGGTTGATCCTGAGATCCAAGATAGAGGGCTCTCGTCCAAGATGATGCTGGCGCTATTGAAAGGCATCTATCAATGGGCTGTTGAAAACGACATTCGATACTACTATCTTGAGGTCGAGCATCGGTTCTTTCGAACACTGCGAGCGCTTGGGTTCCCTTGTGAAATGATAGGAGAACCAGTGATACTTCCTCCAGCTGGAGCCTGTTCCGTGGCAGCGTTGTACGATATGGTTCGGTTTGACGAAGAGAACGCGATTAAGAAACCACGGTTACTGAACTGGATCTCTTCCATTGAGACACTGCAAGGCGAGATAATTTCTGGTCGAACTTCTACCTACTCAAACTGCGAGAGGATGGGACTCGTGAGTGCGGCGGTGTAAGGGAATGCGAATACACCTCGAACCAGGCATGAGTTGCGAGAAACTCAACGAGACCGCTGTTGATTACACCACGTTAGGCAGGCCGTGTGCGATCGCGGTTGCAACCGCATGGGATCGCGAAGTGACATCCAGCTTCGAGAAGATGCTTTCCACGTGGAATCGTACGGTCCGTTCAGTCACGCCTACGATTTTAGCGATTTCCCAATTTGTCTTTCCGTTTTTCACCCAGTTTAGGATCGTCATCTCACGCAGGGAGAGTTCTTTAACGCAGGGACCAACCGCTTGAGAACTCTTTGGGGCAGTGCGTAAGAGGGCAAGATGAACGTGATATCCAAAATACTCGACCAGCGGCACATAACGTTTTGCGTCCACTCGTTCAGCAGAGGCAAATGAGCAAAAGGTCCCGACTCCGCATGCGGGATCCGCTGATCCTGTTGTGATCCCATCCGCTAGACCGAACTCCTTCGCCGCTGCCATAAATTCGCGCTGTTTGTCCGAGCTTGCGGTCTGGTAGGTGGTTTCCCAATGTTGAGTTCCTGGTTCCTGTAAAGCCGTCTTGAACACCGGGTCGACTTCAAAGTACCCCTTCTGCCAATAGAGGCGAAGCCATTCTTCTGGATAGCTGACATTGAGCACATTGGTAAAGCCCTCAAACACGCCCAGGGGACTGAGTTTTGCGAGTCCACCAATCACCCGGGTAAAATCAAACAGACTTTGAAACCGTGCGAGCACGTCCTTGACGTCTTCGGGACTTTCTGATTGCACTGCAAAGTGCAGGACCTCCATAAATCCTTCGCACTCAGCCTTGGTTAGGTTCGTAAATACGTCTTTGGGGAAGGGGCGCTTTTTCTGGACATGTGCCATAGATAGGTTCCGTTAGGATTGACTACACAGGGTCACAAGCTACCACAAACCAGAAGGCGTGGCGATAGGATATTTTGGCCCTATCAAACTCGCCCTTAATCGGCTATATATTCACGAGAAATAGAGTTGTCGCGGCAATAGTAATGCGTAACCTTTGATCCTTCAGTGAAAATATGACGTGCCGGCAGGGCTATGGCTATAGCGTGAATAACAAAGGAAGTCTCTTAGTTCTGTGGCTAGCCTGTTTATTATGCCCGTCGCTTGGATATGGACAGGCACTTCGGTTCCAGCCACAGGGGGCAGTTGCTGCTGGGCAAGGAAATGCCTTTGTTGCACAGGCCGATGATGCTTCAGCCATTCACTACAATCCAGCCGGCCTGAGCCAAGCGAAGGGGGTCCAAGTAGTCACCGGAACAGCTCTGCTGGGGGGGTCCATAAAGTCAAATAGTTCAACTGGGATAGATAGTCGAGGTGATTTTGGAGGTAGTATTGCGTTTCCACCACCGAGCCATACCTATGTGAGTGCGAATCTAGGATCTCTTGGATGGGATCGTCTGTCGGACGCGACGGTCGGCATTGGCCTCACCTCGCCGTTCGGTTTGAACACGCGCTATCCACTCGATGGCCCTTTCAATACGGCCGTCACCTCTGCCGCGCTTCCGCTGATCGCTATCAAGCCGACTGTGGCCTATAAGATTAATGATCAGTTGGCTATCGGCGTGAGCGCAGACATCTACACCTTTGCAAGCTTTCTTGGACAAGGGCATGGCGAAATGAAACAGATAGGCGACGGCGCATTGAGTGGGGCTTCCGTCGAACTCAACGGCACAGGAACAGGGGCTGGCGCAACCGTGAGCCTGCTCTATACACCGTTGAGAAACGACAATGGCAAGCCGATCGCCGCCATTGGGCTGGTCTATCGCACCCAGGCGGTGGTGCCGTTGAGTGGATCGTTGTTGGTCAATGGGGCGAAGGTAGCCGATGCCACTGCCAATCTCGTCCTGCCACAGATCTATACTGGAGGGATCGCGATCTGGCCGCTTCGTACGAGTGATCGGGAATGGAAAATGGAGATCGATGTGGAATATGTCGGGTGGAAATCGCATCGTGACTTCGACATCCATCTCTCTTCCGGCGGAGTTATTCCGCAACCAAGACAATGGGAAACGGTGCCAGTCGTCGCGATCGGGACCGAATACAAATGGCTTAATCCCAAGTGGCTACCTCATTGGGATGTGGCAGTCCGATCGGGATACACGCGAACTGAGAATCCCGTTCCTGATAGGACGTTCAACCCAGGGACGATTTCTTTATCTGCCAACACGCTGTCCATTGGAGCCGGATTCTTGTGCCAAGGCCAGGGCCGGTTTCTGGGAATGGTGCCTTGCGGAGGAGCGTCCGCATTCTGGCCGAAGGCGATTGGATTCGATGTGGCATTTCAAGAATGGTTCTATGAACCACGAACAGTATCCGGGAACCTGAACCCCACCGTAGACGGGACCTACGATGCCTATGTGCACCTGGGAACCTTCAGCGCAAAATTTTTGTTCTAACATCAATTGGGATCCTGCGAGATCGCTCACAAACAGAACAATCAAGTGGCTGAGTGTCGCGGCTTCCTGAGAATTGCCTTCTGCCCGCCGCGTTCTCCATAGAAAAACCAAGACGGGGCCGGTCGCGAGCGGCGCTGGTTGA
>JACMLT010000246.1 GCA_014379455.1 Nitrospiraceae bacterium
CTCGGCAAGTGGGGTGAATTGACACCCTCGGCACTGACCCAAGCTGTGCATCAGGGAGTGATGGAGTATTGCTTGCACATCAACCAGTGCCGTGGCACGGCAGCACCATCGATGGAACCAGCCGGACTCACGATCAACAGCTTGCTGATCGGCTCCAATACCTCTGCCAACATTGCGGTGGAGGATTCGGTCAATGCCATTGTGCGCGGTGTGGTCTTGGCCAATCATGCCCTCGTGAATCGCGGCCTCAAGGAAGAGCCCGCCGCGCTTCCGCGTGTGACACACATCCAGTTCGTCGAACTCTATCTTGACGTGGCCATCGACGCGGCAAAGTCCGCGCACCGCGTGGCGAAACGCATCGAACGTGAAATCCAGACAGACATTGATGTCGAGCCCTACCTGAAAAAAGGAAAGGGTGGCCAGACTCGGCTGGTTCCGTCGAGCAGTCGAGGCTATTGGCGTCGCTGGACAGTAACCGCGATTCACGACGGTCCAGCTTCTGTCCCCTTGAGCTTGCCTCCGGTGTTGAAGGATCGCCTCCGCTCGATTCTGCAAGAAGACAAGGCAAACGATCCGCAAGTCTGGAGCGCCCTTCTTGATCTGGCCTTCAGAGACAGTGGACCTACACCCCGCCGGCCTCGCAAGCTCCGCTTTCTCGCCCTGTCAGACCGAGCCCGCGCCGAAGTGATCGTTCAAGAGAGTCAATCCGAACTGATCGCCCAACTCATTCAGCGCTCGATCACGTCCTCGGCATTCAGGCGAGACATTGCAAAGACCCTCTTTACGTTGTTGATCCCACCGGATCTTAAGGACAGCCTCCTCACCCAAGACCGCGTGGTCTTCATCCTCGACGATGTGACGGCCAACTATCCCTGGGAGCTGATGATCGCAATAGACCAGCCCCTGTGTGTTCGCATGGGGATGATCCGACAACTTGAAACCGCCGACTATGTGGAGCGCGTCCGAGACACCACCTCGACCAGCGTCTATGTCGTTGGAGACCCCCTCACACCATCCAACTATCCGGAGCTTCATGGCGCCAGGAAAGAAGCAGAACTCGTCGCCTCATTACTGAAACCCCACTATACAGTGAACCACTCCAGTCAGCGGCTCGGCGCCCTTGAGGTCTTGAACCAACTCTTTGCCCAACCCTATCGCATCATCCACATCGCCGGACATGGCTATTACAGCGAGGCAGACATCGAGACGTCCGGGGCAAAGGCCGGCGTCGTCCTCGACAACGGCCTGTTTCTCACCGCGGCGGAAATCGCGATGCTGGACCCGATCCCGGAACTGGTCTTCCTCAATTGTTGCCACCTCGGACAAATCGGCGGCACGGCCTACAATAAGTTGGCCGCCAGTATCTCGCGCGAATTGATCAGAAAGGGCGTGCGAGCGGTCGTCGCGGCTGGATGGCCCGTTCGGGACGATGCGGCCCTCTGCTTCGCGCAAACATTCTATAAGCAACTCCTTGAGTATCAGCCCTTTGGCCAAGCCCTGCAGAAAGCGCGTCAACAGACCTGGAACATGTTCCCGGAATCCAATACATGGGGAGCCTATCAGGCGTATGGCGATCCCGAGTTCCGGCTGAGGAGGAAACCTGGCATGCGCAAAGTCGACAACGACGATGTGATCGTTGCGGCAGAGGAAGTGCTCATCGAATTGGATGGACTCTCAGCTCAGGACGAAGCCGCGGATCTGACCGCCACACGACAAGCGCTCGTCACAATCGAAAAGAAATGCGCTTCGGATTGGCTGAAACAGGGAACACTCCAGGAACGGCTCGGACAAGCCTATGGTGATCACCGCCTGTTCAAAGACGCGATCGAACATTACCGGAAGGCAGCCGAAAGCGAGGACTCCTCGAATCCCGCCACCCTTCGCGCAATTGAACAGTGGATTAACCTCGCCGGGCGGCTTGAAGGGGAAGAACCCACCAACAAGGCCATGATCGAAGAAGCCATTGTCAAAGGCGGGCATCTACTCGATATCGCGACAACAGCAGAGCGCCTGACCATCATGGGAAGCGCGCACAAGAAACTGGCGCAACTTGAGACAGATAGTCAGAAGGTCAACGACCACTTGAGACAGGCGGCTGGCTACTACCGCAAAGCGGCCGACCCACAACGAGGTGAGGGGGTGGCAGATCCCTACCCGATCATCAATCTGTTGGTGGTAGAGGCGCTCTTGGGGAAGGAGGATTTCACGAACGAATCATTACTATCGAAATGCGAGTCTCTGGCGCAGCAGCGTTTCCGCGAGACGCGCAGTGCCTTGGACTCGATCACCATCTCGGATGTGGCCCTCATCCGGGCCTTCCTGCGCCGTACCCTTCCCCAAGAACGGGACAGCCTCGTAGAGAAATACAGGTCCGCGTTTGCCGAGTCGTCGGCGACCCAACGAGAACAAGATTCCTCCCTGAAACAGATGAAATTTGTGAGAGATATCCTCAATAAATTCTCATATTCTGGTCAGGTTCAAAAGACTGTCGCTTCGACCATTGAATCGCTGGACTATATCCACAACAAATTGAAACCGCCGGATCGGACCGCGCAGCCCCCTGCGAGCGGAGCGAAACAGAAAGTCAGATCACCACGCAGTCCGAAGCCATCGGCGAAACGGCCTGTGCGAAAGAATCCTGTTCGAGAGAGAAAAACGCGCCGACCCAAGCGACGCGGAAAGGGCAAGGCGTAAAGGAGTCAGCCTAATGGTCTTGAAAAGAATGGCGTCACAGTTGACAGGGCCTCCGCCACACAACTACGGAGGATATGACATGAAGAAGATTACTCCTAAATCGGCTCGTGAATTTCTCAACGCCTTGAAGCTGCCGTCTCCGATTGGTGAGTCAGGGCGATCTACCGGCGGCGCTGGGGGCCTATCGGAAGGGCCTCGCCATCCGCGAGACCGTGGCCGGGCGTGACCCCGGCAACACCGACTGGCAGCGCGACCTGATCGTGAGCGATGTGAAACTGAGCGAGGTGACCGGCGACAAGGCGTATGCGGCAAAAGCGCTGGACATTGCTCAGACCATGCAGAAACGCGGCACCCTCGTGCCAAGTGATGCCTGGATGGTTGACGATTTGAAGCGGCGGTCTGGTCAATGAACGAGGTCTTTGTTTCCTACAAGCGCGAGGATGAGGCTCGAGTGGGTCGCTTAGCACAGGCGCTGGAAGGCACCGGGCTCTCGGTGTGGTGGGCCCGCGGCCTTTCTGGCGGGGAAATGGCGTCAGCAGATTCAGCCCGCACTCGATGCGGCCACCTTTCCGGTTGAGCGAGGGGTTAAGCATCGACTTGTCCCGCACCGAAGGCCCGTCTCAGTTTGACGGATACACTAGAGACTTCCCACAGCCCGGTACCAAATTTCTCCAGCTGGATGTAGCCCTGGCCTTCGAATACGTCGAGGATGTGATTGATCAGGAACTGGCCCTTTCCGACTTTTGCCTGTAGATCAGAGTTGCTCTCGACATTCTCGTTCACAATCGCACTGACGACGGCTTGGACCGTCGACTGGTAGTCAGGGAGGTAGGCCTTTGCGAATCGCTCGAACCCCTCTATCGTGACTTGGACTTAATAGACAGGGCCGCCGGTGGACTCGACGTGTACGAGCCCTTCCGATTCAAGTATGGCAAGAGAGTCGGTCAGTTCTTGCTACGGGAGGGATGACAGCGCCTCCGACTGCTGCAGCTCATCGCGATCGATACTCGCATAGCCATTACGCAAGGCATGCTCGCAGACGACTTTCAGCGCCAGGTTGTCGATATGCGCGAGCCCTTGAATCTCGATTGTGGGGGCGCTGGCGTAGTCTGGCAGGTCACCGAGGGGCGGCTTGTCCCGAACACTGGTGATCGCGGCGACGATTCGTTCGAAGCTTGCGTCATAGGCGGTCAGATCGGAGATCCTTTCCCACAATGTTGCGGTCAGGCACTCCGGCACTCTGGCACACGGCAGTCGTCAACCACGACGGGTATCAGTTTGGTGCCGCTGTCGACATGCTTCACAAACGCCGCGTTGAGTTCCTCTCTCACCCAGGGCTTGTCGACGCTGTTCGTCGAGAGCACAACCACCACGGCTGTTGCGCTGTGCAGGCCTTCTTCGAACAGTTCGTCGACCAGACTGTCACCCGGAAGCATTTCCCAGCGATCCAGCCACGCATCGATGCCGTGCGCCCGCAACCGACTCGCGAAGTCGAGCACGAAGCGGTCCTTGTCCTCCGATGCGTGACTGATGAAGACTTTTGGTGGCATGGTTGGGCGACGTTTAATTCTGCACGATTGGATTCTGTCAACGAGCCATCTTTTCTTGGGACATGAGAGACGATCCGTTGATATCCTGCCAGGATTGCAGCCTCAGTCCAAGTGATTTCTTAGAGGTCCGTTCTCTCATCATCCATGCAGTCGCCTGCTTTATCTCAACACTCCATCCTCATGCGTGGGCAAAAGGGCATCTGTTCACCGCCTTGAAAGAATACTTCTTGACGGCAGGCGGAAACGACGGTATCCCCATAGCTGATGATATCTTCCTCCAAGCCATCCACCAGACTTGCCTCTGGGGCGATTGTCGCTGCCGCGATACTGTGGGGCGGGTCGATCGTGGCCCAGAAGCTGGCTCTGAGCGGATTCTCCGCGGTTGAAGCCTCAGTCCTGCGGGACATTGGTGGGTTGGCGATTCTCCTGAGCACCTGGTGGTGGCAGGAGGGTACCTTGGCTAAATTGACCAAGGCAGATGTGCGCATGCTGGGACTGCTCGGGCTCGGCGTGTTGGGGAACCACCTCCTCATTATGATGGGGCTCAAGTATGTGAGCGGAGCCGTGGGCGGGGTGATCATCGGGGCAAGTCCGGTGGTGACCGCGCTGCTCTCGGCTATGTTGATACAGGACGTTCCGCTGCGCGCCGTGTGGGCGGGTGGGCTTCTGTCCTTCGCGGGGGTAGGACTGGTCTCCGTGGCGGGGTTCCAAGCCGCAGGCGATCAGCCGTTGCTCGGCAGCCTACTGGTCTTCGGCGGGGTGGTGAGCTGGTCCCTCTATAGTATCGGTAGCCGGCAGATCATGGAGCGCCACTCGGCTCTCACCGTCAATTGGGCGACCCTGCTCGTCGCGACCGTTCTTCAAGTTCCCCTCTTGTGGGTGGATCGCAAGATGCTGGATGCGGGGCTTGGGTTCGTGACGCCAGCGGATTGGATGGCGCTGGGGTACCTGGTTCTGTTTGCCACTGCCATCGCGCAACAGGCATGGCTGTATGGCGTGAAGGGCATTGGGCCCTCGCGCGCGTCTGTCTTTGGGAATTTGGCGCCTGTGGCCGCCATCGTCCTGTCTGTGGTGCTCTTGAATGAATCAGTGGGTGCGAGTGAAATTCTTGGCATCGCGCTGATTCTAGCCGGAGTGTGGGTCGTCGATCGGCAAACCTCCCGTCTCACAACCTAGTCGGCTGCTGAAAAAGCCATCCAGCTTCGTTCTCGGCTCATCGAAATCCTCAACGTACCCCA
>JACMLT010000247.1 GCA_014379455.1 Nitrospiraceae bacterium
CACTCCGCTGAGAACCGCCCGGGCTTTGAGTCTGACCTGATGACCTTGATCGGCGAACAACAGGCCCGTCCCGCGTTATCGCCTCCTCAAGCCCCCGCCGTACGAAACCCAAAATCCTCGGCGCCACAGCGTCGCACCACACACAGGCCGGTTGAGCCGGAATCCCATGAGCCTGCGATCACCCTCTCCAGCTGGTTGGAGGGACTGGGAATCCCGCCACCGCAGACCTTCGTCCCGGATGCCTGGCAAGAAGATGCCATTGCTAAACTGAGAGAGGGCGACGTGGTCGTGAGCGTCCCCACAGGAAGCGGAAAAACCTATGTGGCGATCGAGGCGGCCCGCCGGGCGATCGCCGAGAATCGAACCGTCATCTACACGTCGCCTCTTAAGGCACTCTCAAACACCAAGTATACGGAATTTTCAAAAATCTTCGGTCCTGACCAGGTCGGCATTCTGACCGGCGATCGGCGCGACAATGGGCAAGCGCCCCTGCTGATCATGACGACGGAAATCTTGCGGAATCTGCTCTACGACGCAGGAGGCGGTGAGATCGACGTCCGATTAGATACCTTAGGTCTGGTGATTTTGGACGAGTCGCAATATATTGCAGACCCCGAGCGGGGTGTCGTGTGGGAGGAAACGATCATCTTCTGTCCGATCCAAGCACGGATGCTCTTGCTCTCAGCCTCGATCGGCAACCCGCATGACATTGCCGAGTGGATTACCTCGATCAGACCAACTCCCTGCCACTTGGTCCGCCACACGACACGCACCGTGCCGCTTCGCGCCGGCTACCTCCATCCGAACGGCAAACTCGCACCGCTCTTCCGCACGGTCGGCATTCCTCATGGCCATCCAAGCTATCTCCATCCAGAAGCCAAACGGCTCTTTGTCCAATACGAAGACGAAACGCTACCGTCGCGCTCACGGCGGTAAACACAGGAAACCGATAGTTAAAATAGAAGGCTGAGACCAGCGGTGAAACCGTGCCGCAACGATTCGAACTGTGTGAGAGGGAAAGACTCTGAAGACGCTGCAACGGGATGGACGGTGAGATCACCACTGAGCATCCTGTTATAATACAGCCGGTATCCCAGGTTCGCCGCAAGATTTCTCGTAATCATGAAACGGGCTCCGACGTCCACATCAGCCCCTATCCCGTAGCCCACCATGGAGAAACTCGGGCTCTGTTGGAGATCGCCTCGTTGGTGATGCACATCTTTGTTGTCGAACACACTGATCGGGATAAGCGCGAGCGTACCGAGCAGACTGAGACGTGTGGTCAGCCGATACTCCGTCGAAGCACCCACTCGAATCGAGTGCCAATTCGCCCTATTCGTAATCACGTTCTCTCCCTGAAGGCTGCTCGTGCCGGCTGGATCACACGAAAATCCAGGGATGGCGCCTGGGTCGCACACGACCTGTCCAATACCAACAGCCTGATGCTCCGTATGCCAGTATTGATATCCTCCGAACAGGTCTAGCCAACCTCGGTGATTGGGGAATTCTCTTACACGTCCCCCAAGATCGGCATTGATGTAGTACATGTTATTGTCGGGAACATTACTGATCGTTTTTGAAAACAGCCGTTGTCCTGAGCCGAAATCATCGTCCGTCAATCTCCCGCCACCGATGCCCGCAAATCCCCCATTCAGCCGACTAAATACCTTTGGGGAGAACCAGAATTTCCCCGTCAGATCGATGACGTTCGTCCCGACATCTTTGTACGTGAGTTTCGATGTTGGATTGCCGAGGCCCGGATTCGAGGAGGCGTTATGAGCCCATCGAGTGTCGCCGACGCTGATCCACGTCCCCGCGCTGAGTTCGACTCTTGGCCAAGATTCCTGGGCTCGCGCTTCACCGGCACGTACCGAGACCATCGCGAGGATAATCATCGCGCACAGCATACCGATGTAAGTAGGTCTCCATCTTTGACTCATCGTCTCGCAACACCCCGTTGAATGATGACCGTATCCACACAGCGCTGCACGGTCTCCGGCATTACGCGCTGACAGGCGCCCTTGATCTCGTCTGCCGAAAATTGCCGTTGAAGATTCATTGCCCACCATACCAACCACGATCCAATGAGAAAAGCAAGCACTGTTCCAACCACCCATTGCGTGACGAGCCGAACCCCTTCCGAGCGGCCTTTCGGGCTATCCGTCACAAGAGCGGCTGGTTGAATTTCTTGTTGGTGAGATACTGCGCGAACAGACATTGATGCCCCCCCCTTGCATAGCCTGAGCCGGTATCCTACCTGAGAGGGAAAATTCTGAGCATGGTTTTTCCTTTCTTCGCTGAACGTGGCAAGGCTCATCACACAACACCTTCATCTCTACGACAATGAATCTCAACGCAGGCAGGCCCTACTTCTACATCAGGGCCTTCAACAGAACGGGGCAACGAAAGCCCTTATTCCACCCACATCGGCAAGCCCCTATTCTATAAAGTGTCACGATGCCTTGACCCGCCAGCCCAGAGACCTGTATAACCGCTCACTGCTGTCACCACAACCAGAGTGCTGAGTTCGAGAAGTAAGCTGATTGATAACCCGTATCTCCAGACAGCTTTTCTTCAGTGTTAACTCAGCATTCAGCATGCATCACCTCGTCGATACGCGCCCGTAGCTCAATGGATAGAGCACCAGACTACGGATCTGGGGGTTGGGGGTTCAAGTCCCTCCGGGCGCACCATATTACTACCCTGATTCCTCTCAGTTAGCGAAGTACTCTCTATGCCAGCCTGATACGCTCCTTCACTTGGTTGTGCGGGGGTTGCGCTTTGCTCGTCAGAAACAAATGAATCTTGCCCGTCTACCAACCCTAGGTTGCGGTTCGGAACAAGTGCCCGTAGGTGTCCATCGTCATCGTAATTGACGCATGACCGAGTTGCTCTTGAATGTACTTGGGGTGTGCGCCTTGTTCGATCAATTGAGAGGCAAAGGTATGCCTGAGGTCATGCAAGATGCTGAGTGATTGTTTAGCATGATCTGAAACTCGCTAGGTCGGACTAGGCTGAGACTAGGCGAGACTGAAACACTAAGGCTAGACCAACTCATACTAGTCGGACTGGCCGAAGCGAGCGAACAGGACGTTTACTCTACGGCAGCGAGGAGGTGGCCCGTCGGTCGGAGATATCGTAGGGCGTATTCGATGCCGACTCCGAGAGTCATCGCAAAGCCGATCAACAGGAGGTAGAAGGCAACCTGGAATATTCGCAGATATTGCGTGTTGGAGACGCCAAAGACGTAGAGGTACACGGACAACGACACGAGGACGTGCATGAATATTGCGGTAGCGAGGATCGTCATGATCGGCACCTCTGGCGCTGTCCGCTCGCTAAGGGTTCCGGAGATAATCAGGGAAGCTTCCTATCAAGTCTGGGCGCATTAAATATGC